>JABDAM010000014.1:0-32238 GCA_013289145.1 Alphaproteobacteria bacterium | reverse complement strand
GAAATTCATATGGGCTTTGTCGTCGATGAATATGGCGTGCTGGAAGGCATCGTGACGGAATTGGATATTCTGGAATCCATCGTCGGCGAATTGGCGGATGAGGAAGACGCCGCGCCCGGCGCGCCCGGCCATGACGGCACCGTCCTGATGGAAGGCGCCGAGGCGGTGGATGAAGTCAAAACGCGTTTGCATTTATCCGATTTGCCGGGGGAAGAAACTTATCACACCCTGGGCGGCGTGGCATTGGGCGCGATCGGCCGCATCCCGCGCGTGGGCGATCATTTCGAACACGGCGGCTGGCGTTTTGAAGTCACCGAAATGCACGGCCGCCGGGTGGAAAAACTTTTGGCGCAAAAGCTGGCCGTTAAAACGTGATGTTGGTTCAAAAATCCAATAAATATACTTTCGCGCGCCAAAAACTTTGTTAAGCTAACGTCATGACAAAAAAATCCTACAAAATCGCCGTCGCGGGCGCGACGGGCAATGTCGGGCGCGAAGTCCTGCAAATTCTGGCGGAGCGGCAGTTTCCGGCATCTGAGGTCGTGGCGCTGGCCTCGGCCCGCAGCGCGGGCGGCGAGGTTTCGTTCGGCGAGGATCATGTTTTGAAAATCCACGACCTGGCGAAATACGATTTCACCGACACGCATTTTGTTTTCGCGGCCGTTGAAACCGAACACGTCAAGGCGCTCGTGCCGCGCGCGGCGGCGGCTGGCGCGGTGGTGATTGATAAATCATCGGCCTTCCGCATGGATCCAGATGTGCCGCTGGTGGTGCCGGAGGTGAATCCGGAGGCGCTGCGCGGGTTTGATAAAAAACGTGTCGTGGCAACGCCGAACTGTTCGACCATTCAAATGGTATTGGCGCTGAAACCCCTGCATGACGCCGCGACCATCAAACGCGTGGTCGTTTCCACCTACCAATCCGTTTCCGGCGCGGGCAAGGACGCGATGGATGAACTGTTCCGCCAGACGCGCGCGATTTTCGTCAACGATCCGGTGGAGCAGGAAATTTTCACCAAACAAATCGCATTCAACTGCATCCCGCAAATCGACGCTTTTATGGACAGCGGCGATACCAAGGAAGAATGGAAAATGGTGGCCGAGACGAAAAAGATCATGGATCCGAAAATCAAGGTCACCGCCACCTGCGTGCGCGTGCCGGTCTTTATCGGCCACAGCGAAGCCATCTGGGTGGAATTCGAAAACGATATGGACGAACGCGACGCGCGTAAATTGCTGCAAAAAGCGCCCGGTGTGGCCGTCGTTGACCTGCGCGAGCCCGGCGGTTATGTGACGCCGGTTGAATGCGCGGGCGAGGATAAAGTGTTTATCTCCCGCATCCGCCAGGATCCCACAGTGGATAACGGCATTTCATTCTGGTGCGTCGGCGACAACCTGCGCAAGGGCGCGGCGTTGAACGCCGTGCAAATCGCGGAGACAATGGCGAAGATGAAGTTGGTATGACGGTTGCCGTCAACCACACACCGCAAACCGTTCGGATTGTTCCCTTTGATTGGGCATATCATGATAATCTGATTGCCTTGGTCACGGCCATACAGCGCCAGGAATTCGGCTTGCCCATCACGGCAGAGGATCAGCCTGATCTACTAAATCCCGCGCAATTTTTTCGCCAAGAGGGCAAAGGCGAATTCTGGCTTGCCATTAATGATGCCCAGGTTGTCGGCTGTAGCGGATTGATTGATTGCGGCAACCAAACTGCCGCGCTGCGCAAGATGTTCGTCCATGCCGATTGGCGCGGCGGGCCGCACGGCATTGCCCAATCGCTTTTGGATATCAGCCTTGCCTATGCCCGCGAGCACGGATTTCATCAGATTATATTGGGAACCACGGATAAATTTATCGCCGCGCACCGGTTTTACGAACGCAATGGTTTCCACTTAATCGCGCCGGATCAATTGCCCCCTGCTTTTCCCCGCATGGCGGTGGATACGCGTTTTTATGCGCTGGAATTATAAAAGATAAATATTTCTTCACAAAATAAATCCGAATTCATTTGAAAATTTATGTGACTTGCCTGATCCTATAATGACCGGCTTTTGAAAGGAGCTTTTGATGTCTAACTTTTTCTCGCGCTTTGGCGTTTTTGCTTTGGCTTTAATCATTTTGACCAGCGCGGCCACGGCGGCGCGCGCGGATTGGGACGATCACCGCCACTTTCACGCCGATCATCCCGGCTGGCACCGCGCGCACCGGGGGCCGGATGTTTATTTCGGCATGGGCCCCGGCCTGATCGTTGCACCCGTCTGGGCGCCCGCGCCGGTGACGGTTTATCAGGAACCCGCATCCGTCACGATGACCTGCGCCAGCGGCCAGACCATTACCGTGACAGGCACCGGTTCATTCCCGCATCTGCTGAACCGCGCGAACCATATCTGCGCAACGCGTTATCCCGCCTATGCGCCCGTGGTCGTTGAAGGCGCACCAGCAGGCAGCAGCTATTGCCGCGAATATCAAAGCACCATCAACGTCGGCGGCGCGGCGCAAAGAACCTATGGCACAGCCTGCATGCAACCCGGCGGCGTGTGGCAGATTAGGAATTAATTTAATTTCCTATTCCGGTATAATGGCGTGATGAAGAACTTTCTTTTTCACGCCATTATTTTATCCACCATCCTTGGCACGGTGGCGCTGGGCGTTTGGCAGTTGCAGCGGCGGGAGTGGAAGCATGAAACCATAGCCCGTCTTGAAAAAAGTTACCGGGAAGAATTGAAAGATTTACCGCCATTGGCGCAGGTTTCCGGGAACGAATTGGACTACACGCATAAAATGATCATCCTGGCGGATTGCCAGGGATCCAGTTTTTCTTTGCAGCCCGGAAAATTTCTGAATGATAAAGCCGGGAATTATTTATTTTGTAACGCAACGACATTCGATCATAGTCATCTGCTGATCCTCGTCGGCTGGGTGGCGCAGGATTTTGATTTAAAAAAGGCGGAAGAAGAGATTGACGTGGGTTTTTCGTTTTCCGGTCCCGCCTTATTCATGCCTTTTTCTCCCGCGCCCTGGTGGTTGCCATCCGCGACGCGGAAGCGGCAGATCATGTGGCCAGCCCGGCCCGCTTCGCCTTCCTATCCGGTTTATGCCATTCTGGATGATGATAACGGCAGACCGATGCCGACCACGCCCAAAAACGTAAAGGGCTTTCACGGCACGGTTATCACAATCGGAAAAAAACCCGAACTATCCGACGACCACCTGCAATACGCCCTCACCTGGTTTACCCTTGCGGCGGTGCTGTCGGGTTACTACATTTACTATCAATGGAAAAACCGCCCAATCAAAATCCTGTGAAAAATTCGCTGCAAGGCCAATTGCTGATTGCCATGCCCGGCATGCCGGATAAGCGTTTTGCGGGCACGGTTAGTCTGGTGTGCTATCATAACGCTGAAGGCGCGATGGCGCTGGTATTGAACCGTTTGGTCGGCACGCTGAATATCAATCAGGTTCTGGATAATCTGAAATCCGACATCAATCTGCCCGAAGAATTATTGCGCGTGCATCTGGGCGGGCCGGTGGCACCGCAGCGGGGATTTATTCTGCACGGTTCGGAACTGCGCCATACGGACAGCCACCATGTGACGCCCGAAGTTTCCATCAGCGCGACATCGGATGCCCTGATGGAACTGATGTGGCATGAAGGGACGATCCCCTGGCGTTTTACCCTCGGCTGCGCGAGTTGGACGGCGGGGCAACTGGAACATGAAATGCGCGAAGGCGTGTGGCTATCCGGCCCGGCGGCGCGTGATCTGGTCTTTCACAAAGAATTACCGACGATGTGGAGCAACGCTTTGCGCGGCATCGGCATCGCCCATCCGGAAATGCTGGTGGCGGAGAATGGGCATGCTTAGGGTGGGGTTAGGAGTTATAGGAACTAGGAGTTTAGGAAATTAAGTTCCTAATTCCTATAACTCCTAAAATCCTAGTTCCTAATTACCAATTCGCTGCATCCGATGCAGGACGTTCCGCAGGGGCGGATTCCTCGCGGCGTGACGGGACTTGGTAAGCCACGGCGCAATGATAATCGCAGTAGGACATACCCTCTGCCCGTGCGCCGCCGCAGAAATGGAATTCGCGGGTGCGCGGATCGCCCAAAGGCCATTTGCACTGTTTTTCCGATAATTCTTCCAGGGAAACCGCGGTTGCGGAGCGTTCCACCGGCTCAATATAACGCGGGCGGATTTGCGCGCGCGGCGGACGCGGTGAGGAAACACGTGAAACCAAACGCATGCCGCCCGATGATTTGCCGCCACCCTTGCGCGATGCGCGGCCGGAGAGGCCGAGACGGTGCGCTTTACCAATGACTGCGTTGCGGGTGGTGCCGCCGAGTTCGGCGGCGATACGGCTGGCGGATAATCCGGCGGTCCATAATTCACGTAATTGATTTTCGCGCTCCGGCGTCCAGGTCATGAACCAAATCCCTTCTAAAGTTCTTCTATAGGTCTTTCATCAAACCGAAATTGCATTTGTGTTTTTGACACAACATCTTTGGTCTGATCATCATCACTCCACAACATGTAGCCGATTCCAGAATCACTCGAAAGGGGGAGTATGAAAAAATTTTCATGTTGACATTTAGCGACAAGCGATGAGCAAAAAGGGATAAGGGAAGAGAAATTTTTTGCTTATCGCTTGTCCCTTTGTCATTTTTCATTCCTCGCTTATCACTTTTTTCTTTTTACTTGCATGGTGGATGGGATAGGATGGCCCCATAACTCATTTGAACATCACTATGAACGATTTGAACACTGAAGCAGCTGTTCTGGAACCCCAAACAGGCGCCCGCGCTTTGCAGGAAAGGCTGCAGGCCCTGAATAGTGTTGGCATGACGTTGCCGGCTGCGCGCGCAGCAGATGCGCTTCGGCAACGCTCCCCAATCCAGCGTTTTTTTGAAGGCATTCTGACCAAGTTTCATCATCAAATCGGCCGCGCCGTGATTACGCCTCGCGAAGAATCCAGGAGAAATCTGGAAGCTTTGGAAGCCCAGCAAGGGCTTTGGGAAGAACTCGCCGATATGGCCACCGCCGTTGAAGCACAGTTGGCAGAAAACCGGCTGGCCGTCCAAAAACTGGAAAGTCAGCAACAGGGGCTTGATGCCGATATTGCGGCAAAACAAGAAAGCCTGAAGGCGCTGGAAAGCGATGCCCAATTCACGGATCTGATGCAAAAAATCCTGACAGATCCGGCCTTGGCCACCGTTTTTAAGAAGGAAAATATCACAACAATCCTCCAAGATGCGGTCAATGCCGCGAAGGAAGCGGAGCGTCTGACCCAGGAAATCTCCGACTTGCGCGAAACCTTGGGTGATCTGGAAAATGATAACAAACTGGTTGCGATCCGCACCGCAGCGACGGAGCAGCGTGCGCGCAAAAACCGGCTATTGGCGGTCGAGAGCAAGCAGGAAGTTTCAGCATCTGCTGAAACACTTGCCGATAGAATATTGAATCATAGTTTTGCTGATTACCCGCAAGGGTTTCTGCAGGAAATGGGAACAACCCTGCGCGGCAATGAAACTCTGCGCCGGACCTTTGCGGTAAAACTGGCGCAACGCTACTATGAATCCCCTCCAGCACCGTTTTATGTCATGCTTGGTGAGGCCGGCGTTGACCTGGATTTTGCGCTAGATGATAAGGCGGAAAGCACACTCATTTACAGAATGGCGGAAAATTGTGCGCCAAATAAAGCTGAAGCCATTCTGCCCTATATTGATGTGGCGGGCCCTAGCGCAGCCGCGGCTTTAGGCCTTCTTTTCACAAAACAAGGCGTTGCGGAAGCATTCACTCTCGGTCAGTCGTTAATCAACGCAGGCGCGCTGGTGACCGCGGAAGATATCGTGTCTTTATGCACTTTTTCCGAAAATCCGGATCAAAATAAACAAAAAATGCTGCGTCCCTATGATCTGGCAGTGGCCGCATTAGAACAAAATAAAGTGACCGGTCTAACCCCCCAGATTTTATCGGAGAGTTTGATAAAATTATCAAAAGCTTGTGCTGCTGATAACTTTACCATAGGCCGACAAGGCCAGACTGAATGGTCGCGGGCCCCCTGGATTAAGCGAGGCTCCGCAGCCGCTTTGATGGAGGCAATTATCGAACATCCCAAAACCGATGTGGATTGGGTGGATGATAAAGATAAGCGCGCGATTGATTATTTTTGTCGCGCAACGCAAAACTGGACTTTACCAATTACGACCCCTGTTGTTGATAAGCTGCTGGGGAGATCCAAATTGTCAAATGATTACTTGGTAAATAACATAAGAACGGGGAGTCTTTTAAGAAATTATTTGTTTGAGAAACTCAGTATCTCCGAAAAAATGAAAAAGGAAAGAGAGCAAGAGGCTGTCAATACCCTTGATGCTTTACGCGGGCTAGGCCCCAATCCTCCTTAGGCTGGAAATTGTAAAAGCGTCTCAAACGGCACCTTGATTAAATCGCGTCCGCCGAGGCCGGTCAGTTCAATAAACGTGATCGCCGCGCGCACGTCACCGCCCAATCTTTCGAGCAAATGACATGCGGCGGCCAGCGTGCCGCCGGTGGCGAGCAAATCATCCACGACAACAATGCGCACGCCGGGCGGGAAAATTCCCGCCTGCGCTTCGAGCGTGTCGGTGCCGTATTCCAGTGAATAGGAATGTTCGATGACATCGCCCGGCAGCTTGCCTTTTTTGCGCACCATCACCGCGCCGCAGTTGAAATGCAGCGCCAGCGCGCCCGCGAACAAAAACCCGCGCGCGTCTATACCGGCGATGTATTCGGGCTGATATTTGGCGGCTTTCTGCGCCATTTGGGCCACCGCCTCACGCCAGGCGGCGGCATCGGCCAGCACGCTGGCAAGGTCGTAAAACAGAATTCCCGGTTTGGGAAAATCCGGAATGGTGCGAACGGTTTTGGCGAGGTCAATGGTCATGCGGAGAGGATAATAGGAACTAGGAGTTATAGGAACTAGGAGTTTAGATATTTTTCTGGTTCCTAAACTCCTGCGCCCCGCATAACCCATCACGGCGACGCTGGCGGTTCTTGGGGCGGCGGCGTTTCTTCCTGCTTTTGCGCAAAAAACTGCTGGCCGATTTTCTGATGCACCGGCAGCGCGATTTCCATCGCCACTTTGCCGAGGCCGTGGCCGATGACGTTCAAATCATCCTCGGTCAGCAAAATGGCGTATTGTTTCGGCTGTGGATTAAGCATCGCTCGCCCCTTGAAACACGTCGGTCGTTTTCAGGTAGTCATAACAACCCGAAAGCGTGAGTGGTTGTTGGGCCGATGCGGCGAAGGGGAATTGAAAAATGGGCGTGCCGCATGCTTCGCGGTTGGCCTGGCTGACGAAACTGTTCACGCTGATGGTCTGGATTTTGGATAATTTATCCCAGGCGATATCAAAAATCGCGTGATAGGTGGCGGCCAGGTCGGGGCCGGATGGAATGGATTTGCTGAGTGCCATGTGATGCTCCTTATGCGTTGGCGATGGTGGTGACGGTGCCGGATGAGCCGCGGTATTTCAGCGCGCCGCCCGAGACATATAAAATCCCGCCGCCGGATGGATTGGCGGTTGGGTCCGTGGTTGCGTTGCCGATGGAAATCACGCCCGAACCGCTGCCCAATCCCGCGCCGCCGGAGAGGCCGAGATTGGCCGTTGCACCGAGCAACAAACCATAAGAGCTGGTCAGCGTGGCGTTCGTTCCGGCGATCGGCGCGCCCGGAATGTAAACGGCGGCGGCGCTGGTATAGGTTGTCGCGCTGCTGGCGGCAAAGGTAGGCGTGCCGAAATTCACCGCCACGTTCAGCGCGACCGTGCCGGAGCTGGTCTGGTCCGTGAAGGTTGCGGCCTGGCAGTTCAGGACACATCCGTTCGACGTCCAGGCCGAAATCGACGTGCTGCCCATAATGGTGACGCGCGCGTTTTGGTTCGAGACGCCGCCGCCAAAGACCGCGGAAGCCCCCAGATAGTTTGCGGCTGGAGAATAGATCGCCCATTTATTCGTCAGCGTCGCATTTGTCCCCGCCGTCGGCACGCCCGCAACATACATGGTCGTATAGGCGGAATAGGTCGTCGCGGAGGAAGAAGCCACGGTCGGGACGGCAATCGCATGGATCGCTTGTAGCGTAACCGTGCCGCTGGATGAGGAATCCGTATAGGTCGCCGCATCCGCGCGTAATCCGATACCGTTGGTCGTCCAGGAAGCAGCAGTGTTATTCCCCGCCACATGAATTTTCGCCGACGGCGAGGTGCCGATGCCCAATAATCCTGTCGAGCCGGTCGAAATCTGGAAAGTCGGCGTAGCGCCTAGGGTGGATTCCACGATCAGCGCATTCGATGATGATGTCGTAACGCGGAAATTCCCGATGGTTTGCAAAGCCGTTGCGGTCTGGCCGAAAGTGACATTGGTGCCCGCCGTCGGCGATGTGACCGTCATGCCGATGGGAATGGAATAAGTCACCGCGCTGCTGGCATTCACCTGGCCGCCGTTGATCACATGGTTGGAAAACGTCGTGACCGCGCCCGATGACGAGGTATCCGTATAGGCGGCGGAAGCATCGATCCGCAAACCGATGCCGCTGGTCGTCCATGCGGCGGCGGAAAAACTTCCGCCCGCGTGAATCCGCGCCGCCGGCGTTGCCGTGCCGATGCCCAGAAAATGTTTCGTGCCGTCCCAGAAAAGATTGGCGTTATCCTGGGTGTGAACGCCGGATGCGCCCGCAAAAACAATACTGCCTTGCGTTAAAACCGTGCCGCTGCCCGTGCCGCCATTCGCGACGCCGAGTGTGCCCGCCAGTGTGAGAGTGCCCGCAGCGGTGATGGGCCCGCCCGATGCCGTGAGTCCCGTCGTGCCGCCTGAGAAGCTGACACTCGTGACGGTGCCGCCGCTATTGACGGAGGTGCCGACGCCTAGAGTTCTGTTCATTATTCAAGCTCCGAGATGTAAAGGGTGCCGTTGGTGCCGTTCGAAATCGCGGCGATATAAGTGTCGCCCTTGAGCGCCAGCGTGGTGTAAAAACCGGCGGGCAGAAAATGATCGGACGTTGTCGCGGTCACAGTATTACTGCCGGTTTTGACGAAGCAATCCTTGGTCGCATAAACCGCAATTGCAAGGCGGTTGGAAACAAAGGCATTCGTCTGGCGCGCCGAGGTGCCGGTAAAAGCAATCTGCTGCGCATTGCCGGGACTGAGGCGGAAAAGGTCAATCGGATGACCGCTGCCGTCCAGGGGAAGTAGGTTAATCGTCATAAGGACTCCTGAGGTTGATATGAAAATGAAGCGGGCAACAAAAAACGCCCGCGCAAGGGAATGCGCGAGCGCTCATGGAGCCCAGGGAACGTTGAACATAACAAAACGCCCGGTTTCCGTCGTCGTACGGACGGATTCCGGGCGCTGTTGATTATGAATATACTCCTGTATAGGAATTTTGTCAAGAACTATTTTAGCGGCAAACGATGAGGTAGAAGCGATGTGTTTTTAAATCCCTTATCCCTTTTGCCACTCTTGCCTCCTCCCTCATCCCTCGTCACTGCCAGAATCATCCGCTACACTCGCCGCATCATGATAGTCATCATCGGCATCGTTGTTTTATTTGTCATGGTCTTTGGCGGCTATGTCATCGCGGGCGGAAAGCTGGAGCCCGTACTGGAGGCCGCGCCGCATGAGATGATCACCATCGGCGGCGCGGGCATCGCGGCCTTCCTGATTTCCAATTCCATGGCGACGATTAAGGGCATGGGCGGTGCATTCGGCGGCCTGTTCAAGGGCCCATCGTGGAAGAAAAAAGATTATATGGATGTTTTGACGCTGCTGTATCTGCTCACCAAAACCATGAAGACCAAGGGGATCATCGCGCTGGAATCCCATATCGAAAACCCCAAGGAAAGCAATATTTTCAGCCAGTTTCCGAACATCCTGCACGACCATTTCGCCGCCGATCTGATCTGCGACACGCTGCGCATGATGACGATGAACATGGACGATCCGCACCAGATCGAAAACCACATCGACAAGCAAATTGAAAAACACCACCACGAAGCATTGGGGCCTTCACACGCGATGCAAAGCCTGGCGGACGGCTTGCCCGCGCTGGGGATCGTCGCCGCGGTTTTGGGCGTGATTAAAACCATGGGCTCGATCGACCAGCCGCCGCCCGTGCTGGGCGCGATGATCGGCGGCGCGCTGGTGGGAACGTTCCTCGGGGTTTTCTTGGCTTACGGCCTTGTCGGGCCGATGTCGGCGCAAATGGCGATCGTATCCAACGCCAACGCCACGATGTATCACATTATCCGTGATGTTTTGGTTTCCTACCTCCACGGCAACGCGGTGCAGGTCGCTGTCGAAATGGGCCGGGCTGGAATTCCATCTGAATTCCAGCCGACCTTCGCCGAGGTCGAGGAAGCCACCAACAACGCGAAAGTCGAAGGCTAAGCCGCCATTTTCGGCCGGTCTATGGGTTGGTCTGATGGCGGTTTCGTTTCACGATCGACGATAATCAAGTCCAGCACCTTGGCCGCGCCGAAATTCACCACAGCCAGGCCGACAAACAAAACCGGATTTGACACCCGGACAAAACGGGTTGTTTTAATCATAAAAGCCAGAAAATTCGCAATGCCGTTGATAAGGCTGGCCTTGGCAACCTTGCGGGTAAAGTTCGGCAGGTCCTTCATACGCCTGGAAAACTCCGCCTTAGTCAAATGTTTAACCACTAAACGTTGAATTATGAGCATGACTGACCTCCCCCCAAATCGGGCTGCGGCACATCGGATTATCATAGATTGAACAATTTCATCCTATCACGGAATTGCATGATAAACAACGCAATATTGATCTTGCCGTGAGCGGCAAGCTAGGCCATAAAATGCGGGGATCATGACCAGCCCAACAGAAAAAATCCTTATCCTCGATTTCGGTTCGCAAGTTACGCAATTGATTGCCCGCCGCGTGCGCGAAGCCAACGTCTATTCCGAAATACATCCCTTTGACATGCCGGCCGAGGCGATTGAAGCCTTCGCGCCGAAGGCGATTATTTTATCCGGCGGTCCGGCATCGGTGACGGATCCCCTATCCCCGCGCGCGCCGGAAATCGTTTTTAAATTGGGCGTGCCGGTTTTGGGAATTTGTTACGGCCAGCAAACCATGTGCGAACAATTAGGCGGCAAGGTTGTGCCGGGTCATGTACGCGAATTTGGCCGCGCTGATGTGACGATCAACGTCAAGCATCCTTTGCTGACCGATATCGGCGCGCTGGGCGGCACGATGAAAGTCTGGATGAGTCACGGCGATCACGTCGGCACCTTACCCGATGGTTTTCAGATTATCGGCACTTCCGAAGGCGCGCCCTATGCCATCATTGTGGATGACGCGCGGCGTTTTTACGGCGTGCAATTCCATCCCGAAGTCGCGCACACGCCGCAAGGCGCGCAATTGTTGTCGAATTTCATTCACTTGATCGCAGGCTGCGGGCGCGGCTGGAGCATGGCGAATTACAAGGACCGGGCCGTTGCCGATATCCGCGCCAAAGTCGGCAAAAGCCAGGTGATCTGCGGCCTATCCGGCGGCGTCGACAGCGCCGTGGCGGCAGTATTGATCCATGAAGCAATTGGCGACCAGCTCACTTGCATTTTCGTTGATACGGGCCTGCTGCGCGCGGGCGAAGGTGAACAGGTCGAAAAATTATTCCGCCAGCATTACCATATTAAATTAAAAGTCGTGAACGCATCCGAAGAATTTTTGCGCAAATTGTCGGGCGTCAGCGATCCTGAAACCAAACGAAAAATCATCGGCGCGACCTTTATCGATGTCTTTGACAAAGCCGCGAGCGAGGTCGGCGGCGCGGAATTTTTGGCGCAAGGAACGCTTTATCCTGACGTAATTGAAAGCGTGTCTTTTTCCGGCGGCCCGTCGGTGACGATTAAATCGCATCACAACGTCGGCGGGTTGCCGGAGAAATTGAATTTCAAATTGATCGAACCGCTGCGCGAATTATTCAAGGATGAGGTGCGCGCGCTGGGCCGCGAACTGGGCCTGCCGGATGTTTTCATCGAACGCCACCCCTTCCCCGGCCCCGGTCTGGCGATCCGCATTCCAGGTGAAATTACGCCGGAAAAACTGGAACTGCTGCGCGCGGCGGATGTGATTTACCTGGACGAAATCCGTGGGGCCGGTTTGTATAACGATATCTGGCAAGCCTTTGCCGTACTCACCCCCGTGCGCGCCGTGGGCGTGATGGGCGATGAACGTTCGTATGATTATGTGTGCGCGCTGCGCGCTGTGACTTCAACAGACGGCATGACGGCGGATTACTATCCCTTCACCCACGAATTTCTTGGCCGCGTCGCCACGCGCATTTGCAACGAAGTCCGCGGCATCGGCCGTGTGGTTTATGACATCACGTCCAAACCACCCGGGACAATTGAGTGGGAATAGCGACAAGGAAAAAGGAAAAAGCAAAGAGGAATTAAAATTTCCCTCGTTCTTTCTTCCTCATCCCTTCTCTCTAAATTTAACTTCCTTCGCGCCGTTATCGACGTTGTGCCATAGAACACGGTGAACAATAAAAACACCCAGGGCGCAGCCGATAATCCCGCCGCCGATCGCGCCCATGATCCCGATCAGGAAATGTCCCGTAATCGCACCGAGGACAAGGGCGAGAAAACCCACCATCACCATGATTTCATAAAGGTCTTTTTCCTTGGGCGTATAGGCCTTGCGGATATGATAAGTCGCCATCGCAAATCCTTTGTTGATTGAAATTTATTGTAGGATTCTCGGGATAAATTTTCGCCCCGGAAATAGCGGCCGGCGCGTTTATGGGATCTTTGCAATCTATTAAACTTTCTTAATTTTCTGCGGTTTTGGCTGTAGCATTGGGGTCACAGTCCGGCGGAATGTGGGTAAAAATGTGCAAAAATAATGCGTTTTTAACCCTACCCCCCTCGCGTTTTTCGCGGCTTGCCTTATTGTGATCGTTCGGTTGCAAGACCGTGTTCGAACACAAATAACCTTTCTAACCCATGGGGATTACGATGAACAAAATCGCTCGTTCCGTTGCAGCTGCTCTGGCGCTGGTAATGGTTGCTGGCATGCTCAGCGCTTGCGCGGACCTTGAGTCTCGCAAATCTGC
Organism: Alphaproteobacteria bacterium; assembly: GCA_013289145.1. Classification (GTDB taxonomy): domain Bacteria; phylum Pseudomonadota; class Alphaproteobacteria; order UBA11073; family UBA11073; genus UBA11073. The sequence goes on along the minus strand of JABDAM010000014.1, from coordinate 19,122 downwards.
TTCTGACGCTCAGCGTCAAGCAGACCAAGCTGCGTCTGATGCACAGTCTGCCAACTACAAAGCAGGTCAAGCATCTCACAAATAAGCTTTACGCTTAATTGACGAAAAGCCCCGCCCCAAGGAAATTTGGTGGCGGGGTTTTTTGTTTCCTAAACTCCTAGTTCCTATAACTCCTAATTTCTTGCTTCTTCCCCCCCTCTTCCTTATATTCCCCCCATGAACTGGATTACCAATTTTGTGCGCCCGAAAATTCAGGCGCTGCGCGAAAAACAAGCCGCGAAAAAAGAAGTTCCCGATCATCTTTGGTCGCGCTGTCCTTCGTGCGGCGCGATGCTGCATCACCGGGAATTACAGCAGCACCACCAGGTTTGCCACCATTGCGGTTTTCATATGCGCTTGTCGGCGCGCGACCGTTTGGCTTTGCTGTTCGACGATCAGCGCTTCGAAGTCATCCCCCTGCCCCGCGTGGTTGAAGATCCGCTGCGTTTTAAAGACCGCAAAAAATATAGCGACCGCCTGCGCGAAAACCGTCAAAAAACCAAAGCCATTGATGGCATTTTAGTCGGCGCCGGCACCATCGGCGGACGCGTTGCGGTGATCGCGGCGTTTGAATTTGATTTTATGGGCGGCTCCATGGGCATGGCCGTCGGCGAAGGCCTGGTCGTGGCAGCGCAGGAAGCCGTGCGGCGTAAAGGCGCATTTATTGCCATTCCGTCATCCGGCGGCGCGCGCATGCAGGAGGGGATTCTATCCCTGATGCAAATGCCGCGTTCAACGATTGCGGTGGAGCAAGTAAAGAATGCCGCCCTGCCCTATATTGTTGTCTTAACGGATCCGACCACCGGCGGCGTGACGGCGAGCTTTGCGATGCTGGGTGATATTCATATTGCCGAACCCGGCGCGGTGATCGGTTTTGCCGGCCAGCGCGTGATCGAAGAAACCATCCGCGCGCGTTTGCCCGAAGGTTTTCAACGCAGCGAATATCTACGCGATCACGGCATGGTCGACATGGTTGTGCCGCGCAAAGAACTGAAAGATATGCTGGCGCGGATCTTGGGCCTGCTGATGAAGCGGCATGAACCGCTGAGCATCGCGCCGCCGAGTGGTGAGGTTTTGAGTTTCGTGCGGCGATAAATGTCATCCCGGCCAAGCCGCGCAGCGGCGCGAGAGCCGGGATCCCATGAAGAATAAGAACGAACCGCCGGGAGATCCCGGATAGCAGCTGCGCTAAGTGCTTTGCACTAAGCTCCGCTAGCTTCCGGGATGACACAAAAAAACGGGCGCCCGAAGGCGCCCGTTCTCTTATTAGCTACTTCTAAGATTAGAAGTTAACTGTCGTACCCAACGTGAACACTGTGGCGTTGTTGTTGCCTGACAGGTTCGCTGCTGAATTCGCAGTTTCATATTTGTGGAATTGCAAAGTCGTTTCCAGATCTACACCGGGAGCAACTTTGTAACCGCCGCCAACAACCCAACGCTTCAACTTGTCCGTAGACGTGAAGGTTGACGTCGTTGTGTGAATAACGTCGGTTGAGTTCTGGTAGTACGTTACGCCAGCATGGTATGGACCGAAGTCATAACCAACACCTGCGTTCCAGATTTTGCTTTCGCCGTCAGCGTTCAGCGCACCGGAATGGAAAGACTGGCCGTTGTTATCCCACAGATAACCACCACCAACTGTCCAACCCAGGTAGCTCAACTGTGCGCCAGCGATCCAAGACTGCTCGTCTTTGAATTGCGAGTTTGGAACAGTTGGAGCATTGGCTGCAACGTTGTTTTCAGACTCTGCATGACCGTAGCCGCCGCTGATTTTCACGCCAACGCCAGACCAAGAAGTGTCATAACCACCTGCAACTTCGAGGCGCTCGTTTTGTGCACCGGTAAAGTTGTTTGCAACAAAACCGCCAGTTGCGGATTTGGTGCCGTCACCCGTACGGTTAGCAGAAGGCGTGTAAGACGCGCCCAATTGGAAACCGTTGAAACGTGGTGTGTAGTATACAACTTTGTCAGACAGAAGGCCTGAGCTGCTACCGCTCTTGTAGAAAGGCGTGAAGCCAACCGTTGCGTAGTTACCCGCACCGACCACATTCGTGGTTGCGCCGGTAGAAGCAGCAGTAGCAGTCGTAACGTTCACCAGGTTGAAATCAGGGTCGATAGAATCGAACTCATCATTCACCGCAGGTGCACCCATGCTCATGTAGTACAGAGGTGAGTAGTTTTGACCCAATTCGAAACGGCCCCAGTTGCCTGAGAAGTATCCGTAATCTTGACGAATTTGCGTCGTTGGCGTGCCGCCCACACCAGCCGTACCGGCTGCTGTGCTTACTGGCAACATGAAGACGCCTTTGTAACCAACCGTCAGGCCGTTATCAAAAGTCTTTTCCGCAGTGAGGTTGATTTCACCGTATTGGAAAATGTCGCTTTTTTGAACGTTTTGACCAGGTTCGCCAGCGCTGTCTTTTTGCCAGCCGTAAGCACCCTGAACGCTGTAGTAGCCGCCGAGGCCCAATTTCAGGCCGTTATTAGCTTCATCTGCGGCCATTGCGCCAGCTGCGAAAGCAGTGACGGCCAGGGTGGCAGCGGAAGCGAGGAGCAATTTTTTCATTGCATGTTCTCCACTTGAGGTTGAATAACCCGGTACAAAGGTTGTTCTGTCTATCTGTTCGAACACATGCCCATAATGGGCGGCAGATAAACATGGCAACGCCCGGTATCCGAGACTTGCCCCCCCAAAATGTTCTTATTCACGGCTTTGGTCAACGGCAAACGGGGCTTTGGCGCATCAAAGCACAGGCATGTGGCAATAAAGGCACAAAATGGCGGCCATGCCGGGTTGGAATTTAGTTGCTATATATGTTTGTTCTGTAAACTATAATTCTGATTCCTGGTATTGAAGTCCGACCTCCCCCACTAGATTTAGGCCGAGCCGGGCAGGGGCTTTGATCGTGGCGAAATTGTGACTATAGTGTGCGTCCTTTTCCACCCCCCGCTTTTGGACCCCATGATGCGTTTTCTATCCGCTGTTTTTGCTTTGGTTTTCATACTTTCGGCCTGTTCGGGCGAATCAAAGGTGGAAAAGTCCTATCCCAGTGAGGAGCAGAGCGGCAGCCGCTTCAATAAAGGCGAAAGCATTTTCGGCGATGACGGCCTGAGCCTGTTCGGCGGGAAAAAGAAAAAACAGCAGCAAGGGAGCGGCATCGGCGTCAACGCCTACCTATGGCGCGCGGCGCTGGATACGGTGTCTTTTATGCCTATACAAAACGCCGATCCCTTTGGCGGCGTTATCCTGACCGACTGGCACAGCCCCGGCAATGTCACGGATGAACGGCTGAAAGCCAATATTGTCATCCTGGACCAGCAACTCCGCGCCGATAGCGTGCGCGTCAGCCTCTTTCGCCAGACCAAGGATGGTCAGGGGCATTGGCAAGACGCCACCGTGCCCGAAGGCGCCGCCCGCAAGATGGAAGACACCATCCTAACCCGCGCGCGGCAGCTGAAGGTGACGCAGGAACAGGCGCCTTAATCCCTTTTAAGGCTGGAGAAGCTGATCGCGGATAACTTTTACCTGGGTAAAGGGGAGGCCCAAATCCTCTGCAATTTCATCTAGCGTTTCATAGCGCGGCGAGTCTTCGCCAGGAAGAAGATGATAATGTAAAACTGCCCCGGCTACGATGGCTTTGTCTATTTCTGCGCTTTGCCCGTTTATTTTGCCACGTACCGTTTCCCGCGCTTTCAAAAAGTGAAGGATGATCGCATTATAATTTTCCAGGGTTCGCGGCTTTTCTCTTTTAGCCATGATTATCTCCTTAATGTTTCATCGTAATTTACCCTCATCCGCCCGCAAAAGTCAAATTTTTCTAAGCATTTCTTAGAGCATTAATCCCCCAGAGATGGCCATGATTTGCTTGCTTCCTGCGCTTATTTGTTTTTTACTGCGGGCATGACCGACCGTTACAACATCAAAGCCGCCGAGCAAAAATGGCAAGCCCGCTGGGACGAGCGCAAAATTTTCGAAACCCCGCGCGAGCCCGTGCCGGGCAAGCAAAAATATTACGTCCTGGAAATGTTTCCCTATCCGTCAGGTAAAATCCACATGGGTCATGTGCGGAACTATACCCTGGGCGATGTCATCGCGCGCTGGCGCAGGGCGCAGGGGTATAGCGTGCTGCATCCCATGGGCTGGGATGCTTTCGGTTTGCCCGCCGAAAATGCCGCGATTGAAAACAAACAGCATCCGGCGAAATGGACGCACGAGAATATCGCGCACATGAAAAAGCAATTACAGTCCATGGGCCTGGCGCTCGATTGGGCGCGTGAAGTCGCAACGTGTGATGCGGATTATTACCGCCATGAGCAAAAAATGTTTTTGGATTTTCTGAAAGCGGGGCTGGCATACCGCAAAGAAAGCTGGGTGAATTGGGATCCGGTTGAAAATACCGTCCTGGCGAATGAGCAGGTCGTGGACGGGAAGGGCTGGCGCAGCGGCGCGCCGGTTGAGCGCCGCAAACTCAATCAATGGGTTTTAAAAATCACGCATTACGCGGATGATTTATTATCTGCGCTGGCGACGTTGCCGCGCTGGCCGGAAAAAGTTCGCACGATGCAGGAAAACTGGATCGGGAAATCAACGGGCGCGCATATCAATTGGAAGATAGCAGACGAGCAGACGAGCAGACGAGTAGACGAGCGGTTTATTCCGGTCTTTACGACCAGGCAGGACACTTTATTCGGCGCATCCTTCATCGCCATCGCGGCGGATCATCCGCTGTCACTCGAACTTGCGCGGAATAATCCCGCGTTGCAAAAATTCATCACTGATTGCCGCGCCCTCGGCACATCGGAAACCGCGATTGAACGCGCGGAAAAACTGGGTTTTGACACAGGCCTGACCGTCGCGCATCCTTTCGACGCGAATTGGAAAATTCCGGTTTACGTTGCGAACTTCGTGTTGGTGGAATACGGCACCGGCGCCGTATTCGGCTGCCCCGCACATGACCAGCGCGATTTTGAATTTGCGACGAAATATAAATTGCCCATTCGCGCCGTGGTAATGCCGGATAATCCGAATGATCTGGATTTGAACAAGGAAGCTTATACCGGCCCAGGCATGATCCAGAATTCTGAATTTCTAAACGGCTTGTCGGTTGAAGCTGCCAAACAACGTGCGCTCGAAGAAATTGAAAAACGCGGAGCAGGGAAGGGCGTGACCATCTACCGCCTGCGCGATTGGGGCGTGAGCCGCCAGCGTTATTGGGGCTGCCCAATTCCCATTGTCTACCGCGTGAGCGACGGCGCGATGGTGCCTGTGCCTGCCGATCAATTGCCGGTGAAATTGCCCGAAGACGTGGATTTCGACCAGCCCGGCAACCCGCTCGACCGCCATCCGACATGGAAATACACGACCTGTCCTGAAACGGGTGAGCCCGCGATCCGCGAAACGGATACCTTTGATACCTTTTTTGAATCTTCCTGGTACTTTGCGCGTTTTGCCGATCCGTTTTCGAAAGACGTCGCCTTTGACAAACAAATCGCGAATTACTGGCTGCCGGTGGATCAATATATCGGCGGGGTGGAACACGCGGTTTTACATTTGCTTTACGCGCGGTTTTTCACGCGCGCGCTGAGCGAATGCGGCTATCTGGATCACGCTGAGCCTTTTGCGGGTCTGTTCACGCAAGGCATGATTACGCATGAAACCTTTAAAGATCAAAACGGCAACTGGCTTTATCCTGAACAGGTGATGCGGGATGAAAAGGGTAATGCTTTCCTAGCGGAAGGAAATCAGGCGCCCGCAACCGTCGGCCGCATCGAAAAAATGTCCAAATCGAAAAAGAACGTCGTTGATCCGCAATCCATTATTGATGCCTATGGCGCCGACGCGGCGCGTTTGTTTATTTTGTCCGACAGCCCGCCCGAACGCGATCTGGAATGGACGACATCAGGCATCGACGGCGCGTGGCGTTATGTGAACAGGTTGCACCGGATGGTGACGGGTTTCATTAGCAGACGAGCAGACGAGCAGACGAGCGGACGAGACGATGACGGTGCAAGTGATGAAGTTGCGTTAAAATTACGTCAGGCGGCGCATCGTGCAATTGCCGGCGTGAATAACGATTTGGAAAATTTCCATTTGAACAAAGCTGTCGCGCGGGTGCGCGAGCTCACGAACCAAATCGAGGACGTTTTGAAAGACGAAACCTCGTCTGCTCGTCCGCTCGTCTGCTCATCTGCTAAGGAAGCCATCGAAATCGCCCTGCAACTCCTCGCCCCCATGATGCCGCATGTCGCGGAGGAATTGTGGGAAGCGATCGGCCACAAAACCTGGCTGGCTGAAACTTCCTGGCCGGTGGCGGATGCGACATTACTTGAAGATGATAGCGTCACCATCGCGGTTCAGGTTAACGGCAAGCTTCGCGCCACCATTCAACTCCCCAAAGGCGCGGACAAAGCCGAAGCCGAAGCCGCCGCCCTGGCGGAACCCAACGTCCAGCGCGCTTTGGATGGCGCCGCGCCGAAAAAAGTTATTGTGGTGCCGGATAAGATTGTGAATTTGGTGGCTTAGGGCAGGTATTGGGCTTTGAATACTGCCTGCCGATAACGCGGATGTGTCCCAGATGGCAATTCAATGTCATTCTGTTCTGCAAAAACATCACCCTTGCCGCGCAACAGATGATGGCGCCGTGTCATATCCGGGCCCAGTCCATCTCCGCCATTTTTTCTAGATGTCGGAAAAAAGCGCTGCACGGGTTGCCGTAGCAAACGGACAATCTCTTCATTGCTGTCAAACACCGCGCGCGATAAACACGATTCTCCATCCGTATCGCAAGCATCCGGATCGGCTCCATAACCCAACAACAATTCAACGCCTTCTACGTATTCATCATTGACCGCATCGAATAAACAGGGTCGCCCACTATTATCACAAGCATCGTCAGGGTTTGCGCCGGCTGCAAGCAGCATTCTTGAAATTTCTAGATTTTCGTCATTAATCGCACGGGACAGGCACGTTTCACCATCACTATCGCATGTATTTGGATCGGCCCCATAACTCAACAATAATTCAACGCCTTCTACGTATTCATCATTGACCGCATCGAATAAACAGGGTCGCCCATTATTATCACAAGCATCGTCAGGGTTTGCGCCGGCTGCAAGCAGCATTCTTGAAATTTCTAGACTTTCAGTATTAATTGCATCGTTAATCGCACGGGACAGACATGTTTCACCATCACTATCGCATGTATTCGGATTTGCATTATATTGCAGCAATAGTGCAACACATTCCACGTATTCATTATTAACTGCATCGAATAAACAGGGGTGCCCTTTCGAATCACAAGCATCCGGATTTGCGTCCGCTGCAAGCAGCATTTTGGCAATTTCCAGATCTTGATTATTAATTGCACGAGAAAGGCACGTTTCACCATCACCGTCATGGGTATCCGGATCATGCCCCTGTGATAAAAGCTCACGGACGGTTTCTGTTTGCTGATTAAAGACAGCGCAAAACAAAGGCGGCGATTCGGCAGAAAGGCCTGTTCGTATTGAAATGCTGGCTTCTATGGGTGATTCTATTGATATCTTGTCCAATACCTTTTTCTCAAGTCGCGCCATAAAATCCGGCAAAAGTTTGGGGCGTAAGTTTCTGGCAATTTCAAAATGATAAACGGGACCTGTGTCGAGAACCGCATTCTCAGATACCATCCTTGTATGTCGGGTTTGAATGATGGCCGTGTTAATCAACGAGCATACATTGTCGGCGTTGATTTTAATTCGTGAACCGATCTTTTGCGAAATATTCGGATCGACAAAGAACTGCTGCGCGGCTTTCATCACTGCTGTATCTGTAAGCGCGTTGCGGCGTGTTTGCGCCTCCAAACTGATAAAACGAGAGCCTAACTGCAATGCTTCGGCTAAATAATCAATCAGACCGCCATATTTGAAACGGTCGCTATCCTTTAAATGTTCGCCATCCCCAATAATCGTGTCCGACAAGTTTTTATTATCCCGCCCCGCGACTTGATACGCAACATTTTGTAAAAAGCCGTCCCAGGCAAAGGCCTCGACAAGATTGGTATCGTCATTAGAAGGCGTTCCTTGCCCGAATCCTTGGTTCATATCCATAAAAGCGGCTCCCTATAATTATAAGGAGCCGAAGCTAGCAAATTAAAAATCTAGAATGCAAGGGCTTTTTGACTAGGCCGCCACGGCCGCGAATTGCGGCTGGGTCAAAAGCGCCAAAACCGCATCCGCGGATTCAGCGCCGCGCAGGCGGTCGGCCATCGCGCCGTCACGCAAAATGCGCGAGATTTCCGCCAGGGCTTGGAGGTGATCCGCGCCGGCGCCCTCTGGCGACAATAACATAAAGGCCAGATCCACCGGCTGGCCGTCAATCGCCTCGAATTCAATCGGCGTGCGCAATTGCGCAAACAATCCGATCACACGCGGGCATCCCGTCAGGCGGGCGTGCGGAATGGCGATACCTTTGCCCACGCCGGTCGAGCCCAGGCGTTCGCGCTGCATGATACCATCCAAAATAATCCGTTCATGAATGCCAGTAACCTTGGCCGCCCGCGCCGCCATCAAGGCCAGCAGCGTTTTTTTATCGCCCACGCGGGTGTCAGCCATAATACCTTGGGAATTTAAGAATTGGATCATTCGACTCTCCGGTTATTCTGTGATCTTACGCCGATTTGGCCTTTTCCGCCATACTATTGCGCTCGCCATCATCCTTGTGATGGTCGCGCACGCGGGATTTATGCTTTTTCACCTGGGTGAAAAGCTTATGCGCCGCCGCGTCATAGGCGGCGTAGGGGTCCGCCGCCTCCGCCTGAGCCGCCAGGATTTCGCCCGGCACATGGAGCGCAATGTCCATTTGAAACGCCGAGTGTTCTTTGGACAGCGTCACATGGGCATCCATGGAGCGGTCGAAATAACGCTGGAGGTGGTCTGTGAGAGCATCTGTAACGTGGGTGCGCAGCGCGTCCCCAACGTCTATGCCCTTGCCTTTGATGAAGATCTGCATGCAAGGTACCTGTGATTTTTATATTACACCCCCTGGCCAGGGGAAGTCAAGTAAACAATTAAGTTATTGAAATGATTTAGGAATTTTGAGTTTAGGAGTTATAGGAACTAGGAAAGCTAATTCCTATAACTCCTAAACTCCTACCTCCTAACTCGTATAATCCAGATCCCGCCCATAGGTTTCGCGCAAGCCAAACCAACCGAGCAGCGCCAGGGTAAAAATCACCGCGCCGATGATTCCGATCGCCGAAACAGCGCCGTGACTCTTTAGGCCGCCATAAGCCAGGTTCATTAAAACCGTGCTGGCGCGGGAAAAACTGGGCGTGGCGGTCGCGATGGTGGCGCGGATATTGGTGCCGAAATGTTCCGCCACCCATGTGGCCGTAACCAGCCAAACGCCAAAGGTAAAGGCCATCAGGGCATTAAAGACCAGAAAACTCGTTAGGGTTTGATGCGGCCAAAAGAGATAGCCGATAAAACTGACGATGGAGAGCAACAGAAAAACCAACGTCGCCTTTTTCCGGCTGCGCAATTTCTCGCTCAGAATTTGGGCTGTCAGGTCGGCCGCAATGCCGCAGGTGAAGCCGATCATCAAAACGGTGGTGGCCTTAACGGGTTCTTGCAGCCCCATGGCTTTGCCGATTTCGGGCGAGAGGGTAAAGACCAGTTGCGGCACAAAGGTGCAGGTCATCATCATAAAAATCCCGCACAAGAAATGCCAAAGTTTACGCGGCTGACGCAGCAAGGGCATGAAACCGCCGCGCGTGACGGGCTTGTGCAATGTATGCAGAAACAAATTGGATTCCTTTAAAAAGGTGCGCGTCAGTAACACGGCCAAACCTATCACGCCGCCCAAAATATAATCCCAGCGCCAAGGCAACAGCTCTGCGCATAATCCCGCCGTGATGACGCCGATATAGCCGCAGGATAAAAAAATCATCACGCCATACCCGCGCAGCCGCGGCGCCAGCCGTTCAGTAATCAGCGCAATCCCGGTGCCGATTTCACCTGCGATGCCAATCGCGGTAATAAAACGCGCGGCGGCATACATTTCGGGGCTGGTCACACAAGCGCTGAAAAGACTGCCGATAGAATAAACCAGAATGGATGCCAGCAAACCCTTTTTACGCCCGATTTTATCGCCCAGAATACCCCACAGCACCGCGCCAACCAGAATGCCCGCTTGCTGCCAATTCGAAACCAGTAAACCCGCCTGCGTCAGGGCATCACCAGACAATCCCATGCTGCTCAAACTGCTGACGCGCAGCATGTTATACATAAAGAAATCAAACATATCGATGAAATAGCCAAGCCCCGCGATGAGCACGGTGGCGTCGAGGAGTTTGTTTGAAAGTTGAGAAGGGCCGTTCACTTCCAGTTCCCAAACTCCCAGTCCTATTTCACTTTCGCCATGCGTTTACGCTGGAAACTTCCTGGAATCCCCAACGCTTCGCGGTATTTGGCGACGGTGCGGCGGGCGACTTCGATGCCTTCGGATTGCAGCATTAAGACCAGTTTGTCGTCGGATAAAATGTCATCCGGTTTTTCCGCGCCGATCAATTGCTTGATGCGCTGGCGCACGCTTTCTGACGCATAGTCCGCGCCGCCGTGGGCGGAGCCGAGCGAGGCGTTGAAAAAGTATTTCAATTCAAACGTCCCGCGCGGTGTGGCCATATATTTGCCCGTCGTCACGCGCGAAATGGTGCTTTCGTGCATGCCGACCTCGGCCGCGATGTCTTTCAGCGTCAAGGGTTTCAGGCCGCGAATGCCCTGATGGAAAAAATCGTTTTGCGTTTTAACAATCGCTTTGGAGACTTTCAAAATCGTCTCCGCGCGCGAGGCAAGGGCGCGCACCAGCCAATGGGCGGCGGCGTGACGTTCTTTCAAAAACTTTTTCGTCTTATCGTCGCGCGCGCCGTCCATGACGCGCGTGAAATATTTTTCCCGCACCAGCGCGCGCGGCAGCGTTTCGGCATTCAATTCAATTTCCCAGTCATCCATGCCCGTATCCGCGTCGCGCACGGCGCGCAGTAAAATATCCGGTATCAACGTCGCGGGCGGCGCGTGATCGAACGCCGCGGCGGGTTTGGGATCGCATTGCCGGATTTGCGCGATGAGTTCATTTAACCCTTCTCGGTCCACACCGACTTTCTTTTGCAGCTTTTCAAAATCATGGCTGCCGAGTAATTCCAAATTCGCCAGCAATTTCGCCATCGGCGCGGAAAGCATGTCGCGTTCCGCCAGCTGTAATTCCAGACACTCCGCCAGATTGCGCGCGAAAATCCCGGGCGGATCCAGTTTTTGCAGCCTGCCTATAATAAGGAGCAGATCATTCGGCTCCACGCGCAACTGGTCGGCCATTTCGATGACGTCGGCGCGCAGATATCCGGCTTCATCCAGATAATCACAAAGCAGCGTCGCCGCCGCCAAATCCGCGCCCTGAAAATCCACCTGGATTTGCGTCAGCAAATGATCGCGCAGCGTGCCGCGCGCCGAAGTATTGTCAAAAATATCGCTGTCGCCATGCGCGTCGAATGAACCCGAAGCCGTGACTTCAGCCCAATCATTAATCCCGCTTTCATAATCACTTTCAACTATATTGTCGCTTTCACGGGGGCCTTCGTCGCGTTCGCCCTGTTCCAGCACCGCTTCATTATTGCTCAGGCTGCGCGGCGCATCGCCGACAAGATCCGCCACATCACGCGCTGTCTCAGGTTTCTCAACCTCCGCGCGTGTTTCGGTCGCGTTATCTTCAGGGCCGGCCACATCGAGCAGCGGATTTTGCTCAACCTCTTGTGCCAGTAATGCCGACAGCTCCAAGTTGTTGAGTTGCAGTAACGAAATCGCCTGCTGCAGCGCGGGTGTCATAACCAATTGCTGCTGGGCGCGTAAATCAAGTCTGAGTTGCGGGGTGGCCATGATAGAAATTAGAAGTTAGAGGGTAGAGAGTAGAAAATACAGTGCTATTTTCAATCATCGCATCTAATCTAATTTCTAACTTCTACCCTCTATTTTCTGAAACCGCAGGTTTCCCTGCTACTCACCCGCGTAAAAAATCCGCAAGCGGGTAAATTTGCATTTTATGCAAAAAAATTTCCGAATCGCGCCTTGCAAAATGATTCGTGATTTGGTTGGGTGGCGGGGTCGGTGATGACACTTCATCACCGCTCTCCCACATGACGAGAGATCTGGGGTGCGAAGAACAAGCGCCCGAGTTCTCCCGTTGTTTAAACGATAAGAGGTTGGCAATGGCATTTGCGGTTCTGGATAATAACTTTGAAAACCTGCCAGGAGCACAGCTCGAGTTATTTTCAGAATTTGCCGCCCTGCCGCAAGCCGAGGTTCTTGCCTCCACCGCAGCAGCCGCCCAGCGCGCGCGGGAATTATGGACCGCCGTTTTGCCCGAGGCCAATCGCTGGCTGGGTGAGGCGGTCGTGCAAAACTGGCTGCGTCACCTGACCGCCACAGGCCTGTCGGATGACACCCTTATATTGGCCGCGCCCAGCAAGTTGATGCAGGACTGGGTGCAAAACCGTTATGCGGATGACCTGCTGCGCTTGCTGCGCCGCGTTCAGCCAAGCCTGAAATTCCTGCATCTTCATGTGGATGCGAATGTAGAAATGCCGGCTGTCGCGGAAGCGCCCGTGGCGACGGCCGAAGAATTGCCGGTTCTGCCCATGCTGAACCTGGGCGCGCCGATTGATGCCGCGCGGAATTTTGATAATTTCGTCGTCGACAAATCCAACCAACTGGCATTCGAAGCCGCCCGCCGCGTTGCCGCGTCGGATAAAGTTGAATTCAACCCGCTGTTTCTGCATGGCGGCGTCGGCCTGGGCAAAACGCATTTGCTCCATGCGATCGCCAATGAAATCACCGCGCGCAATCCCAGCCGCCGCGTGATTTATTTGTCGGCTGAACAATTCATGTATCAATTCATCCGCGCTTTGCGTGACAAGGAAACCTTTACCTTTAAGGAAATGTTCCGCGCCGTGGATGTTTTGATGATCGATGACATACAATTCATCGCCGGCAAAGAATCCACCCAGGAAGAATTTTTCCACACCTTTAACGCGCTGGTGGAGCAAGGGAAGCAAATCATTCTCTCCGCCGATAAATCCCCGGGCGATCTGGCCGGTGTCGGCGCGCGCCTCACGTCCCGCATGGGCATGGGATTAGTCGCGGATATTCATCCGACTTCTTATGAATTGCGCCTGGGCGTTTTGCACGCGCGCGCCGACCGCGCCGCCGTAAAATTCCCCACCGAAGTTTTGGCCTGGCTCGCGACCAATATCACCAGCAATATCCGCGAACTTGAAGGCGCCTTTAACCGCCTGATCGCGCATGCGCAATTGACCGGCGCGGCGATTACTTTGGAATTCGCCCAGCGCGTTCTGGCCGACCAACTGCGCCAGCAAACCCGCCGCATTTCCATCGAAGAAATTCAGAAACAAGTCGCCCAGCATTTCGGCTTGCGTCTGTCCGACATCCTCGCCGCCCGCCGCGCCCGCGCCGTCGCGCGCCCGCGCCAGCTCGCGATGTATCTCGCCAAACAACTCACCACCGCATCGCTGCCGGACATCGGCCGCGCCTTCGGCGGCCGCGACCACACCACCATCGCCCACGGCGTGCGTACGGTTGAGAATTTGCTCCTGACGGATGCCGCGCTGGCGGATGCCTGTGCAGCGTTGAAACGCACTTTGAGTTAAGGTCCGCAGACATTATCTTTTTTTCGCTTCAATTTGCTCTGACATTTTTGACGAAATTGAGGGTTTTTATAATACTCCCAACCTGCGTAGCAGGCCACCGTCAGAAGCATTCCTCCTATAAGCGCGGCAAAATGCTCCATTTTCTTTGCTGGAGTTGGTTGAGACGCGACAGATGAAACAGCCATCCCCATCAAAACAATTGTCTGCATTGTCCAGCTCATCATGCGCGGCATTATCATTGCAGCCGTGCGATGGCGCGTGTTTTTTAATTCGTCGTTCATATTTATCTCCTAAAGTTTCAATTGCGCCGATTTGTAATCCCGTTTCTGCCAAGAGCCATCATCCCATCTATTGCCAGATTCAATCCATCTGTAGCGCTGCAATTGCCGGCCGCCGCCATGCCACGCATCCGGCGGCATGGTTTCGATCTGCCATTGGCTGTAATGATCTGGTTTATTCGTTGTATTTATTGCGCGGACATCACAGCATACCTTTATGAAGACAAAGGCATAAGCTACCAGCATGGCAATGGCGCCCGACATTCGCGCGTCAATATATTTTTCATTAAGCCCCATAATGGCCTTTTCTTGTTCCTTATTATCCTGTGTCATGTTGATCTCCTAAAGCTTCAATTGTCCGGCCGGTTTGCTCTTCTGCCAGTAACCGCCGCGCCCGCCGCCGGTAATGGTCCACTCATAATTTTTCATCGCGCGTCCGCCGCCATAAGTCGCCGCTTCCGGCAGCATCTGAATTTGTTTTTCCGTTAAGCCGCCGGAAGGCGCGCAATCGAATTCCTGTGACGGGCGATATTTATTCCAGGCGACACCTGCGAAGATCAGCGAAAGAACGATACACCCCGCAATATCATCCCATGCCGTATGACGTTTGATATAATTTGAAATATCCCTTGCCCGCATTCACGTCTCCTGTTTGTTAAAATGTTTTCGTGAGCAAGTCACTTTCTGACTATCTCACAACGTGATATGTATCTTCCAACGAAAAAATACTTGCGCCGCAAAGAGATTTCAAAAACATCTTTTCACGGCGGCAAAGTTTTATCAGGGGCGCTTTACCGCAGATGATCACGATTGAACAATTGCGCGCCGCGCGCGGGCTGCTGGGCTGGACGCAGAAAAAACTGGCGCAGATGTCCAAATTATCCGTGCCCGCCATCGCCCGGCTGGAACGCGGCGAGGTTGATCCGCGCGTGAATACACTTACGCGCCTGCGTGAATGTTTTGAAAAGGCGGGGGTTGAATTCACCGACAACCACGGCGTGCGGCGGCGCGGCGAGAATGTGCGCGTCGAATTTTGGGACGGCGCCGATTGTATGGACCGTTTCATGGATGATTATTTCATCACCATCGCGGGTGCGAAATCTGAGGGGCTGTTCAGCGGCATTGACGAAACCATGTTCACGACGGGAAACACCAAACAACTCATCAGCAATTTCCGCCGCATGGAAAAACTGGGCCTGACGGAACGCATCCTGATTAAAAAAGGCGATAAATTTATCGTTGGCCCGCCGGGCGTGACGACTTATCACTGGATCAGCGAAGATTTGTGGGGACAGGTGCCCTACGTCATTTACGGCGACAAACTTGCGGTCTTTTTCCACGGCCCGCCGCGGCGGATTTTGGTGGTTGAAAATCCGTCCCTGGCCATGACCTATCGCCGTCAGTTTGAAACGCTCTGGGAAAAATCCACGCCCATGCCCTATAGCCGCGCGGAGCTGGAAAAAATGTCGGCGGCGAATTTAGGCGTTAAATTACGCTGATTTCCGCTCGCCTCTTGCCTCGCGCAGATCGAGTTTGCCTTCCAGCGCATCCATCACGCCTGCGAGGTGACGCGGCAGGTCGCCCGGCATGCGGCCCGTGATGAATTGGCCGTCGATGACCAGGGCTTCATTCACGAACGTCCCGCCTGCTTCTTCAAGTTCTTCCTGTACTTCGGGCCAGCAGGCCATCTGCCGCCCGCGCACCAAACCAGCCGTGATTAAAATCTGCGGACCGTGACAGATGGCGGCGATGGGCCGGCCGCTCGCGGCGAATTGTTTGACGAAATTAATCACTTCATCATGCTTGCGCAGTTCCGCGGGCGCTTTGCCGCCGGGCAGATAGAGCAGGGCGTAATCATCGGGCCGTGCGACCGCCAGCTTATGCGCGGCTTTGAATTCGTAACCCGTTTTGCCTTTAAACTTTTCATCATTCAGCGTGAAAACATCCACGTCATAACCCGCTTCGTTCAGGCGGTAATAGGGATAGAAAAATTCCAGATCCTCCACATGATCACCCGTAATGATGGCGACGCGTTCGCCTTTTTTCAAACGGTCCGGCGTGGGCGCGGCGGCCAATGTGTCCTTTTGCGGGCCGGAAGAAAGGTTGATAACGCTCATTGAAACACTCCTGGGGTGAAAAAGCTGCACTATGCAATTATCCGCCGCACGGCATAAAAAAACGATCCCGCAAAGCCGGGCGCGCATAACTTCATCATAAAATTGTAACAGATGGGCCTTAAAACACGGTGCCTTCACCTTGGCAACTTTGGGGAGGCACCGATGATTTCCTTGCACACGGCACCGGCGCGGCTGCGCCACGCGATGGTCGAATATTTGGCGGCGCTATGGGTTCAGCTGCGTTTGCTGGCGCGCGCAGGCGAATATATCGCCATGCCGGAATTCACCGCGGCGGACTTGCTGAAAATCATCGCGCCGATCCGGATGGGCGACCTTTATGCCGGATGCTTTTTGCCGCCGCGTAAAAGAATCTGGGCGTATCCGCACAGAGATAATTTGCCGCATGCGCGGCGGGCTGCTACAATCGCGTCATGGCAGGCGAACTTTTACAGCCCGGCGAAAACACGCGCTTGCAACAAGTGCCGCAAGAAAACGTGCGCGTGCGGCTTTCCGTAACGGGCGGCGCGCCGCTGCGTCTGCTGGGGATTTTGCTGGATGAAAATGGCAAGCCAGTCGGCCCCGCGCCGCTGCTGACCTGGCGCGCGCCGGGTGACGGCGTAGAGATTAAACTCAATAAAGGCGAGACGATCAGCGCGGTGCTTCACACCGCTGCGCTGCACGAACCGATACAATCGATTATGTTTGTCGTGGCGCCCTATGCGCGCAACTATTTTTCTCCGGGCGAGCGGATTTTCACCGCTA
The DNA here is from genome assembly GCA_013289145.1 of Alphaproteobacteria bacterium. Taxonomy (GTDB): domain Bacteria; phylum Pseudomonadota; class Alphaproteobacteria; order UBA11073; family UBA11073; genus UBA11073. The sequence goes on along the minus strand of JABDAM010000014.1, from coordinate 2,235 downwards.
TCGCCAGCGAAGGCGTGGATCCCATCGCGATTGAATCCATCGCGCCCGATGGCATGCAAACCTTGGCGCTGTGCGATTTTTACCGCCATCCGCAGCAAGGCGCCAAGATCCGCGCGCGCGACGAATGGCGCCACCGCGAAATCACGACGCTGCTTGAACGCCTGGGCATTCCGACCAAAATCCTGACGGATCAAATGCTTTATCCGCTGCCGCACATGCGGCACACGGAAAAAGACCGCGCGAGCCTGAACACTTTATTGCAAGGCGAACCGGCGCCAGCACAAATCCCGGCGGATGAGGTTGCGGGATCGGACTTGAAACCGGGCACCGCAGATACCCATGAAACCAAAGCGGCGGAGGCGAAACCGGAAAAAGAGGCCGATACCATTTATCTGGACCAAATCGGCGCGCAAGCACGCCTCTCCGCGCGCGGCAGTCATTTCGGCAAAGTGGAAATCAACTTATGTTGGCACCAGCTTTTGGCGACGCGTGCGGCGGTACGGTTGGATGTCGGCTGTTTCTGGGAATTGCAGGATGGCAAGAAAGGCCAGCTGGAAGGATTATCGACCCAGCACGGCAGCCTTTCCGCGCCGCCCTTTATTTCGCTGACCGGAGAAACACTGCGTTCCGGTGCGCTGTGCCACGAAAAGATCATGATCAACGGTGATCAATGGGGCCAGATCCGCCGCATTTTATTATACGCCATGATCCACGAAGGGCCGCTGCAATGGGATCCACTGGACGCGCGTGTCACGCTGCTCGCGCCCGATCAGAAACCCGTGCATATGGAATTGATCACGGACAATAAATCCGGCCCCATTGCGGCACTGATGCTGATTGAAAACCGCAGTGACCAAATGCGCATAGCCTACCCCGGCGGATTTTTTGAAAGCCATTATGCGCTGGATGCTGCGTTTGATTTCCAACTCCGCTGGCGCACCAATACCGCCCAGCCGCCGGGCGCGGCATCGGAAAAAGATTGGGCGCCGCCCGCGCCGATGAATTTCTGGCGCAAATGGCTGGGCATTATGTTCGGCTCGACGATGTATAATAATGCCGAAGATCTGATGCGCGCGGCGCTGTCCGCGGCGGCAATGGTGATGGTGGCGGATGGGCAAGTCAGCGTCGAGGAACGTAAACACGTCATTCAAGAAGTCATGTCTTTGCCCATGGGCAACATGTTCGCGGAATATGAAGTGCGTAACGGGTTGGAAAATATTTTACGCGATCTGAAAACGCACCGCAAAGAGTCTGAACATTTGACCATACAGCTCATCAGCGCCTATCGCGGCCACCAGGATGCCAAGGTCATCGTCCAGGCCATGCGCCGCGCCGCCATGGTGGACGGCCAGGTGAACATCCAGGAAGAACGCATGGTGGAACGCCTGACGCGTTATCTGAAATCCCATAACGATTGATTTCTTATCCAGCTTGCCGGAAATCGGATTCGCCTGATAGATTTGGCGTATGAAATCCTCGGCGCCAACATCCCTGGTTTATCCCAAAGAAGATCCGCTATTTATCGCCTTAACGATTTTATCCATCATATTCTGGCTTTTGGCGTTCAAAATGGGCGGCTTTCTGGTTATTTGGGTGCCTGTTATCCTGTTTATTTTATTCGCTTTCGCGCAATCGGCCTTTGTTTGTTATGTGCGTTCAACCGGCGCGATTTTAACCACGGATCAATTTCCGGATTTATACGGCCTGTTGATGGATTGCTGCCAAACCTTGGAAATGGATGAAATCCCACAGGCGATTATCATCAACGGCAACGGCCTTTTGAACGCTTTCGCGACGCAATTCGTTAAACGCAAATATATTGTGCTTTACTCCGACATTGTGGATGCTTTGCAGGACGATCCGGCCGCGATCAAATTTTATATCGGCCATGAATTGGGCCATTTGAAACGGAAACATATTTTAAAATCCCTTTTCACGTCTCCGGGCGACATCGTGCCGATTGCGGGCGCCGCCTATAAGCGCGCGCGGGAATATACCGCAGATCAGCATGGCTTGTTTTGCAGCGGAAACACGGATTCCGCGATGCGCGGTTTGGCGGCTTTGGCTGTCGGCGGGCGGCGTTGGGCTTCGCTTAATTTCACGACTTATTTGCGCCAGCAAGAGGAAACAGGCAGCTTTTGGATGTCATTCCATGAGCTTTTGGGTCATTACCCGCGCCTGGTGAAACGCATGGGGCGTTTGGCCGATGTGCCGCCGCCGCCGCGCAATGTCTTT
>JABDAM010000013.1 GCA_013289145.1 Alphaproteobacteria bacterium | reverse complement strand
GCCTCAGGCCGTATTGGGCGCGGCGTACTCGGTGCAGAATTGTTAGTTACCGATGATGCGAATGCTGCGCGCACGATCGCGCATCAGCTTTGCCAATTAAACGAAGACCGCAAAGAACTCGAACGCCAGGCCTTTGAAGAAGCCGCCGGCATGCTCGCCGCGCGCACGGAAGATGACAAGCCGCTGGTGATGATCGTCGGCCACGGCTGGCACCAGGGCGTGATCGGAATTGTCGCATCGCGCCTTAAAGAAAAATTAAACAAGCCGATTTTAATTTGCACCAAAGACGATACGGGATTTTTAAAAGGCTCCGGGCGTTCAGTGCCGGGTATCGATTTGGGCGCGGCCATTCTGGCGGCGCGGCAGACGGGGTTACTGACATCAGGCGGCGGGCACCCCATGGCGGCGGGTATGACAGGACGCGCGGAAAACGCGGCGGCACTGGAAGAATTTTTACAATCGCGCATCGCTCAGCAATTACTCGAAAAGCCTGCGGAATTATCCGCGATTAAAATTGATACGGTGGTTTCCTTGCGCGGCGTGAATCTAGAACTTGCGCAATGGCTGGAACAGGTTGGGCCATTCGGCGCGGGCAATCCGGAACCGATTTTAATGCTCCAAGATATTTTAATTCAACGCGCCGAAGTTTTCGGCACGGGCCATGTGCGCTGTTACCTGTCTTCAACCACAGGCGGTTCGCTGCGCGCGGCGGCGTTTCGCGTTGCTGACGATGCGTTGGGAAAATTTTTACTGAACGCGCCCGCGCAACCGGTAAACGTCATCGGCCGCATCCGCATCAACCGCTGGCAAGGCCGAGAACAGGTAGATTTCACGATTGAGGATGCCGCATTACCATCCTAAAAATGATACGCTAGGCCGACATAACCGCCCAGGCGTTGGTATAGCCAATCGTATGAATTTTCCTTGCCTAGGACAAAGGGCGTATTACCAACTTTGGTCGAAGTTTGCGGCGCCCAAAATATCCAGTAACGCCCGCCGAAATCCAAGCTCCATGCAGGGGCAAAGCGATATTCAAACACCGTTTCCAATTGTGTGCCGACTGCCATCCCATTGTCGCGGAAATTCGGCCCATTGGTGCCCAGATCAGAGCGCAAATAATGATTGTCGTTATCACGGAATTGCGCAAAGGGCACAAGCGCGATTTCATTCCGCCACGTTACGCGCTGTGACGGTGACCAGTTGTTTTCTAAACCGACACGCAAAGCGGTGAAACGCGCGTCATTTTGTATTACTTTGATATTATCCGAAAGCAGGTTTTCTCCCGCGCTATTGCAAATTCCAGCCAGCGAACCTGAACTTGCCTGTTTGCACGTCAGGCCGCGCGCGTTCATCACATCTTGAAAATAGCCCGCGCCGACAATCGCGCTGGTCGTCGATTCCGACGTGCTGAGCGAATTTAATTTATATCCCAAATCCAGATAAACATGCTGCAAGCGGCCATCGCCTAGATCGGAATTCGTATCGGAAATTTTTCTGCCATTTTCATAATCGGAATCGTCCAGGTTGCCGTTCGCCGTATTGCCGATGCCCAAATAACCTTTGATCAAATAACGCTCGTTACGGCTGGCCATGCGGAAATAGACTTCTTCAGATTGGCTATTGTCTTCTTTATAATCGAGGCTAGAAATTTTCGGCTTGCTGACGTTGTAGCTGAGGCTGCCTGTCGTGAACCAATAGCGCATGCCAAATTCATTGTTCAGATAGCGCGCGGATGGGACGTTCGTGATGTAATCACCGGCTGGTGCGCTCTCCGGCTGCTGCCAGCCTGTCCAGCCGCCATCACTGTAATTCTGCGCGCGCGCCGGAAGCGCCAAGAGCAAAAAGATTCCAAACAAGACGAATTGAATGCGTGAAAATTTAGACATTATACCTGCCGGGGGTTTACTTGAGCTTTTATAAGCTTATTTAACTGTGAAATAAAGCAAAAACCGTAGGAGTCAGCCATGCCGCACATCACCATCGAACATAGCAGCAACGTCAAGCTGACCCGCGCGGCAGAGGAAGTTTTAAAAGACCTGCATGAAATCCTGGCCGCGCAACCCAGCGTGGATATGACCGCCATCAAAAGCCGGATTATCACGCATAATGTCTACCGCGTCAGCGACGGCGCGGGCGCGAATAATTTTGTCCATTTGCGTTTGGATGTTTTAACCGGGCGCGATATAGCGTTGCGCCAGCAAATGGGAGAAGTGTTGTTGAAAATTTTAGTTGCGGCTTTTGAGCCGATCACCCACGGCGATAAAATTAATTACAGTCTGGAAGTGCGCGAGATGGAGCGTGAAACTTATTTCAAGCAGGTGGTGTGACGTCCTGCGCCTGACGCCAGGCTTGGAGCATTAACACAGGCCACAGATACGTTTGCCAATTCCGGCGGCCCGATAAATGTTCCTGCCATTTTTGCGTGATCGGTGTGGGGGACAATAAATTGTCTTGCGACAGCGCGGACGGATTTAGTAAATCCTCGGCCCAATCACGCAATGGCCCGCGCAGCCAGTCACCAATCGGCACGCCAAAACCCATTTTGGGACGGTCGATTAAATCTTCCGGCACATATTTGTGTAAAACTTGGCGGAGCAGATATTTGCCTTGGCCGTTACGGATTTTCAGATCAGGTGCCAGCGACCAGGCAAAGCTGAACAGTTCAGGATCCAGCAAAGGCACGCGCGATTCCAAACTCACCGCCATACTGGCGCGGTCGAGTTTCACCAGAATATCATTGGGCAAATAATTGATCGTGTCATGCAGCATCATATCATCAGTCATGCCGCCCACATCATCAATCGCTTTGTGATCGCCGCCGGAATGATTGACGATGCTGTGCAGCGGCCAAAAGGTATGCATGCGGTGATATAAAATATGCTCATCCGCCGCATCCAGCAGCCCGGCGAGCTTGTGAACTTTATCGCCAACCGCTTTCATGTGTTTGAACGGCGGCAGAATATTTTTCAATTGATCATAACGATGCGGCGGCACCGCCGTCATCATCCGTGCAGCCGCAGCACGCAACGGGGCAGGGAGGCGCGATAGCCAGCGCCACAATTTCGGGCCGATGAAATAGCGGTTATAACCGCCGAATAATTCATCTCCCGCGTCGCCGGACAACGAAACCGTCACATCACGCCGCGCCAATTTTGAAACCAGATAAGTCGGAATTTGGCTGCTGTCGGCAAAGGGTTCATCGTAAATCTGCGGTAATTGCGGAATGACTGCCATGGCCTCGGCGGACGTAACGACATATTCGGTATGTTCCGTGCCCAGATGCTGCGCGACGGCGCGTGCGTGCGGCGCTTCATTAAAATTCGCTTCGGCAAAACCGATGGCGTAGGTTTTCACCGGCCGCATGCTCTGCGCCTGCATCAACGCGACGACGGTGGATGAATCGATGCCGCCAGACAAAAACGCGCCCAGCGGCACATCAGACATCATGCGCAGCTGGATGGACTGACGCAGTAATTCATCCAATCGCGCGGCGGCGGATTGTTCATCGGTGATCAAATTCGCGCGCGCATTTCGTGCCGCTGTCAGCGCTGACCAATATTGCGTCACCACCGGCGCAGCGCCGCCCGCCAGGTCGATTTCCATACAGGATGCAACGGGAAGTTTTTCAACGCGCTCATAAATGCTTCGCGGTTCCGGCACATAGGAATAGGCCATATATTCCGCCACCGCCGCGCGGTTAATGGCGGCGTCAAAACCTGGCAAGGTGCGAAACGGTTTTAATTCGGACGCGAAAGCCAGGCTATTGCCGTCGCGGTAAATATAAAGCGGTTTTTCACCAAATCGGTCGCGCGCCAGATACAATTTCCGCCGCGCCATATCCGCATAGGCAAAAGCGAACATGCCGTTCAATTTCGGCAAGGTCGCCGCCACGCCCCAATGCCGCAGCGCCGCCAACACAACCTCCGTATCCGAATGGCCGCGCCATGCAGGCGCCGCGCCCGCGCGTTCCAATTCAGCGCGCAAGGCCATGAAATTATAAATTTCACCATTTAGAGTTAAAACCGCTTGACCATCCGCGCTATGCATCGGCTGCGCGCCCGCGGGCGAAACATCAATAATCGCCAAACGCCGATGCGCGAAGGCCAGCCCCAATTCCGGCATCGTCCAAAAACCGTCGCTATCCGGCCCCCGATGCGCCAGGCAGGCAGACATATTCATGATGATAGTTTTTAATTCGCCTTCGCGGCGGTCTTTGTGCAAGGAAAGATAACCGGCAATGCCGCACATATAAAATCCTCTGGCCGTGCCAGGCGAAGCAAGCGCGTCACCAGCCCGTCTTCGTCCGCTTCGCGAACTATGCCGGACAGTCTACGGGGCGCTGCGCTTGCATAGACTGGAGCGGGTGAAGGGAATCGAACCCTCATGATCAGCTTGGAAGGCTGGAGCTTTACCATTAAGCTACACCCGCGCACCGCCATTCATATAAAATTTCCGCCCGCGATGCGAGTCTTATTTCTTGCCGGAACCCGTGTCGTCGCCTGAAAAACGGCCCACGTTCCCGATCAACTGTTGCACCACCGTGGGCTCATTGCCAATGACTCGCGTTACGCCCGGCGCCATGGCGATTTTCTGGCCGTCATCTTTACTGAGCACCTTTTTATCCGTCAGGGTGCCATTATCATCAAAATTCAAGGCCACCACGCGGCGGTCGACGACAATCGGCGGATGGATGCCGATTTGTTTGGTATCTTCACCCACATAATACCAGATTTTATCATCAAACGAATCCACCATCGTCGGCGTGCCGATGGCTGCCGTGATTTCCGGCTTCGCCGTCGTGCCGACAACCAAATGCGATAATTGATCGTCCGTCACCACTTGCCCGCGCTGCGCCTGAATGGGCGTGCAGGCGGTCAGCGCAATCAACAGCATGCAAAAATATCTGGGGAGTTTCATCATCCGCTGAAGTTATCCATGGCATCGTCATAAATCAAGAGATTGAACTGCACACGTATACATTGTAATTCTTTTCTTGGAGCTATGGGGCGAATCGGGGCAATCTCCGATTTTCGCGCATTAGCAGGGGGGCAATGCAAACGTCTGCGATAGAATATCCGGATGCGGTGCCGGCGGCGGCTGAACTGTCGCATGTTGCGCGCCTGGATGAAATCACCAATACCGCTTCAACCGTTGTGCTTGATGCGAACGCGCGCGAATGCGCGTCTTTGGCCGCGCGCTTTGATCTGCCCTATGTGCATAGCTTATCCGCTGAAATTATTTACCGCCGCGCGCGCAGTGGGCAGATGATACGCGTGGAAGGCCGCATTTCCGCCGCCTATGGCCAATTGTGTTCCGCCACTCAGGCCCCCATGGCCATGACGATGGAGGAAGAGTTTCAAACCGAATATACGCTATCCGCCTGGGAAAAGGTGTCTGAGTTTGATTTGGATCAACCCGAAGTTCTGACGGATGATTTTATCGACCTGGGCGAAATCGCCGCGCAGTATTTTGGCCTGGCGATTGATCCATGGGCGCGCCGGGCAGGGGTGGAAACCCTGACGGAATTGGCCGATGATCTGACCGCTGCGGCGCGTGAATTGAACGGTCATATAAATGGCAATGAAATTCAGGCTGAAATACCGCTGCAAAGCCTGACGGTCGTCGAATTCGCCGCTTTGCCTGAAGATATCAAAAGCCTCGAACCGCAATTACCCACGGCTGAAATTTTATATTTTTCGCCGCCGGAAATGCCGACGGACTCTCCATTTGATGACGAAACCGCAGCAAATCCGCCCGAATCGAGCTCCGAGCCCGCTGAACCGGAACCCCGGGAAAGCCTGTTTTTCCAGTATTTAAGAAGATTGCAAAACAAGGTCTAATGCTAGGCAGCAGCCCCTATAATATCAAAGATATTCAGCGGCGCATTAACCAGGGGCAAAGTATTCAGGAAATTTGCCTGGATTTAAAGCGTTCCGGCACCAAAATTGCGCCCGATACAATTTATAAAATGTTGCGGGAGCACCATATTCTGCCGCCGCGCGCGCGTAAGCAGGCGGGCCTGCCTTTGGCAAAAAAGCTTAAAAAGGATAAGTTCGATACAGGGCCGTAATGGGGCCCATAAGCCGGAAACCGTGTTTTTTTCCTTGCATTACCGGGCTGAAATAGTTATAAACCCGGCTCAAATCAAACCTGAGCAAGTCCAATGGCAGTTCCAAAGCGAAAAACCTCCCCCATGAAGCGCAATCAGCGCCGCAGTCACCATGCGCTGAAAGTCGTCGGCGTAGCCGAATGCAAAAACTGCGGCGAATTGAAACGTCCGCATCATGTTTGCCCGCACTGCAGTCATTACGATGGCCGCGAAGTTGTTAAAGGTAGTTCAGTCCGCTAAACTTCGGCTGAGTTAAGGAAAGGGGACAGTCTATGTCATCATCTGGCGTGTCAAACCCCGACCTCTTTGAAGCCAACCTGAAAATTAGGGATAAATATAATAAGGTCGAAACGGCTGCTTTGGGTGTGACCGGGTTATCTGCCGCTGCGAGCGTCACGCTTACATTTTGGCCATGGGTGGAAGCGCAGAAAAAATCAGGATATGTAATCCCTCCAATTGGAACCGAAGGCACCGCACCTTTTTATACAACTATGGGGGTTGTGATGTTGTCGCTTCTTGTGGCGGGGGCCGCAAGTATTCTTAAAAACCGCGCCTATAATCGTGCGATGGATCACCAAAGCTGCCGAAACAAATTGCCAAGCGCAGAACCATTCGGTAATTAGGTTTCATGTCAACAAATTCCAGCGGCTCCATCCGTATCGCCCTAGACGCGATGGGGGGGGATGACGCGCCGCGCATTGTCGTGAACGGCGCGGCGATCGCCCAGGTGCGTTATCCGCAGGCGGAATTTATTTTCGTCGGCGATGAAACGAAAATCCAGCCCTTGGTGGACAAACACAAATCCCTGAAAGGCCGCGCAAAAATCGTTCATACGACTGAGCGCGTTTTGCCGGACGACAAACCCGGTGTCGTGCTGCGCAGCGGCCGCCAGACCTCGATGCGCCTGGCGATTAACCAAGTCCATGAAGGCGCGGCCGAAGCCATCGTTTCCGCCGGCAATACCGGCGCGCTTATGGCCATGGCGAAATTCGTTTTGAAAACTTTGCCCGGCATCGACCGCCCGGCGATCGTCACATTTTTCCCGACGCTGAAAGGTGAAACGGTCATGCTCGACCTGGGCGCGAATACGGAATGCGCGCCGGAAAATCTGGTGGACTTTGCCGTCATGGGCGCGTTGTTTGCCAACACGGTGCTCGGCATTGAAAACCCGCGTATCGGTTTGCTGAACGTCGGCAGCGAAGAAACCAAAGGCCACGAAGAAATCCGCATCGCCGCCCAGGAACTCCGCGCGCTTGAACTGCCCGGAAATTTCATCGGCTATGTTGAAGGCGACGACATCACCAACGGCAGCGTCGATGTGGTGGTAACGGACGGCTTCACCGGCAACGTCGCGCTGAAAACCGCCGAAGGTACGGCGAAGATGTATACCGAATTTCTGAAACGCACATTCAAATCATCCTGGCTGGCGCGCGTGGGTTATATTTTCGCCAATCACGCTTTCAAAAAATTGCGCAAACGCCTCGACCCGCGCACCTATAACGGCGCGATGCTGATCGGCCTGCGTGGCGTCTGCGTCAAATCCCACGGCGGTACGGACGCCATCGGTTTCGCCAACGCCATCGGCGTTGCCTACGACCTGGTGAAATACAAATTCAACGACAAAATGTCCCAGCGCGTGCAGCTGATGCATGAAAAACTGTCCGCCCTGCCGCCGGAGATTAAAACGGCGGCGGAACCAGTAGTTGCGGCGTAAATATTTCTTGTATTTTGATGTCTTTTTATGATTTAATTGCGACGTTAATACATTACTTATCGCTGTCATCAAAGGAGAGTTAATCATGACTAAATCAGGTATCGATTTTTATCATCTAGCTTAAAAGATCAAATGACTTTTGTGTACAAGGAGTTTGTAAAACAACCAAACAACCTTTTGCTTCGTTGCGTGCAATTTGCTGCGCAACCAAGCCAAGGGCTTGGTCTATCAGGCAAGGAAAGTACTTTCCTTGCAAATAATAGAATAGCAGAAACAAAAGCAACCACTAGTGACTGGAGTTCATCTGACTACCTTGTGGTAAAATTTCTGCCCCCTTGGGACGCTATTATCTCAGATCTCGCCAAGCAGATGGTCGAATATAAGCCCCCCTCTGTAGGATTGTAGGTAATGAATTAAATTGGCTATAGAATTTTAATTTCTGCTCTTATGTTCTCTTGCAAATAGTGCTAGCAAGTCGCTGTGATTTTTTGGCTTTCTCCCAGCATGGCTGCAATATAAATGACCATCCGCTCCATCATCCGCAGTGTCGGCGGTTCCGTCCCCGGCAAACCTGTTACCAACCACGACCTCGTCACGCGCGGGATTGATACGTCCGATGAATGGATCCGCGAGCGCACCGGCATCGGCGCACGGCATATCGCGCCGCCGGAGGTGCTGACTTCGGACCTGGCGATCGCGGCGGCGCAAATCGCACTGCTTCGGGCGGGCATCAGCGCAGATGAAATCGACCTGATCATCCTCGCCACCACCACGCCCGACCTGACTTTTCCTGCGACGGCGGTACGGGTTCAGGCCGCGCTCGGCTGCCTGCCCGGTATCCCGGCTTTTGACATTCAGGCGGTTTGTTCCGGCTTCGTTTATGCCTTGGCGACGGCTGACGCCTATTTAAAAGCCGGTTTGGCCCACCGCGCGCTGGTTATAGGCGCGGAAACCCTGACGCGCCTTTTAAATTGGGAAGACCGTTCCACCTGCGTCCTGTTCGGCGACGGGGCGGGGGCGGTGGTGCTGGAGGCTTGGCCCGAAGAGGCCGCAGGCAAGCGGGGCATTATATCGGCCCATCTGCACGCAGACGGCACGCATATCGACCGCCTGAAAACCGACGGCGGCGTTTCCACTAATCAAAAGGCTGGTTTCCTGACGATGGACGGCAAGGAAGTCTACCGCCACGCTGTAAACAAATTAGCCGAAGTTGTTGAAGAAACACTTCAAAACCAAAACATTAAATCTGATGCATTAGATTGGCTGGTTCCGCACCAGGCCAATGCCCGCATCATCGAACATACCGCCAAAAAACTTGGCATGCCCATGGAAAAGGTCATCCTGACCATTGAAAAACACGGCAATACCTCGGCCGCCTCCATCCCCTTAGCATTATACGAAGGCGTTGAAACTGGCCGCATCAAATCCGGCCATCTGTGCCTGCTTGAGGCCATGGGCGGTGGCTTTACCTGGGGTTCGGTGCTGGTACGGATGTAATAAGCCTACTATATCCATGGGTATAGTGAATAATCCACCACTAATCCTTGACGAATCAATGATTCATCCGTAGTTTTTGATTTGTAACCTAAAGGAGCGTGCACTGTCCGAACATGCCCTAACCCGCGCTGATCTGGCTGATGCGGTAAATCGCATGGTGGGGCTGTCACGCAATGAATCCGGCCAGCTGGTTGAAACCATATTGGATATCATGACCAAGGCTTTACAGGCTGGAGAGACAGTGAAAATTTCATCATTTGGCACCTGGATTGTGCGGGAAAAAGCCGCACGCCAAGGGCGTAATCCCAAGACTAAGGAACCGGCCACCATCGCGTCGCGTCGTGTGATTGTCTTCCGCCCCAGCCAGATTTTGAAAAAAACGACCAATGGTGAAAAAATTTCTGCCGCCGACCTGGAAAAAGACAAATGACACAGGCCGCTGAAAATTTATTCGACATCGGCGCTCACCCCCAGCGCCCGCGCAAGCCGCGTCCGCAAAAAGCGGCGGGGGCGTTTTTAACCATCGGCGAATTGGCGGATCAATTACAGATTGAACAGCATGTTCTGCGCTTCTGGGAATCCAAATTCCCGCAAATTCAACCGCTGAAGCGCGCAGGCGGGCGGCGTTATTACCGCCCGGATGATGTGGCGCTGCTTGAACGTATTCAAATGCTGCTGTACCGCGACGGCTACACTATTCGCGGCGTGCAGAATTTATTGGCGGCGGAAGCAGGCGGGCAAATCCCCACCGGCGTTATCCATCCTTTCACGCCACCCGTAAAGGAACCCTCCGCATTTACAACTAACCTCCAGCGGCTAGAGGCGTTAACGACAGTTGATGAAGCCTTGGCTGCATCGGGTAGGATGCTGTTTAAGGAAATGAACTTGCTTGCCGCGGCGAATGAAAGTTCCACCGCGCCGGTTGAAAACCAGAACGATCCCGACCACATCCGCATCCGCCGCGACGATTTGCAGAAACTGGTCAGCGAACTGGTCGAACTCCGCCGGATGCTGGCGGCGGACAGCGAATAATTATCAGCTATTTTGCAGCGTCACGCGGCACAATTCCATATGAGCGCAATTGTCGATATCGTGCAGCGAATGGTTGGCATAATGCGCATAACAACGCCAGATGCCGCCATGGGCGACAACCAGCGCGCGTTCGTTTTCCTGTGTCGCCGCATGGCGCAGCGCGCCCAGGGCACGGGCGGAAAAGACAGCAAAGCTCTCTCCGCCCGGCGGCGTGGCCAGGGTTTCCAGAATCTTTCCAACTTCATCATATGGCTTTCTCGACCACTCGCCGACATCCCATTCGCGCAAATGTTCCGCCATTTCAAACGGCACGTCGAGCATCGCCGTTTCGGCGATGATGGTCGCAGTTTCCCGTGTGCGGATCATCGGACTGACATAAAACTTGTCGATCTGGCGCAGCAAATCCCGATTGGCCAACGCAAATTTCCGCGCCTGCGCGCGGCCTGTGTCATTCAGCGGTACATCCCATTCGCTGCCCGCATAAAGGCGCTGCACGTTTGCATCAGTCTGGCCATGGCGGATGAAGTAGAGCATAGAGAGCACAAAGGTAAGGGTTACACTGCCAAGGCTGGGCCGGAGTTTCTCAGATAAGCTGCACTAGCGGATTTCTTGTGTCTTTCTGCTAGCTTTAATGGTGTATCGCCTCTGTAATCCCGTGCCTGCTCGTTTCCACCGGCTTCGGCGACAATTTTTACAATTTCCGGTGTGCCGTGATAAACGGCAACGTGCAGGGCCGTCCATAGCATCACAACCTGTTTTTCCAAATCCGTTCCTGCCGCGACAAATGCACGCGCCATATCTGGTCTATGCGCCATGATGGCAGTGGATATAGGCGTCCAGTCATTTATATTTCTTCCATTCACATCACAACCGGCTTTGACAAATAGGGGAACCATATCCGGCGTGCCATATCGTGCGGCCAGGTGCATCAGATTTTTCTTTTCATAATCTTCCAAAACTTCGGCATTCGCGCCATCGGCAATCAAGCGTGCAGCTTTCTTAAGATAGCGTTTGGCGCCTATGATAATGGCAAATTCAGATGCTTGCAGCAAACACCAATCCAATAGCTCTTGGTTCATGCGATTTTGAATTTTATGCATGACTATACTCCTGATTAATATCTGAATAATCAAACTTTTCTGCGGGTGGAGTCAAGTAAAACTATGAAAGCGCTTTCCCAGGGCGTTATTTCCATGTAAAACCCGGCCATGCACAGGTTTTTTCAAATTGCATTCGGTTTGGCTGTATTATTCATAACTGGATGCAGCAGCGCACATGGCCTGGACTCTCGCATGCAGCGCGAATTCGCCAACTGGCGCGCGGAATATCTGGCGCGTGCGGCGGGGCAGGGGATTTCGGCGGATACGATCGCCCGCGCGAAACCATTTTTAACTTATAATCAAAAAGTCATCACGCTGGACCAAAAACAGCCTGAGGTGACGCAGACCTACGCGCAATATCTGGCGGCGACAGTAACCCCCGCGCGCATCGCCAAAGCGCGCGAAGCATATCGCGCCAACGCGCCGCTGCTGCATCAACTTGAACAGCAATACGGAGTGCCGGGCCAGGTGATTGTCGCGCTCTGGGCCAAGGAAAGCGATTTCGGGCGCGTGCAGGGGAATTATAATATCCTCTCCGCGCTTGCCACGCTGGCCTATGACGGGCGGCGGCAGGAATTATTTGAAACCGAACTGACCAATGCGCTGCGCATGATTGGGCGCGGCGTGAAGCCGGAAGATCTGACCGGCTCTTGGGCGGGCGCGATGGGGCAGTGCCAGTTTATGCCGTCTAGCTATCTGAAATACGCCGTCGATATGTCTGGCAAGGGATACGCGGATATTTGGGGCGCAAACGCGGACGCTTTGGCGTCGATTGCCAATTACCTGCATCAAAATGGCTGGAAACCTGATTTGCCCATCGTGACCCAGGCCGCCCTATCGAAGGATTTTAATCCTGATTGGACGCAGAAAAAACTTGAATTACCAGTCCGGGATTGGCAGAATAGGGGCGTCGTTCAGCCTTCCGGGGTTGACGCCAGCCTGATGGCCGCAACCGCAACCGTGGTGCAGCCGGATGGAATGGGGAATCAGGCTTTTCTGGCCTACGACAATTACCGGGTGCTGATGCGTTGGAATCACAGCTCCTATTTCGCGCTGGCGGTGGCGACACTGGCAGGGCAGATTAATCCATAAGGAACATTATGAAATCATTTCAGGCGCTTTTGCTGATCCTCTTCAGCCTCTACAGCTTGTCCGGCTGCACGTCGGGGGAACTGGCGAGCTCGTTGTTCAAAGGGCAATACAAACCGCAATACAAAGTCGGTAATCCGTATGTTGTGGACGGCAAACTCTATTACCCCGCCGAAGTCGCGAGTTATGTGGAGGAAGGCCAGGCGTCCTGGTACGGTCCCGGCTTCCACGGCCGCATGACGGCGAACGGCGAACAGTTTGACACGGGCGATATGACCGCCGCGCACCGCACCTTGCCGTTACCGTCGGTCGTGCGCGTGACTAACCTTGAAAACGGCAAAACCGTTTTCGTGCGCGTGAATGACCGCGGCCCGTTCAAACGCAACCGCATCATCGATGTTTCCAAATCGGCCGCCCAGGCGCTGGATTTCCACGGCGCGGGCACAACCCATGTGCGCGTCGAATTCATGCCCGTTGAAAGCCGCATCGTGGCCGAAGCCGCGCGGCAAGGAGACGTAATCCCGCTGGCGGATGTTTTGGCTCGCACCGGCGCAAATCAAACGGTGGCTGCGTCCAACGTCGTGCCGCCGATCACGGATGTTTCGGATAATCCGGCGGGTTATCAAACCGCCGCCTATCAAGCGCCGGATTCACAAATTCCCGGTGTGGAAAGCGCTCCATCGACGGTGATTACAACGACGGAAATTGCATCCGTCCCGGCCGGCCGCAATCCAAATACTTTGCGCGCACCCATAAGCTATAATGCAGGCAATAGCAAAACGACGTCATTCGTTCCCGCGGCGAAGAGTAAAATTGAACGTGCGGTCTACATTCAAGTCGGCGCCTATAGCAATCATCAACACGCGGCCGCGGTGCAGAAAAAACTCGCGCATCTGGGGCGGGCGCAGATCGACACCATTAACCGCAGCGGCGTGAAGTTGTACCGTGTGCGTGTTCCGGCCGCGAATAACGCCGCCGCGCAAAAAGACATTCAGGCCATGAATAAAATGGGTCTGGTCGGCGCGAAGGTTGTTAGCAATTAAATTAGGGCTGATGAGGTTTCGGGCTGTTTTTTACGGGTGCAGCGCCTGCCAAAGGAGTATTTTTTGAATTGGGGGCGCGATTGGCGGATGTTTTTCTTGTTAAATATTTTCCTATAAGTTCATCCATCATAAGCGCAAAACAATAGGTTTCATCTATATAATAATCAACGAAGCCCATATCCATTTCATCAAGCGTACCCACATTAGCGCAAACTGCCTCAAAGCCTAGGCTTATTTGGATACTCGCATAATGCTCTAAGGCAGCGAGTCTGGTTTGATGCTCAAGGAAAGCCACATAAGAAAGCTACCATGGAATCCTCCTAACCCCAAGTTTTTATTCTATGCTTGCTTGTGCGGAAGCGCCCAATTGCCCTAAAGTGAATCACTAAAATCAGGAGTTTTTGCCCGTGCGCCGTTTGATTGCTGTTGTTTTGTTAATGATTCTGGCTGGGATTCCGGCCGCCCAAGCCAAAGTTTTGCACAAAAAACCCGCCGCGCATCAGGCCGCTGCGGCCATGCCCGCGAATTCAACCCCAGCCGTGGTCAAAACCGCCGGGATTCCGTTTGAAACCTCCGCCCGTCAGGCCATTGTGATTGATGCCAACACCGGCACGGTTCTGTACGAAAAAGACGCGGACAAACGTATGCCGACGGCCTCAATGTCCAAGGTTATGACGGCCTATGCCGTTGCCGACGCCTTGAAAAAAGGGGAAATCCACAAAGACACTTTGCTGGAGGTTTCCAAAAACGCCTGGCGGCCCAAGTCGGATAACTCCCTGATGTTCGTGGAACTCGGCGCGCGGATTCCTGTGTGGGATCTGGTGCAGGGCATGATCGTGCAATCCGGCAATGATGCCTGCGTCGTTCTGGCCGAAGGCATCGCGGGCAGCGAAGCCGCGTTCGTCCAGCGCATGAACGAAGCCTCACAAAAACTCGGCATGACCAATTCGCATTTCGCGAACGCCACCGGCCTGCCGGACCCAGAACACTATTCCACGCCGCGCGATCTGGCGACGCTGGCCGTCGCCTATATGCGTGATTTCCCCGATGTCGCCGCGCTGGATAAGCAAATGGATTTCACTTATCACGGCATCAAACAAGGCAACCGTAATCCATTGTTATACGTTCCTGGCCTTGGCGCGGACGGCGTTAAAACCGGCCATACGGAAGAGGCTGGTTTCGGCCTGATCGGCTCCGCCATTCAAAACGGCCGCCGCGTGATTATCGTCCTGTCGGGCATGAGCAGCATGGCCGAACGCGCCCACGAATCCGAACGCGTCATGCGTTGGGCCTTTGACGCCTTCACTGGCCCGACATTATTCAAAGCGGGCGAAAAAGTCGCCGATGCCGATGTTTGGCAGGGACAGGCGCCCAAGGTCACATTAACCGTCAAGGACGACGTAGCCTACCTAATGCCCCGCGCCGCCGCGCCAAAACTGGTGGTGAAGGCGAAATTCAACGCACCTGTTGCCGCGCCGGTAAAAGCGGGCCAAGAACTCGGCACGCTGGAAATATCGGCGCCGGGTCTGGCGACGAAAACGGTGCCGCTGGTCGCCGCCGCCGACGTGCCCGAACTAAATCCTTTCGCGCGATTGAGTTATACAATCCAATATTTGCTGAAAGGCCATGGGGATTAGATATTCTTTGAAAGTATTCTTTTTCTTGATATGAGGTTTGTGTATAGAGTAAACTAGCTAAATAAATCTCATACTAAAGGAATATTTATGGCATCGTCTAAAATCGATCTGAACGCTTCGGCAGAAGAAATCGGAACAGCGCTCGGTAAACTTTATGAAGAGCACAAGGATTTTTATGTCTACGATAACCGTGGCTCAGAGGGATGGGGAAACTCCATTAAACTTGGGCGACACATTGCAACCGAAGCCGGCCCTGTAAGATCTATAAACGGCTGGAAAGAAAGAATTCCGAAAGACGGCGATCGCCTTGTTCATCCACAAGAAGGAGGCAAGCTTGGATTGTATTTGATTTTCAATGTCACGCGAGCTCGTGAGCCTCGAGATATGTTTTCTGCGGATGTTGCTTTTATTGATCCGGATTACCAGGGTGGCTACGGTTTGCGAGGCGAAGAGAAGAGCGAAATCCCTCCCTTCACCAAATTGCAAGCTGAAATTGATAAGATAAATGCTGACGGTCCGCGCCTAGGCAAAGCACCACGATTCGAACCACTCAGTTAATATTTCATTGTGTGGTTTCTCTATGATGCTGAATCCTATATAGTTCAAAGGCAGGAGTCCCCCAATGCCCATCATCGCCAACGACCGCACGTCCGCACGTTTCATCACCCTTGAAGGCGGGGAGGGGACGGGGAAATCGACCCAGCTCAAATTGCTGTCGGAAAAACTGACCGAAGCAAAAATCACCCATATCCGCACGCGCGAGCCCGGCGGCGCGCCGGATGCGGAGGCGATTCGGGAATTGATCCTGTCCGGCGGCAAAGACCGCTGGGATCCCGTAACGGAATTGCTGTTGATGTTCGCCGCGCGGCGGGAGCATTGCCGCCGCACCGTCTGGCCCGCATTGGAAAACGGCCAGTGGGTGATATCGGACCGCTTCACCGACTCTACCATGGCTTATCAAGGTTACGCCCAAGGCGTCGGCCGCGCCGCGGTGGAACAAATCCAGGCCGTCACATTACACCACTTCGCGCCGGACCTGACGATCATTTTGGACGCGCCCGTTGAAACCGGATCCCAGCGCGTCAAATCCCGCGGCGAAGGTAACCGCCTAGACAACATGGACGCCGAATTCCACCAAGCCGTCCGCGACGGCTACCTAGACATCGCCCGCCGCGAACCCGACCGCTGTGTCGTCATCGACGCCTCCGCGCCGCCTGAGGCCGTTGCGGACGCGATTTGGCAAGTGGTGAACGGACGGTTTTTGGCCATGCGCGATTGTGCGTGAAAGTATTAAATACATTGCAATCTAGTCTGAAGTTGCCGTAATTTTAAAGAATGGCCAATTCAAGTAGCCTTTTTGTTTGAGGAGCCAAGCATGAAAACAAATAATCCTTTTGAAATTTTAAAAGCTATGGGGGTGGCAAAGCTGGATGTTACACGTAGCGCCGAAGGCCCGGATGCAGGCATCGTTGTAAACGATCAAAATGGTGATTTGGTTTGCCGTTATCAAAAAATAGATGCTGATGGCTTTTGCCTCCGTAGTTATGTCGTGGGAGAAAAGTATAGCAAAGCAATTAATGAAAGATTTGAAGCTATCAGTCATACACGCACTCCCTCAGCGGAGGAAAGTTTTGTCCGCGCGCTGCGTGATTCATTATACCAACACAGCGAAGCTGCGTCAGAAAGCGGGCTGCACAAAGTTCGGGAGGATAAAAAAGATAATTTTCAGAGATATGCGCAGGCAATCTGCGACGATGACTTTGCGCAAGAGATAGGCCTTCCCAGGCCCCCCGGTGTCACCAGGATTCGCAGTGCTCACACCATATATACTTTACCTGCTGCAATTCCGACTTGATTGTTATAATGTCGGCAGATGAACCTGTCACAACCCGCCGCCACGCGTGAACTTTGGGGCCATGGCCAGGCTGAGCAAACGCTGCTCACCCTCGCGCTGTCGGGCCGCATGCCGCATGGCTGGATTTTCACGGGGCCGAATGGGATCGGCAAGGCGACGTTGGCGTTTCGCCTGACGCGGTTTTTGTTGTATCGCGGATTTAAAGGCCCCCATACCGCAAACGATCTGGATCTATTCGCCGAAACACCGCATGCAGCGCCCACGCCGCGCGATCTTTCCATCCCACCCGAAGCGCCTGTATTCGCACAGGTCGCCGCCGGATCGCATCCCGATTTGCTCGTCATCGCGCCCGAGGAAGACAAGGATTTAAACGTCGAACAAATCCGCGCCGCCGGACCGTTCCTGGCCATGACGGCGGCGCAAAGCGGTTGGCGCATCGTCATCATCGACGGCGCCGAACGCATGAACCGCGCCGCGCAAAATGCGCTGTTGAAAGTTTTAGAAGAACCATCGCCGAATTCGCTGCTGATTTTACTCGCCGACAATCTGGGTAAGCTGTTGCCCACTATCCGTTCACGCTCGCGCCTTTTGCGCCTGGATGCCGATACCAATCAAACACCGGAAACCCTTGCGCCGCTGGATGAACGTATCGCGCAACTTTTACAACAGGATCAAAACACACTCTGGCACATGGCGGGATATGCGCCCGGTCAGCTCCTACAACTTCTCGATCAAGACGCGCTGACCATCCATCAACACCTCACCGATTTCATCCGCGCGCCAAATACCGCGCGTGCCCATGAATTGGCGCAAGGCTTTGCCTATCAACCCCAATTCAAAACTGCCGCAATGATTTTGCTGTGGCTCTGTCATCAAATCGCCTCTGGCAATACCGTCGGCTTGCCGCCCGCCAACATCCCCGCGCTCCTGAAATTCCACGAAGACGCGCAAAGGATGCTTGCGGAAACCGCGCAACTGCATTTAGATGGTGCCGCGTGCTGGCATGAATTGCTAACGCGTTTGCCCACCATCTTTGAACGTACATGACCAAACATTTCTATATCACAACACCGATTTATTACCCCAACAGCGTGCCGCACCTGGGCAGCGCCTATTGCACTCTCGCGTGCGATGTCCTGGCGCGTTTCAAGCGGCTGGATGGATACAATGTCAAATTCCTGACGGGCACCGACGAACACGGCCAAAAAGTCGCCAAGGCCGCCGAAGCCGCAGGCATCACGCCGCAGAAATATGTCGATGAAATTTCACAAGCCTTCCGCGATCTCTCCACGCTGATGAATTTTTCCAATGATGATTTTATCCGCACGACCGAGCCGCGTCATCACCGCGCGGCGCAAGTGTTATGGGAAGAACTGCTGCGCCGCGATGAAATTTATCTGGATAAATACGCGGGCTGGTACGCTGTGCGCGATGAGGCCTTTTATGGCGAAGATGAATTAACCGAAAAAGACGGCAAAAAAATCGCTCCCACCGGCGCAGAATGCGATTGGGTGGAAGAAGAAAGTTATTTTTTCCGCCTGTCGAAATGGCAAGAACCGCTGCTGAAATTTTACGAAGACAATCCCGATTTCATCGCCCCGCAATCGCGCCGCAACGAAGTAATCAGTTTCGTGCGCGGCGGTCTGAAAGATTTATCGGTGTCGCGCACGACTTTCAAATGGGGCGTTCCCGTGCCGGGCAATGACAAACATATCATGTATGTCTGGCTCGATGCGCTGACGAATTATATCACCGCGCTCGGCTATCCTGATACGACGCCTGATATGCAAAATTTCTGGCCCACGGCGTTGCACGTGGTTGGTAAGGACATCCTGCGTTTTCACGCCGTCTATTGGCCTGCCTTTTTAATGGCCGCCGGCATTGCACTCCCACACCGAATTTTCGCGCACGGCTGGTGGACGGTTGAGGGCGAAAAAATGTCCAAATCCCTGGGCAACGTCATTGCGCCGCATAACCTGGTGGAAACCTATGGCCTCGACCAGACGCGTTATTTCCTGCTGCGCGATGTGCCCTTTGGCAACGACGCGAGTTTTTCCCACACCCAAATGATCGCGCGCGTGAATGCGGAGCTGGCGAATAACCTCGGCAATTTGGTGCAACGCACACTCTCATTCATCCAAAAAAATGCCGACGCGCGCATGCCGCAGCCGGGTGAATTCGCCGCGGCGGATCAAACACTGCTCAATCAAATTGAATCCACATTGCCCGCCGTGCGCGCGCACATGGACGCACAGGAATTCCACAAAGCGCTTGATGCCACCATCGGCCTATCCAACACCGCAAATATTTACATCGATGAACAAGCGCCCTGGGCGCTCCGCAAAACCGATCCCGCGCGGATGGTGACGGTGCTGTACGTGCTGTGCGAAACCATCCGCAACCTCGGCCTGCTGCTCTTGCCATTCATTCCGGATTCCGCCGCGAAAATTCTGGATGCGATTGGAGTAGGGGAGAACGCACGAACATTCGCCTCCTACGGCCTGACCTCTCGCCTCTCGCCCCTCGTTTCCCTCCCCGCGCCGCAGCCGATTTTCCCGAGAATCGAGGTGGACGGATGAACTCCAAAATCCAGGTCAAAAAAGAGGTGATAGGCATCACGGCCTTTATGTTTTGCGCTTCTTTTGTTTTTGTAACCTTGTTAAATAATGCTTTTATGAAGACGGATAATCTGAGCGAACCTAGACCGTCTTTTTGGCTGGAATTAATTGGCTTTAGTCTTATCAATGCGGTTTTTACCTATGCAGCCGCGTCTTATGTAATGAAGCGCTATCACGGTTTAAGCATTCGCTGGAACTTTGTTGTTGTAAACGCGGTTTTGTTTCTTGCTGTTCTGCTTAGCTTTAGTTTGACCATTCCGTTATCGGGTTCAGCGGCGAAGATGGACTTGTTGCACATATTATTGGCGATCATTGGCACATCCGCTGGCTGTTTCTTGATGGCAGCTGTCTTTTTTAATGTACTGTTGATATTTTGGTTGATCGCGGGCCGGTTTATTCCATTACTTTTTAAGCAGCCGCCGGCATGAATTTATTGGTCGACTCCCACTGCCACCTCGATTTTCCGGATTTTGCCGAGGAGGGGCTTGCCGCCATTATCGCGCGCGCCGTCGCGGCGGGCGTTGGCTACATGCAAACCATTTCCACCTACATCAGCAAATTTGACACGATCAAATCCATCGCCGAAACTTACCCGAATGTCTTCTGTTCCGTCGGCGTGCATCCGCATCACAGCAATGAGCCCGCAGAACAAACGACGACGCAAAACATCATCGGACTGTCAAAACATCCCAAATGCATCGGTATCGGCGAATGCGGGCTCGATTATTATTATGATTACTCGCCGCGCGAAAAACAAAAAGACGTTTTCCGCCAGCACATTCATGCCTGCCTTGAAACCGGCCTGCCGCTGATCGTCCATTCGCGCGATGCCGAAGATGACACCATCAACGTCATCGAAGAAACCCGCGCGGGCGCGCCGCTCAAAACGCTCCTGCATTGCTTCAGCTCCTCGCACGCTATGGCCGTGCGCGCGCTGGAACTCGGATATTATTTTTCTTTCTCCGGCATCGTGACATTTCCGAAATCAACCGAACTGCAACAAACCGCGCGCGAAGTGCCGCTGGACCGCATGCTGGTGGAAACCGACGCGCCGTTCCTCGCGCCGCCGCCCTATCGCGGGAAACGCAATGAACCGGCCTATGTCACGCATGTCGCCGCGAAACTCGCGGAATTGAAAAATACCACGCCGGAAGAAATAGCGCGCGCAACCACCGCCAATTTTTTCCGAATCTTTGATAAAGCAAAACGATGACGACGAAATTAACCGTTCTCGGCTGCGGCGGATCGTTGGGGATTCCCAACGTGGCGGGGCGGCACGGCAATTGCGATATGTCCAATCCGCGCAATTTCCGCACGCGCACTTCGGCCTGGGTGGCGCATAACGGCAAGAATTTCCTGATTGATACTTCGCCCGATATGCGCTCGCAGTTGCTGCGCGAAAACCTGGCCGGGCCGCGGCCGGATGCGGTGCTTTATACGCATTCGCACGCGGACCATTGCCACGGCATAGAGGAATTGCGCGCCTATTACTGGAGCAACGAAACGCAAGTCGACATTTACGCCCATCCGTTCCACATGGCGGATTTGAAAAAGCGGTTTGATTATCTCTTCTACGGCTCCGGCAATCAGGATTTGTACCGCCCTATTCTGCGCCCGCATGAAATCGGGCAGGGGAAGCTGTCGGTGGCGGGGGAGGAGATCGCCGTCATCGAAATGACCCACGGCGATATGCCCTGCCTGGGTTACCGCATCGGCGCCGTGGCCTGGACGACGGATTACAAAGCCATTTCCCCCGCTGGCCTGGCTGCCTTGGCCGGGATTAAAGTTTGGTTCACCGCCGTGGCCGATTGGGACGTGCCGCATCCCAGCCACGCGATTTTGCCCGAAGTTTTGGATCTGTGCGAACAACTCGGCAATCCGCGCACGTATTTGATTCACCTTAACCCGCGGTTTGATTATGCGAAACTGGATGCCATGACGCCGCCGCATGTCACGCCCGCGCACGACGGCCTGATAGTAGAACTGGAGTAACCATGAAACACCTGAATTTCCGAATTTCACGCTGGACGATAGGGGGCTTGACGCTCCTCGCGGTGGCTAGCGCGTTGTTTTATTATTTCCCGCAAATTGACCTGTTTGCGGCGCGGGAATTATACCTGGGCGGCGGTAAGTTTTTATTATCTGATAATAAGTTAGCAGCCTTTTTTCATGGGCCACTTGATATGGTAATCAAGAGCGGATTTGCGGTCGCATTCGTGGCTTATCTGGCGCTATGCGCGATCAAGTTTAAAATCCCGCGCCAAGTGCATGAAAAACTGTGGATTTTATTCGGCACCATCATCATGGCAGAGCTGGTTATTATCAACTGGGTACTGAAAAACCACTGGGGCCGCGCGCGGCCGGTTCAAGTCGATGAGTTCGGCGGCACGGCGCATTTCGAACCGGCTTGGCGGATCAGCCATGAGTGCGCCAGCAATTGTTCCTTCACATCCGGCCATGCGGCCAATGCGGCGTGCCTGGCGCTTTTGGTCTTATTTCTGCCGCAACGCCTCAGACCGCTGGGAACAATTTTGGCGGTGATATTCGTCGCTATCGTCGGCTTTATGCGCATGGCCCGCGGCGCGCATTTTCTGTCGGACGTGACGATCAGCCCGTTAATCGTCCTGGCGACCGCAATGGTGATTCAAGATTGCCTTAAAAAACCCTAAAGCCTCCAAACCCTGCAAACCCCCCAAAAAACCTCATATTATGTAAAATACCCCATTATGGTATTTTACATAATATATATTATCAGTTAAATTGACAAGTTGGTGTGCCTTGGGTTATAGCCTCATCCTCCACACTCCGAGGCTCTTATGAAATCGCTTTACGCATACTCCCCTAGAAATCTGTTTTTATTATGCTTGTCTGGTTTGCTCCTGGCTTCTTGCGCGAAACATGCCGACAGCGCTGACAACAACATTACGATTACTGAAAATCCACCTTCTCCCGCTGCCAGTTCAGACGCTAAAGAATTACCAAGCCAGACTAAAAACCAAAACCTTGCCGTCACCGGAGCTGGTAAAATTACCATCGATTGCGACTGTGACGTGGATGTCGTCTCCGGCCCAACGGACAAGATTTCAGTCCGGATTGACGCAAGCCCGGATGATATTAACAAATTTGACGTTACGCAAAACGGCAATGACGTTACACTTCACCAAAATCAGCCCATCGTCGGCAGCAGCGGCACCGTTATCATTCTTGGTAATGGCAATTCTTCGATGGAGGTATACGGCGACATAAGCGGCGGCGTAAACGTTAACGGACAAACCATCCAAGGCAATAGTATCATCCGCAAACGAGCGCCGCACATCACCCTGACCATTCCGGATAATGAAGAAAATCTGAACTTAACTTTAAGCGGTGATTCTAAATTTAAATCCGTCGCCTCCTTTAACAATGCGATTCTGGATTTCAGAGGGTCCGCCACCGTTTCTTTCGCCACCCATTCTGTCTCCTCGTTTGATGTTGAGGGCAGCGTTGATGCGGATTTGAAAATGTTAGGCGGCGTGTTTAAAGCAGACGTATCGGGATCCGGCGACATCAAAGCGCATGGTGATTTTGACTCTGTTGACGTGAGTGTATCCGGCTCAGGCGATGTTAATACGACCGGAAAAGTAAAAGGCGATTACCGCGCGCGGGTCAGCGGTTCAGGCGATATCAACCATACTGGCGAAGTCGGCGGTCAAATAACCCGGCGTGTTTCAGGTTCAGGCGACATCAGTTTTAATCCCTAAGCCTTAAAGCTCCATTCTCCCGCCGCCATACCCGCCAGCTGGTGGCATTCTATTCCCATCAGGGTTTGCTGAAAGAGCCGTAGATGATGGTGCTTCCATCAACAAAATCCGCTCAAACGGCGCTTTCAAATTTGCGTCAATTGCAGCGATGCGCTTGACCAGCGTAGGTTGATCCCATGCCGGATGTTTATCCTTAATCTCCTGCACAATGACCTGAATTCCAGCGATAAAACCCGCCGCTTTTTGCTGGCTAACCCCATCATCCCCGCTATTGCTTTGCAGATAGCTCAAGGTATTCACAATCGTATTGATTTGCAGACTTAAATCCGCGCGGGTATCAAGCGCTCTTATTTCCGGCCCCTTGCCCCGGTTTTCATGGCGCGTGATCACTACGCCCAGGTGATAATGCAGGTCATTCAGATCACCGTTCAAGTCGGCTGCGATTAATCTGGCATCCTTTGTCGCTATTTTAACCGTTTCACCGGACTGGCTTTCATAATTTTGCATCATGTCGCGAATATTTTTCAACATGGTGATGTCTGTGATTAACCGCTCATTTTCATGATATTGTCGAATACCATCGCGGCAAGCTGCATAGGTTTTGTTAAATTTTGACTCGAAATCTGGTAATACTCCTGAACAAAGCTTAATATAATCCCAGATTGTGGAGAATGGGATGATATTTTTTGGCTCCCTATCCTGCAATACTATTTCTTTGTTTTCATTTGTAATGTGAAGCTGAGATAAATCAAAAAAATCCGAATAAAGAAAAGTACGATGTATCTGAAATGAATGATTACCATTTACCTCTAAATCCATACCATTATAGCAAATCTTGATCCTTTCGTAATCAGGTCTATATTCTGGGCTTACTACTTCCGTTGTAACTTTAACTCCAGGATAATCGTTTGCTGTTAATTCGATTAAACGCATAATGGGTATTGATTTACTGTAATACTCTGGATTTTCATTGCCCCATTCTTCCAGTGTCTCTGCCCGCGAAATACGGTCGTTGATGGCGCGGTTAACATCTTCAATCGACAGCGGCGTCGCAGGCATTTTGATGCGGCGCATCAAAGCGTTGAATTTGTTCATAGTATCCCCTTATGCTTTGGATATTTTATCCTATGAAGATTATACCAAACGCGAGATTGGAGAAGCAAATTGTTTAAATACTTTCATGGCGTTTTTCTAACTATATGTCACCCTCAGCCAGCTTCTCAAAGTGCGGTGGCGGGGCATGCAAGATGTGCGCAAGAATCTTATTAAAATAGAATTAAATTCACAACATAAAAACCCAAGGCAGCAGGT
Organism: Alphaproteobacteria bacterium; assembly: GCA_013289145.1. Lineage (GTDB taxonomy): Bacteria > Pseudomonadota > Alphaproteobacteria > UBA11073 > UBA11073 > UBA11073. Next base: position 13,439 of record JABDAM010000013.1, on the reverse strand, counting down.
GCATGGGATTGTTCCGCATTTTTTGTGGGATCCCTTCTATCTCACCCCGCCGCCTGTTGTTTCCAGGCACCGTTCGGTTCCTGTGCCCAGTAGCTGAGCTTATGCCCTGCCCCCTTCGCGGCCGCCCATTGCGCGCGCCCGGCGGCCAGGGCGTTTTCGTCGCCTCCATCCAGCATGACGCAGACCATATCATACAGCCCCGGCTGCCCCGTATCGGCGCCGTCGGTCAGGATCAATAGCTTGGCGTCATTGGCGGGCAGTCCGTCGGCGGTGGAAAGCAAGACGGGTTGGCGGGCTTCGTCCCCGCCTCCGGCTGCACCGTGGGGCAAAAAGCTGCCCGGATCGTCCGCCCACAGGCGCGCATCCAGATCGCGCATCCGCTCCATGCTGGCGCATAGGATGTGGGCGCGCATGCCGCGCTCTAGCGCCTTGGGCAGGATGCCCATGAGCGCGTGTGATAAATTGGACCGCCCCAGCTGATAAAAACGGTATTCCGTCATGCGGGCAGCTTAACCAAAAGCGGCTATTTCATCCAGGGTTTTATCAAGCCTTTTTCATGTTCAGGAGAATAAAACCGGGAGGTTTTATTCTCGGTCTGGGGATGCACATCAACTTGCCATATCTTTTTGGATGAAGGCGGAATGAAAACCATCTTCTCGCTGACCCAGCGATTTGGAGAATTTTCAAATGCGATATCATGGATTTCTTCCAACGGCGGCTGAGTAGTGTCGATATGCGGCATATAATTTTCCCCCTTAGAATATATAAAAATTGAATCAAAATATCGTCGAATTATTATTTGAGTATAACTGTTGCGCCGCGGGATTTCACGTGAAATCTTGGGAAAAACTGCCGAAAATTTATGATAAATTGTCGCGATCGCGCTTGGAAAAAGGGGGGGGCGGTATACCGCCGCACTCCCCTATCCTCTCACAATTTTGTGATGATTTTATTTCACGTTTTCAAACTTGTCCGAAATCATGCGGTCGAGCAAGCGAATCCCGAAACCCGATGCGCCGTCCGTCAGCGGCCCAATCGCCTTTTTCGGATGGGCAACCCCCGCGATATCCATATGAACCCATTTGGTTTCTTTTTTGACAAAGCGGTTCAGGAATTGCCCGCCGATGGAACTGCCCGCCGCGCGGTCAACTGATGAGATATTTTGCATATCCGCAAAACGGCTGTTGATGCGTTCGTCAAACACTTCGCACAGCGGCAATTCCCAGCATAGTTCGCCCACGGTTTCACCCGCCGCGCGGACGTTTTCGATCATGCCTTTGTCGTTGCCCATGATGGCGCAATATTCATAGCCCAGCGCCACGACACACGCGCCCGTCAGCGTGGCAAGGTTCACCATATTCGCCGGTTTAAAGCGTTCCTGCGCGTACCACAGCACGTCGGCCAGCACGAGGCGGCCTTCAGCATCCGTATTCAAAACCTCAATCGTCTGGCCGGACATGGAGGTGAGAATATCACCCGGGCGGATCGCGTTACCATCCGGCATGTTTTCCACCAGCCCCATCACGCCGATGGCGTTGACCTTCGCCTTGCGCCGCGCCATCGCGTAGAATAGCCCCGCCACGACACCCGCGCCTGACATATCATATTTCATTTCTTCCATGCCGCCGGATGGCTTGATGGAAATACCGCCGGTATCGAACGTCACGCCCTTGCCACAAATCGCGATCGGAACGTCTTTCCCCTCGCCGCCGTGCCATTGCAGCACGACTACGCGCGCCGGCCGTACGGACCCCTGCGCCACGCCAAGCAGCGACCCCATGCCGAGTTTGGTTAATTGCTTGTCATCCAAAATTTCAACCTTAACGCCCATCGGCTCCAAAACTTCACGCACGCGGTTGGCAAATTCGGACGGATATAAAACGTTCGGCGGTTCATTGCCGAAATCGCGCGCGAAATATACGCCCTCCGCCACCGCGCCCAGATGCGCGAAGATTTTCTTCGCCGCCGCAGCGTCCGGAGTCATAATACGCGCTTCCTTCAGCGTCGGTTTCTTTTCCGGTTTTTGTTTAGTGAAATACTTGTCAAAACGGTAAGACCGCAAAATCAATCCCGATGCGGCATAGGCACCGTGTTCCTCATCCTCCGTCAGAACGGTAACAGATTTCGCGCCGATGGAATTCAGGGTGATGACGGCCTCGGCAAAGGCGGCTTCGACCTGCTGCGGCGTGGTATCCGCCTTTGTTGAGCCGCCGATCAGGAGAAGATAGTTATACGCCATCCCTTTGGGCAGCAAAATCGGCAGCGCTTGTTTTTTCTTGCCGGTAAATTTGCTATTCGCAATCGCGCGCGTGATTTCGCCTTTCGTGAATTTATCCAGTTCCGCTGCCGGGCCGGTGAGTTTCCCCTCCCCTATCATAATCGCCAGCACAGAGCCTGTTACGCCCGCAATTTTCCGGGTAATTTTTTCTGGTGCGATAAAGGTGACTTTCATGGTCGTTTCCTCTGGGGCAAGTGATTCTAATTGAATTAATAGTGTCAAATGTTACCTCTTTATGCTAGTGCTCAATATCAAGAGGCCAGCAACATCGCATGAACCATAAACTTTTACGCCGATTAGCTTTATTAACTGCGGCAACGACTGCTTCTTGGTCTTGCGGTACTCAGAATTTAGGAGGCCGCCCCATGGTTCCTATATCACCATCTGTTTCGGCTGCTCCTAAACGCACCTTTGTAGCAAAATGTGAAGATAAAAACGGAAATGGATGGGGCATTAAAAGCGGAGATGGAAAAACATTCGTTTTGCAAATAACAAATCATATGCAAACCGTTGTGCAAACTTATCCAGGAAATGTGGATTCAGACTGCACGATTACCTATTTGGCGAAGGGGCAAATTAAATTTAAAATACAGGGCAAGATTATTTTATGGACTCCAGATAATAAAAGTCCTGAAAAAGATTTTAGGCCATAATTACCCGATCCCCCAGCAGCCGTATTTGATTTCCAGGTAATCTTCGATTCCATATTTACTGCCCTCGCGGCCGATACCGGATTCCTTGACGCCGCCGAATGGCGCTTCGGCGAAAGACGCCGCGCCGGTGTTGACGCCGATGATGCCGTATTCCAGTGCTTCATAAACCCGCCAGCAGCGCGCAACGTCGCGGGAATAGAAATAGGCGGCCAGACCGAAGGGAACGTTATTCGCGCTATGCACCGCTTCGGTTTCTTCGCGGAATTTAATTAACGGGATAACGGGGCCGAAAGTTTCTTCGTGACAGATCAACATATCATCACGCACGCCGTCCAGCACCGTCGGTTGATAAAACCAGCCGCCGAGGGTTTTGTGCAAGTCATGCGGCGCGCCGCCAGTTAGGATTCTCGCACCTTTGCTTACGGCTTCCTCAACCTGTTTAACAACTTTCTTAAACCCGTCTTCATTAATTAGCGGGCCGACTTGCGCGCCCTCTTCCATTCCCTCCGCGACTTTCAATTTCTGCGTGGCGGCGACGATTTTATCGCGGAATTCATCATAAACTTTTTCCTGCACAAAAATCCGGTTTGCGCAGACGCACGTCTGGCCGCTGTTGCGGAATTTGGAAGCGATCAGGCCCTCGACCGCCGCATCGATATCCGCGTCCTCAAACACAATAAACGGCGCGTGGCCGCCGAGTTCGAGTGACAATTTTTTCAACGTCGGCGCGCTTTGCTCCATCAATAATTTACCGACGGCGGTGGAGCCCGTGAAACTGACCTTGCGCACGATTTTGCTCGCCGTCATCGCGCCGCCGATGGTTTTGGCGTCGCCCGTCACAACGGAAAATACGCCCGGCGGGCAACCCGCCTGCTCCGCCAGCACGGCTAAAGCCAAAGCGGAAAACGGCGTTTCCAGTGCGGGTTTCAAAACCACCGGACAGCCTGCGGCAATTGCGGGCGCGACCTTGCGCGTAATCATCGCCGCAGGAAAATTCCACGGCGTGATCGAGGCCACAACGCCGATCGGTTGTTTAATGACGGTAATGCGTTTGTTTTTATCCGGCGTGGGGATGATGTCGCCGTCCGTGCGGCGGGCTTCTTCCCCAAACCAGGTGAAAAAGCTGGCGGCGTAGTCGATTTCGGTTTGCGCCTCCCGGAATGGTTTGCCGCATTCAGCCACCATCATCTCCGCCAGCTCATCCGCATGCACAAGCATGAGGTTCGCCCAGCGTTTCAAAAACGCGCCGCGTTCCTTGGCCAGTGTGCCCGCCCATTTGGGAAAAGCCTTTTCCGCCGCCGCGATGGCGCGTTCCGTTTCCGCCGCGCCCATCACCGGGACACGCCCGATTTCCTTTAGCGTCGCTGGGTTTACGACGGACGCGGTTTTACCATTGTCCGCATCGCACCATTTGCCCGCGATAAAAGCCTTCTGGGGAAACAGATTTAGTTTGTCCATCTATATAGAATAACGCAGCCCGCGCCCGCTGGCAAATTCAAGCCCGCATGGATTTTTGATATCCGGCTAGCTTTCATAATCCGGCGCCGCTAGATTATGTGGGATGCTTTTGATGCGCTACATTTTGCGGCAAGAATTTATGGCGATTGTGCTGACCACGATCGTTGTGACGGGTGCGATTTGGTTTTCGCAGTCGTTGAAACTGCTGGAAATGGTAGTCGATGGCGGTGCGCCGTTGTGGGTGTTTTTGCAATTGATGCTGCTCGTGCTGCCCAGTTTTTTGGCGCCTATTTTGCCCGTTGCGTTATTCCTCGGCCTGTTATTCACTATGCAAAAACTGCTCCAGGATCAGGAATGGATCGTGATGCAGGGCGTTGGCATGTCGCCCTGGCAACTCGCGCGGCCTGCGCTGCTGCTGGCGGTTTGGGTGATGTTCATTCATTGGGCGATCAGCATCGATATCGCGCCGCGCGCCCAGCGTGATTTGCGCCTTCAGCGGCATTTGATTCAGACAGATTACGCCGGCGCTTTGCTGCGCGAAGGTATGTTTAATGCCATCGGACGTAACATGACGATTTACGTGCATGAACGTGAAAACAGCAATTTGTTCAAGGGCATTTTGATTCATGACACGCGCGATCCGATGAAGTCGATTACTTTGACGGCTGAAGAAGGATTTCTGGTCAGTGATAATGGTCCGCCGCGTCTGGTCATTCAGCGCGGCACGCGCCAGGAGCGGAGCAATGCGACAGGTGAAATCGGTTGGTTGATGTTTGATCAATACGTCGTGGATTTATCGATGCTGAATGACGCGCAGGATGATTCCTATATGAAAGCCTATGAACGGCCGATGGGGGAACTGATAAACCCCGCGCCGGATTCCAATAACCCGAACGCGGCGCGCGAATTCATGGCGGAGGCAAATCAGCGCATCGCCTTCCCGCTTTATAATCTGGCCTTTGCCATGATTGCGCTGGTGGTGGTATTGGGCGGCGAATTTTCACGGCGTGGCCGTCCGCATCGCTATCTAATTGGCGTGGTGCTGGTGGTCGTCATGCAATCCCTGTCGCTCGCGCTGGCCAATTTCGCCGCCCGTAATAATGCTTTGATCCCGCTGCAATATGCGCCGCCGGTGATTGCTACATTGGTTGGCGGAATATGGTTGACTCACTTGCTGGGCGCAAAATTCGGGGGCACGCATGCGAAATGAAGCACGCGCCCGCCGCGGCATGCCCTTTACCATTTCCGCTTATATCGCGCGGCAATATACGGTGATTTTTTCGGGTGTGCTGATGGGCTTGCTCGGCTTGATTTATGTCTTTGAAGTTGTTGAGCTGCTCCGCCGTTCGGGCAATAAGCCCATCGCGCTGGCGGAAATTCTGCTGATGGGGTTTTTCAAAATTCCTGAGGTCGGCATGCGGATTTTCCCTTTCGCGATTTTATTCGGGGGTCTGATTTGTTTCTGGCGCATGGCGCGAAATCATGAACTGGTCGTCCTGCGCGCCAGCGGCATTTCCGCTTGGGAATTCGCCCTGCCCGCGATGTTCGCGGCATTTTTGATCGCGATTTTGAAAATCACCGTCCTCAGCCCCGCGGGCGCGTTTGTCTTCAGCCGCTATCAAGATTGGGACAATCGTGTTTTAAGTAACAAGGCAAACACCGTCGCCTTCACCGATTCCGGCCTGTGGCTGCGCCAGGTGAACGACGATAACACCCAGGCGGTCATTCACGCCAAATCCATTAACAACGCCGATTGGACGATGTCGGACGTGATGGTTTTATTATTTTCCCCCGACGGAAGTTTTCTGCGCCGTATTGATGCGCCCACGGGCCATTTGGTAACCGGCCGGAAATGGGATTTTCAAAACGCGACCTTGGCGCAATCGGATGCCATGCCGCAGCATCAGGACAATGTAACTCTCTTTACGCATCTGACCCCGGTGAAGATTGAGGAACAATATGCCAAGCCGGACGCGGTTTCTTTCTGGGCTTTGCCGAAACTTATCAATACCATCCACCGTACAGGCCTGGCCGTGACGGCGCTTGAGCTTCATTATGCCTCACTGCTTGCGGAGCCGCTGCTTTTTATGGGTGTGGCGCTTTTGTCGGTGGCGTTCGCGTTGCGCCATCAGCGTGCAGGCGGCGCGGTGCGGCTGATTATCATCGGCCTGCTGGTCGGGTTTACGCTCTTCATCCTGCGCGATTCCATGCGCGCTTTGGCCAATACCAATATCGTTCCCATTGCGCTGGCCGCATGGACACCGGCGCTTTTGGCCGTTATGATCGGCGCTTCAATCCTGCTTTATTCTGAAGATGGCTAAATATCTCTTGATCCTATTCGCGCTGGCGCTCGCGGCGCCCGCTTTTGCCGATGAAGTCGGCATCATCGCCACCGTCAATAACGACATCATCACGACGCATGAATTGTCTCAGCGTATTGAATTGCTGATTGGCGCCAACGGCCTGCCGCGTGCGGACGAAACTCGCAAGGACATCGCGCCGCAGGTTTTGCACTCGATGATCGACGACAAACTGCGCCTTGAGGCCGCTGATGCCAGCAGTATTAAAGTAACCGATGAAGACATCCGCAAAGCCATGGCAAACATTGCCGGCAGTAATAATATGTCGGTCGATCAGTTCACGGATATGCTGGCCTCGCAAGGCGTGGATAAAGACACGCTGCAAGATCAATTGCGCGCCGAAATCGCCTGGCACAAATATGTTGAACAGCGCATTGTGCCCAATGTCGATGTGCCGCCCAGCGAAATCGACCGCATGGAAGCGCAATTGAAAAGCGATGCCAATCAACAGCAATATCTGGTCGCGGAAATTTTCCTGCCTGTGGACGCGCCCGTTGATGATCAAAAGGTGCGTGATTTTGGCGCGGATCTGATCAAACAAATGTCGCAAGGCGCGAAATTCTCCGCACTGGCACATGGTTTTTCGCAAAGCGCCTCGGCCAGCCGCAGCGGCGATCTAGGCTGGCAAACCCTAAGCCAAATGCCGCCCGAACTGGCGCGGATCGTCCATGTGATGCGTCCCGGCCAGGTCAGCAAACCGATGCGCACGCTGCGCGGTTATTATATTTTATACCTGCGTGACGCGCGTACATTGGATCCCAAAGACATTCCCACGCGGGAAAAATTACAGGACGCGGCATTTAATCAGCAATTAGACCTGCTCCAACGCCGCGATTTGCGCGATTTGCGCAATAAAGCTTTTATTGAAATCAAGTAATGCTTTCGCATTTGCCGCCGCTGCGCGAAGTGATTGCCAAACATGGTTTATCCGCGCGCAAGGGCCTGGGGCAGAATTTCATTCTGGATTTAAACCTGACGCGCAAAATCGCCCGGGCGGCGGGGGATTTAACGCATGTTAACGTGATTGAAATCGGCCCCGGTCCCGGCGGCCTGACGCGCGCGATTTTGGAAAGCCCGGCGGCGAGCGTGACTGTCATCGAACTCGACCCACGCGCGATCGGCGTGATGCGTGATCTGGCTGAACATGCCGACGGCCGCTTGAATATCATTGAAGGTGATGCGCTGGAATTTAACCCGGAAATGGTGGCCGCCCCGCGTGCGATTATTGCCAACCTGCCCTATCACGTCGCATCGCAGTTGTTGATTGGCTGGCTGAAACAAATTTCCGGATTTAAATCCATCACCATCATGCTGCAAAAAGAAATGGCCCAGCGCCTCGCCGCCCGCCCCCGCACTGCCGCCTATGGCCGCCTGTCCGTAATGTGCCAGTGGCTGTGCGACGTAAAATTATTATTTGACGTGCCGCCATCCGCGTTTGTTCCGCCGCCCAAAGTGGTTTCGTCCATTGTGCAACTTGTTCCTAAAAACCAGATACCGGAAATTGCATTCGAGCAAATGGAAAAAACCGTTGCTCTCGCCTTTTCCCAGCGGCGTAAGATGCTGAAGGGCATCCTCAACGGCGCTGGGCACGATGGCGAAAAGCTGATGATCGAAATCGGCAACCACGTCACTGCGCGCGCGGAGGAATTGACGGTGGAGCAGTTTATAAATTTGGCAACGCTGATAAAAGCGTGATTACATTAATTCCCCGCCCGGGTACTTCGCGCGGACCTGTTCCTGCATACCGCGTATAAACTGGGCCAGTCCCACAAAGCGTTGCCGCCGCTGGCGTTCGGCGTGCAAAATTGCCATAACTTGCACAACACTGGTTTCAAAATCATTGTTGACGACGACATAATCATATTCGGGATAATGCGACAATTCATCCGGCGCCTTGGCCATCCGGCGCTGAATGGTGTCGGCGGTATCCTGGGCGCGCGTCATCAAGCGGCGTTCCAAGTCCTCCGCGCGTGGCGGCAGGATGAAAACCGTTACCAGATCATCGCGCGCATTTTCCGTCAGCTGCCGCGCGCCTTGCCAATCAATGTCGAAAATTAGATCCCGGCCATCGCGCAGTGCGCTATCCACCGGCGCACGCGGCGTGCCGTAAAAATTCCCGAACACCTCGGCATATTCCAATAACTGCCCCTGGCGTACCAGGTTTTGAAACGCATCACGGCTGATGAAATGGTAATCCTCGCCGTCCGTTTCGCCCGGCCGCTGTTCGCGCGTCGTCACGGAAACCGACGGCGCGATATTGCCGTCGCGCGCCAAAATCGCCTTTGCAATACTGGTCTTTCCCGCGCCCGAAGGCGACGAGAGCACCAGCATAATCCCCCGGCGTTTCAAATGATCTGTCGATAAACCAACCATGGCTGTTTATGCACGATTTCCTTCAGGCTGTCATCATAAAGCAATAGTTAAATTATTTATGGCGTGTTCGTTCCAGGCGGCGCGGCGAACCTGCGGCCGCCATCAAATCTGTCATCTATCAATTTCATAATGCCTGGAAAGTTCTTTTCCAACCTATGGAGAGCGGATTCGATATGTTTGACGCGCTCTTCGTGCGGCTGATCATCCTTGATAAACATTCCCGTATTTCTGACGGCATCCAAAAAGGCATCGGCCATTCGTTCTAATGGCATTTTTTGAATTAATTCTTGCGGAGCTTCACGCAATGCATCAAGCATACCGTCTTCGTCATGTTTGGAAATCAATTTTACCAGGCCGTCGGCATACCCTTTGGAAAAAGCGGTTTCGATTTCGGGATTTCCTTTTATTTTGTGATAGAATTTTAAAACCGTTTCAGGTGACCGTTTTTGGCCGTTATCATCAGCTATGTAAGAACAAACAGTCTCAGGCAATTTTGCAGTGTCAAAAGAAATCCAGCAACTTTTATGGCCATCCCAAAAGCAGGCGGAAACAGGCGCATAGGGAACCAAGTTTTCTGCCAGGCGCCTTGAAAAAGATATCTGTTCATTATCTGCCATTAATCGCCTTCCTAAAGGTTATCTTGGTAATTACAAATACTCCCAATTCCCTGTCAAGGAAAATTTGCTATGATTTTGCTATGACTGCTTCGTTATTGGATTCGCACCTGCCTGTTCTTGCTGAACATTATCTGATGGATGAAAATATTCTGGTCAGGCGATTGTTGGAACACGTAAAACCGCTCTCTGCGCACCGCAACGCGGCGCAAAAACTGGCGCGCGCGGCGATTGAAAAAATCCGCACCCAGCCGCCGCGCGGGATGGATATCAACCAGTTGCTAATTGCTTATCAATTAACGTCTGAGGAAGGCGTGGCGTTGATGTGCGTGGCGGAAGCATTGCTGCGCATTCCGGATGCGGCCACGCGCGACGCCCTCATCCGTGATAAAATGAGCCGCACGCATTGGGAAGCTGCCGGCGCGGGTAATCCGTTTCAAAACTTTTCCACCTGGGCGCTGAACCTGACGGGCGGTGTGTTGCATCTGCGCAATGAGGATTCCGGCTGGGGCGTCATCGGCCGCGTGATTGCGCGTTTGGGCGAGCCGGTTATCCGCGCCGCGCTGGAACAAGCCATGCGCGTGATGGGCAATCAATTCGTGCTGGGCGAAACAATTGAAGAAGCACTGCATCGCGCCAAAACCAAGGAAGCCGAAGGCGTGCGCTACTCATACGATATGCTCGGCGAATCCGCGCGCACGATGGATCAGGCCGCGCATTATTTTGACGCGTATCACCGCGCCTTTGACGCGGTGATTGCGGCGAATACAACGGCTGGAATTTCGATTAAATTGTCGGCACTCTATCCGCGTTACGAATGGCGCAAGATGGATGATGCGCGGGCGGATTTGGTGCCTGAATTAATGACCCTTTGCAAAGCCGCGAAAAAAAAGGATATTTTGCTCACCATCGACGCTGAAGAAATGGACCGCCTGGTGCCGTCTCTGGAAATTTTTGAAGCGCTCGCCCACGCGCCGGAATTGGCAGGGTGGAACGGCTTGAGTTTGGCGGTACAGGCCTATGGCCGCCGCGCTTTGCCGACATTGGAATTTGTCATTGCTCTGGCACGCGCGGCAGGTCGCCGGATTCCGGTGCGGCTGGTAAAAGGCGCATACTGGGATTCCGAAATCAAACGCGCACAGGTTGACGGCCACGCGGATTATCCCGTTTTCACGCGCAAAACGACGACGGATGTTTCCTATCTCGCCGCTGCGGAATTGATGCTGTCGGCGCCGGATGCGATTTTTCCGCAATTTGCGACACATAATGCGCTGACTGCCGCGACGATTATCGAAATGGCGGGTGATCGTGAATATTGTTTTCAGCGTTTGCACGGCATGGGCGAAACGCTTTATGAAACGCTGGGGGAAATTATCGGCCGTCAGATTCCCTATCGCATTTATGCACCTGTTGGACCCCATCACGATTTGCTGGCGTATCTTGTGCGCCGCCTGCTCGAAAACGGCGCGAACTCATCTTTCGTTCATCAAATCGCCGATGCAGACGTGCCGATAGAAAAATTGCTGGCGGACCCGGTTGCGGTCACCACTGCCCTGCCCGATAAGCGCAATATCAAAATTCCATTGCCCGCTGATATTTATGGCGATGAACGCAAAAATTCCTTCGGCCCACTGCTCGCGGAATCTGTCGCGCGTGAAAAATTGACGCGGGATATACAGGCATTCCTCGCGCGACCTTATGAATCTTTCCCGATTATCGGCGGCAAGAATTTGTACGGCGAAAAGCAGGTGCGTTTTTCGCCTGCTGATAACAAAAAAGTCATTGGGACGAATGCGAATGCGTCGGCTACAGATGCCGCCCGCGCGATTGATATCGCGCATGCGGCACAGCCTGCTTGGGATAATTTGGGCGGCGCGGTGCGCGGGAAAATTCTGTTCCGCGCGGCGGATTTGTTTGAAGAAAATATCGCCTCCTTGGTGGCGCTGATTGTGCGTGAAGGCGGCCGCACCTTGCAAAGCGCCGTAAACGATTTTCGGGAAGCGGTCGATTTCCTGCGCTACTACGGCGCCCAGGCCGCGCGCGAATTTGAAGCGCCGCTGCGCCTGCCCGGCCCCACGGGTGAGCAAAACGAATTATGGCTGCGCGGCCGCGGAGTCTTTGCCTGCATCGCGCCGTGGAATTTTCCGCTGGCGATTTTTACCGGGCAAATGTCCGCCGCCCTCGCCGCCGGGAATTCCGTCATCGCCAAACCCGCCGGCCAGACGCCCATGACCGCGCATTACGCCGTGCGATTACTGCATCAAGCCGGTGTGCCTGGCGAGGTGCTGCATTTCACGCCAGGTTCGGGCGCTGCGCTGGGTAAAGTTTTCACCGAATCTAAAAAAATCGCGGGCATCGCTTTCACTGGTTCTACCGCCACGGCAAACACTATTTATAAAGGCCTCGCCGAACGCGGCGCGCCGATTGTGCCGTTCATCGCCGAAACAGGCGGGCAGAATTGCATGATCGTTGATTCCACCGCACTGCTGGAACAGGCGTGCGATGATATTCTGGCCTCCGCATTCGACAGCGCGGGTCAGCGGTGCTCTGCTCTACGCGTGGCGTTTGTGCAGGATAACATCGCGGATAAATTAATTGAATTGCTGCGCGGTGCCGCGGCCATGTGGCAAATCGGCGATCCGATGAAATGGGAAACAGATATTGGCCCGGTGATTGATGCGGCGGCGCGCGACGGCCTGCAAAAACACGTTGACCGCATGGAACGGGAAGCAAAAATTTTATTCACCGCCACCCTACCGCCTGAATGCGAGCGCGGAACATTCTTCGTACCGCGCATTATTGAACTGCAATCTATTACGCAACTATCTGACGAAGTTTTCGGGCCTGTGCTGCACATTATCCGTTACGCCGCGCGTGATATTGACAAAGCCCTGGACGCCATCAATTCAACCGGATTTGGCCTGACGTGCGGTGTGCATTCACGTCTCGACGCGATGCATGAAAAAGTGCGCTGCGCCATCCGCGCCGGAAACCTTTACGTTAACCGCACGATGATCGGCGCCGTCGTCGGCGTGCAACCCTTTGGCGGCGAAGGCCTGTCCGGCACCGGGCCTAAGGCCGGCGGGCCGTATTATCTGCACCGCTTTGCAACCGAACGCACGGTTTCTATCAACACAACCGCCGCAGGTGGGAACGCCACATTATTGGCGATGGTGGGAGATTAAAATGACACTTGGCATTAGCAATACTGTGCTTGCCAAGGATGGTCGGAACGGTGGGATTCGAACCCACGACCCCCAGCCCCCCAGGCTGGTACGCTACCAGACTGCGCTACGTCCCGGACCGAGGCGGTTATAAACAAATGTCATTGTAATTGCAATGAATAGCCTCGTCTGTTCTTGAGATGTTCTATAAATTATCACATCATGTGCATATGAACGCAGGATTGAAATTGGACGGGCGCGCGGCGGAAACACCTCGGGAAATTCTCGCGCGCGTTTTCGGTTATCAGGAATTCCGCGGCCACCAGGCGGAAATTATTGATCGCGTGATCGCAGGCGGCAGCTGTGCGGTACTGATGCCGACAGGAAGCGGCAAATCGCTGTGCTACCAAATTCCGGCGCTGTGCCGCCGTGGTGTGGGGATTGTGGTTTCGCCCCTGATTGCGTTGATGGATGATCAGGTGAATGCCCTGCGCGAACTGGGTTTGCGCGCGAGCGCGATTCACTCCGGCATGATGCGC
>JABDAM010000012.1 GCA_013289145.1 Alphaproteobacteria bacterium | reverse complement strand
CGTTTCCCTATGCTGTCGGCTACGGAAGAATACATGCTCGCCCGCCGTCTGGCCGACACCGGCGACCGCGCCGCCGCGCACCAGCTCATCACGTCCCACCTGCGCCTGGTTGCCAAGGTGGCATTTAGCTACCGCGGCTACGGCCTGCCCGTTTCCGACCTGATCGCCGAGGGTAACATCGGCCTGATGCAGGCTGTGAAAAAATTTGACCCCGAACGCGGTTTCCGCCTGTCCACCTACGCTATGTGGTGGATCAAGGCCGCGATACAGGAATTCGTCCTGCGTTCCTGGTCCCTGGTGAAAATCGGCACGACGGCCGCGCAGAAAAAATTATTCTTCGGTTTAAAAAAAGTTAAAGCCGCCATTCGGGCGCTAAACGAAACCCTCTCGCCCGCCCAGGCCGAAGAAATCGCCGAGCGCCTGAACGTGACGTCACGCGAAGTCATGGAAATGGACGCGCGCATCGGCTCGCACGATACATCACTCAACGCGCCGCTGATCCTCGACGGCGAAGCGGAATGGATTGAAACCATCGCCGATCCGCACGCCAGCGCCGAACAAACCGTCATCGCGCACGATGAAATGGACAGCCGCATAACGATGCTGCATAGCGCAATGGAAAAACTCAGCCCACGCGAAAAAACCATCTTCACCGCCCGCCGCCTGCAAGACGAACCAACAACGCTCGAAGAACTTGCTCAACAATTCGGCGTTTCCCGCGAACGCGTGCGCCAGATTGAGGCAAAGGCGTATGAAAAGGTGGAAAAAGAAATCAGAAAGTAGGTTTTAGAAATTATTTTTTATCATCCTAGAATCCTAATTCCTAACCTCCGGCCCCCAGTCCTCGATCAATTTCTTTTGACTGTCTTCCAGGAATTTTTTGTGTGCCTGGTTTTTGATATAAACGCTCTCGATGATCATCATCGGCACAATATAGAAAATCACCGCCCCCGCTGCCGATCCGGCCATGGGCAGCAGCCAGGTCTGCGGCTGTTGAATCAAAACCATCGCGCTGGAAAAAATCGGCGGCGACAGCAAATAAGACGAAACCGTAAAGACCGCCCCCGCCAGCGTGCCCGAACCGACGCAAACCGCCATGGCGTGGTCCTCAGCCTGGTCCGACATCAAAGCAAACCACCCCGGCGCCATCAGCACCACGAGCATAAACAGCGGCGGATAAAAATACCCTAGCCCCAACGTGATCGGCGCAAAGAGTAAAAACCACCCAATAAACCCGCCGCCCTTTTTGGCCCCCGGGGTTTTTCCGGTTTTGGATTTTTTGTCGGGTTTGGCTGCGTCGGACATGGAACCTGCTATTCGTAATAAATAATCATACTGATATCTGTGTCCGGCGTAAAATCCTGCCGCCATGCTTCAAACTTTCCAGGCGCCGTTTTCTTCAACCCGTCAAAGCAGGTTGATAGGAAAGTTTTTTGCACTCCCATACCAAGTGAATGAAAATAGGTATTTCGTTTTGGCTTCTCAATAGTGAGATGAAAATCTTTAATAGGCCCCATCCACGTATTGGCGCTCTTCAATATATAACCGATAGTGTTAAAACCGCCTTCGTAGCTGGCGCCGTTAACCGGATTTTTCTCATAAATTTTTTGCTTCCGGTCATATTCATTCTGAATGGCGGCCTGCGTTGCGCCGTCAATGCAATAATCTTTTAAATTCTTATCTTCTGCATAAAAGCCAAAAAATTCTCCGGAACCCGCCACTGGCGCATAGGAATGTTCGATATGCGTAATCCGATCTGCCGGGAAAGTCTGCTGCCAATAATACTTTTCCGCTATCCGCCATTGCGGGCAATAGGGGCTTTGCGCTTGCGGCGTTGCTTCTTCATCCAGTGCGCAAGTCTTGATTGCGCCGGCCGCCGCCAATTCTGACTTGGCCATATCGGGCAATTTTTCAATCTGCCCCAAGGCCGCCATGCCGCCCGCCAAGGTCACGCTATATTTAGCCAGCAACGCCGTAACGTCCGTTGCGCCCGCCCAGGCTTTCACTTCCTTTTGAAAGGCAATTTTTTTACCGTTCACGGCAACATTAAATCCATTCCACGGATCATGCTGTAAATTATATTTGCGCCCGTCAACGCTTTCACACTCATCCTCATAACAACTTTGCTCCGGCAGCGGAAAAGCCACCAGGGTCGTATAATCCTGATCGCTGTTATTCTTAAAATCAAACGCGACCTTCACCTTGTCCATGCTGATAAACAAATCTTCCTTTTCCATCGAAATGGCGTCAGATTTTTTGAATTCCACGCTGCCCATGGCAATGCCCGCCTCGCCGTCATCGGCGCGCGCAGGCGCAGGCCCCGGCAGCGCAACACAAATTCCCGCCCCTATACCCAGTAAGTATAGCAGGACTGCAGCACGGCGGATGTTCGCTGAATTGGTTTTACCCCGAGGCATCTTGGCATGATATCTGAACCGTTTTACCCGCGGGAGGCACAAAATTGCCGCGTAACAATCTTGCCAGATATAGGATTAAATTGACAACACCATTACGCGCTTAGGGGGGTCTATAGGGTTGTTTGTCATTTTTTGATGCATTATCCCCTAAGGCCTTGCGCGTCAGGCAGCCTGAGCGCTTTTGGAGCCCTATCGCTTGCCCAGCGTCCGTACCATGTCCAAGACCTGCTTGCGTGTCGCTTCGTCCTTGATCTGATAGTACAGGCTGACCAGTTTCAGGGTTTCCGAACGCTGCATGACATCTTCGGCGCCCGTCTCCCCATCTTCAGCCAGGGCGTAAACCGGACCACGCGCGGCTTTGCCGAAGCCTTCAAAGAAATAACTGACCGATACGCCCAGTGCATCGGCGATCTGATACAAACGGCTGGCGCCGATGCGGTTGTCCGCCCGTTCGTATTTCTGCACCTGTTGGAACGTCAGGCCCAAAGCCTGCGCCAGTTTTTCCTGGCTGAAGTTTTTCAGCTTGCGCAGCGTGCGCAAACGGCCGCCGACGTGAATGTCCACCGGATCAGGACCACCGTCTTGATCTTCACGATTTGATTTCAGAGCTCCAGTTGACTTTGGCGCATAGCATGGCGCTGGAGATGTTAAATATGGCTTATACATTGTAAGAAGTACCCCGCGTTAATTTCCATATGGCTAAAAACCGTAGCGCATACAGTTGCATGAGGTCAAGTTTTTTTTACATGCGCCTATAGATCTAAAACAGCTAAAATCCTGCAAAATCCGCTGCTTTTATTCCCTCATGACATTTGGACTCAAAGCCCTTAAACTGCGGCTGGATTCAACATGGAGTGCAAGGGCATGAACCGGAATATTGTGGAAACAGCTTTGGGCGCGGTTGTGCTGATCACGGCCTTGGCGTTTTTGGGTTTTGCGCTGCATACGGCAGATGCCGCGCGCCCTTCGGGTTATACGGTGACGGCAGCCTTCACCAAAATCGACGGGATCAAGGAAGGTGCGGACGTGCGCGTGTCCGGCATAAAGGCCGGCACCGTCACCAAGATGAGCCTGGATGACAAATATCGTGCGGTTCTGACCCTGGATTTGGATAATAATATCAAATTGCCGGTCGATTCCGCTGCGCTAGTGACCAGCAGTGGGTTGCTGGGCGAAAAATTTATCTCTCTTGAGCCCGGCGGCGATGATAAGATGCTGAAAAACCATGATAAAATTACGATGACGCAATCTCCGCCGGGATTAGAGCAATTGCTCGGCCAGGTTATTTTCTCCATGAGCCATTCGGGTGATAATAAATCCGGGGATGCCTCATCCGGCGCTGCGGGCGCAACCCCCGCCAGCAGCCCTGCCATGCCCACCGCACCAAAGGCCGAAGGTAGCAGTGAGTAAAAATATACTCCTTCTTTGTATTGTAATTTCTGGTTTCTGGCTTCTGGTTTCCGGCGCCTCACAGGCGCAAGATCAGGCTCAGCCAAATAGTAATCCGCCGAGCATTGTCGATAACGTCATTCAACAAATGCAAAACGGCTCCGGGAACAATGCCCCCACAACGGTTATTGCGCCCAATGGCGCCGCACCCGTTATGCCAAATCCTGATAACGCGGCGCAGCAGCCTGGCCCGATCCCCGGCATCGTTGCCGAAGGGGATAATACCCAATTGCCAGCCATCCCCGAACCGCCGCCGACCTGGGATGCGCATCCCAGCGTGATTTTACGCGCGCTGGATAAAGTCACGGCCCGCACGCAGACCTTTACCATCCCTATCGGACAACAATTCAACTTCGGCGCGCTGACCATCGCTGTGCGCGCCTGCCGCGCCCGACCGCCACTGGAACCCGCCGACGCCGCGGCATTTTTGCAAATCGTCGAACAGAAGAAAGGCGAAGAGCTCGTCGCGCGCTTCAGCGGCTGGATGTTTTCATCTTCGCCATCATTATCCGCGCTCGAACATCCGGTTTATGATGTCTGGGTGGTGGGATGCGGAAATGAAGTTAAGCGATAGCAAGCAATTCCGGCGCCGATCTAGCTAATCTTACGCGCGGAGGCGGCAATTCCCCCAAACCTGAAACCGGACAACGCGCACCGCGGCGCGCAAAGAATTCGATGATTTCATCCGGCGGCTCATTCCCCAGAACAAAGCCATATTCATTCCCGATCGCCTTCGCCTGTGCAGGCGTAATATGCGTTCGTTTGGCACCATTCACCTCCGTCAAGGAAATGATGCTCATGGGATCAGATGGGAGATAGCCGTGAAGAATCATGTGCGGCTCACTGTACAAGTTCGGATTGGTATCTAATTGCGCAACTGCATACTCCCCGGCTGCGAATGCAACGTCATGATCACGACCGCAAAGCGTGGCGCCGCGCAAAGTATAGGACGGTTCCGGATCTTTAATCGCATAATCGGGAAATTCCGTTTTCAGCAGATCCATAACATATTTTTGCATATCATCGGATCTGATCATTTGGTTCGACACTTTACTTTCACGAAACATACCATCCGCATCCGGAATGCCTTCCGCAATGACGATGGTTGCGCTGCCCAACCCTTTTCTTTGAATGCCTGTGCGCCATTCCGAAGTTTTCAAAGCCGCATGAACAGCGGTAAAAAGACTTTCCCGGTTATAGAGAACTTCTGGCGTTAAAACGATATCCGCAGCGCCGTACATATCCCGCTCAAATCTTGATTGCTTTACCGCTTCGTAGGCGAGCGAACCATATTTCTGCCCCATAATCCTGACAACATGGATGGTTGCCCCCATGGATTGGCATGAACCGTCTGTGTTGCGCAGAAAAGTACCCCCGAATTTTGCCGCACTGGCAAAACCGATGTTATCCGCGTCGAACTTGGGCGCATCGTTATCAATGGTTTTGGGAACCACAATCACCGGCATGTCATAAATACCTGCTTCCGCGAGGAATTCCTGTGTTTTAGCCATGGAACCATTGCCGCCCACCACAATAATGCCGTCGATGCCATACGTCTCGATGTGGCGACGGGCATTTTTATACTGTTGTTTTGTAAACTCTCTTTCGCCTTTAATACTGCCCAGGCTAGTGCCTTGCTGCCATTCCCAATCACCAGGCCGCAAAATCGTCTGGGCGAGCAACGTGTCACCGACCAGGCCCATCACACCGTTGTGAACGCCGATTAAAATAATACCTCTTTTTTGACATTCCGCGTGAACGCCGTTGGTCACCGTATCCATGCCGGAGGCATCACCGCCGCTCGTCCAGATGGCAAATCTTTTTACTTGCCCATCGTTTACGTTTATCATGCCAGATATTCTCCAATAGAACTTTATCAGTTTCTAACAATTTTATTGCGAGTCTAGAAACAAAAATTAATCAGCCATTTCGCACTGCAGCAATTGATTATATTGCACCTGCGAAATCTCGCGGAAGTTGAACTGGGCGAGATGTCCGGTTTGGAATTGGGCATCTAAATATTCGAAATTCCGCGCGCGCAGCCATTGAATGAGGCGCACCAAGCACAACTTTGACGCGTCCCGGGCACGGGAAAACATGCTTTCACCGCAAAAGATTGGCCGCCCCGGCACAGTAACGCCATACAAACCGCCGACCAATTGGCCGCCATGCCAGGCCTCGATGCTGTGGGCATAGTCCGTTCGGTGCAGCTCGATATAAAGTTCAATCAATTCATCATTCAGCCAGGTTTCATCGCGTGTTTCCGCGCAAGCGCGGATGACGGCAGGAAAATCCTTATCAATCGTCAGGTCATAAATTTGCGCGCGGTAACTCCGCACCAACCGCCGCGGCGCGTGGAATTCATCCAGTTTTAAAACCGCGCGCGGATCGGGTGCGTACCAACGAATTTCATCACTGCCGCGCGCGGGCGCCATGGGAAAGATGCCTTGCGCATAGGCGGCGAGTAATATTTCAGGCGTGAGCGCGGTAATCGCTATTTCTCCGGCACGATTTCATCAATCAATCTGGCGCGGTGTTCCAGCCAGCCGAGCATGCCCATGCTGATCACCAAAACCGCCGCGCCGATATATTGCACCGTGAATAATTTTTCATGCAAAATGATCGTGCCCAAGATGATGGTGAATAGCGGCGAGGCTTGCTCCACAAAGGCCGCCAAGGATGCGCTGATATACGGTAAGCCGCGGTAATATAACATGAACCCGAGCGCCGTGCTGAACGCCGCGCCGCAAGGCACCAGCGCCCAAGCCCACCAGGGCGCCGCATAATCCGCAATGGGCGTCAGACACAAAAGCGGCAAGCAGATCAATCCGCCCAACCCGAAACGCAGAATAATCAGCACCGCCGGGCGGTAGCCGTCGTTGCTGAGCGCTTTGCCTTGGACGCTGACGGTGGCGTAGCCGAGGATGGAAACGGCCATAAACAGCAGCGGCCAAAAATCCATTTTTTGATCTTGCGAAAACAACGGCAGCAATTGCGGCCACAAAACGAAAACCGTGCCGCATAACGCCGCGATAATAAAAATAAATTGCGAACCTTGCAGTTTTTCTTTCAGCCAGACCGCCGCCAAAAATAAAATAAATAACGGCTGCAACCGCACCAGTGAAATCGCCACACTGACCGGCATATGCACCAGCGCCAGGTTATAGCCGACCGCGCCGAAACCCACGCCCGTTAAACCAAACCATAAAAATTTTCGCGGCGCGCGGCGCCAAGCGGCGATAACGTCCGATTTTAATGTCGGCTGAAATAAAAACACGATCGCGGAGGCCAGCAAGGCGTTGATCACAGCCGTCGGTATGGCGGGCAAATAATTCAAATAAAATTTCATGGCCACCGTGCCGCAGGACCAAACCATGCAGGCGGCGATCACGTATAACGATCCCCGCTGCGTCGCGGACATTACAGCCCCTCCGCCAGTTTCCGTTCCAGCCAGTGGATGTTGTAATTGCCGTCGATGAATTCCGGATCGTTGATGATGCGCAGGTGCAAAGGCAGATTGGTTTTAATCCCGCCGATGACGGTTTCTTCAAGCGAACGGCGCAGGCGCAACAGGCAATCATTGCGGTTCGCGCCGTGGACGATAAGTTTGGCGATCATGCTGTCGTAATGGGACGGCACTTTGTAACCCGCGTAAACCGCGCTGTCGAAACGCACGCCCAGGCCGCCCGCCGGATGGAAATCCGTGATCTTGCCCGGTGACGGTGCGAAGGTATTGGGATCCTCGGCATTGATGCGGCATTCAATCGCGTGGCCGTGCCATTTGATGTCTTCTTGCTTGAACGCCAGCGGCGCACCCGACGCCACGCGGATTTGTTCGCGCACCAGATCGACACCGGTGATCATTTCCGTGATGGGGTGCTCGATTTGCAAACGCGTATTCATTTCCATGAAATAGAATTTGCCTTTTTCATAAAGGAATTCGATGGTGCCGAGACCGCGATAGCCGAGCAATTTGCACGTACGCGCGGCTATTTTGCCAACTTGCGCACGTTCTTCGGCATTCAGGGCGGGCGAACCGGCTTCCTCCACCACCTTTTGGTGGCGGCGTTGGATGGAACAATCGCGTTCGCCGAAATGCACGACGTTGCCCTGACCGTCGCCGAGCAATTGCACCTCAATATGGCGCGGCTGGGTCAGCAATTGTTCCATATAGAGGCCGCCGTTACCAAATGCGGCCTGCGCCTCGCCGGACGCGAGCTGAAACGCTTCCGACATTTCGCCTGCACTATGCACGGCCTTCATCCCTTTGCCGCCGCCGCCCGCAACAGCTTTCATCAAAACGGGATAACCGATTTTATCCGCGAGTTTTTTTGCGGCATCCACTGTTTCCAATACGCCTTCGCTGCCCTGAATCACCGGCATACCCAAACCCGCGACGGTTTTTTTCGCCGTCGCTTTATCACCCATGATGCGGATATGTTCGGGCGTAGGGCCGATGAAGGTGAAGCCGTGTTCCTCCACCATCTCCGCGAACTGCGCGTTTTCGGATAAAAAGCCGATACCGGGATGGATCGCATCCGCGCCGGTAATTTCCGCCGCGGAAATTAATGCGGCCATATTCAGGTAACTCTCGCGCGAAGGCGCCGGGCCGATGCAAACGCTTTCATCCGCTAGGCGCACGTGCATCGCATCGCTGTCCGCCGTCGAATGCACCGCGACGGTTTTGATCCCCAGTTCACGGCAAGCACGGTGAATGCGCAGCGCGGTTTCACCGCGATTGGCGATTAGAACTTTGTCAAACATTAGCCAATCACCACCAGCGCTTCGCCGAATTCGACCGGCTGGGCGTTTTCAACGAAGATTTGTTTGATCGTGCCGGATTTGGGCGCCTTGATCGGGTTCATGACCTTCATCGCCTCGATGATGCAGAGCGTATCACCCGCGTTCACGTTGCCGCCAACGGAAATAAAATTCGGCGCGCCGGGTGACGGCGCCATATAAACCGTCCCGACCATCGGCGCGGTAACGGCGTCTTTCGGCACTTCGTTCGCCGCTGGCGCAGCCGCAACAGCGGCGCCCGCCGCGATAGGCGCAGCCGCATAGGCAGCCGGAGCCGCATGTTTCGCGACGCGGATCTGCGCCTCGCCCTCGGAAACCTCAATCTCCGACAGGCCCGTTTCTTCCATCAACTTGGCGAGCTTGCGGATTGCGTCTTCATCAACAGTAATTTTATTCATCGCTTGTCCTTGCGGGGTTATTTGCAGGGGCGTTTTACGCGGATTTTGCATTTTGGGCAAGTTTATTACAGACAATCGCCTGTTGACAGCTAAACCTGTGCCCCTTAAGAGGCTTTATACCCCAATCATTCGCATCAGGAGTTTGCTATGAATTTGAGCCGTTTATCTCGTTTTGCTATTGCTGGCGGAGCCGCACTTGCTATTGTTAGCTGCCAAAAAACAGTTCCGAATGATGTATCGAGCGATGTATCAGCCGCCCCCGTGGCACAGGCAGATCCCGCAAAACCGCAAAAACTTATCATAGAAAGCGTGCTGGCCGCCAACGAATTAACCTGGCCCATCGGCGGTGCGACTTATATTGATTATAAAACCGGGAAAGCGACCTATGGCAAAGCCACCTACGTAAAAGATGCCACAGGCAAGGGAAAAGAAATCAACAAAGATGTGGATTCAAAAAATCTCTGCAATATTTGGATTGATTACAGCTTTCAGAAAACTGGTAGTAAGACAGCTCAGTCCCCGGGAATCGTCGGGTTTGACACCTTCACGGTAAATATTAATAATTCCGACAAAAGCAACGATACAGGCAATCGTTACGGTCAAAAATTGGTTGCATCGGTTGAGATCCAGCGTCCTGTCAGGGCTGAAGATGTTAACGACAGCGGACGCTTTAATAATAATTTTGTCGCGTATATGGATTGCATCGGAAGTGGTACTGTTGCCCGCAAGACTGTCTTTGACCCCAAATACAATGGTTATGCCGATCAAATTATGGATGTTTTGTGCAAGGCGAGCGGGAATAGGATTACCCCTTTCTACAGCCGCGCCATTCACACAAACTCAGACCCGCGAATGTAATTTATTGCCGCAGATATTTTAGCGCCGCCTCCAAAGCCTCCAAATACCCCTGCGCGCCCTTCCCGCATATCATCTCCTTCGCCACCAACGACACATACGAATGTCGCCGAAACTCCTCGCGCGCGTGGATGTTTGACAGATGCACTTCCACCACCGGCACGGCGGCGATTTCGAGGGCATCCATGAGAGCGATGGAGGTATGACTGTAGCCGCCCGCGTTGATAATGATGGCCGCGGCGGCTTCACGCGCTTCATGGCACCATTCGATCAGCGTGCCTTCGTGGTTGGTCTGGCGGAAATCAACCGCCACGCCCAATTCCGCCGCGCGGGCGCGGCACATGGCCTCCAGATCCGCCAGCGTGGCCGTGCCATAGACCGCCGGATCCCGCTTGCCCAGCATGTTCAGGTTGGGGCCACCCAAGATAAAAATTGCTTTCATAGCCCTGTACCTATAGTCTAAGGGGGACAGTGGGGCAATGAACCGCCTGATATACAGATGCAAAAAATGTGGACGATCCTTTTTATCAATACAGAGCAGATGATGCAGGGTACATCGGCGCAGCCGTATTTCTCCAGGAATCACATCTGTAATGGCCTGCCCATGGCGGATGAAATTAAGAAAATTTACGATACCTATAGTATCCAGAAACTAAGGCCTATCGCGGTTAATACCCAACAAGAATGCTTTATTGAAAGCTCCGGGGGCTCCGCGCGGGTTGACGTTTTTGATCACAATATTTCTTTTGTTGAATCGACTTTCAGCAGCCCCCATACTGTTTACTTGGCCACGCCGACAGATATGATTTCGCATGGCAAGACGTGCCATGATAATGGGGAAAGCATATATGTGGACCTTCCCTCGCTCCTGCCGTCCTTAATGAAAAAAAAGCCCGCCGATTTTTTGCACCGGATATTTGTATGCGAGGACGACCGCAACGAATGCGAAACATCATACGTCGTTACTATTCCCCTATCTCCCCGCCAAGCCGTTTATAACATCAGGAACCAGACCCGAATAGCAAAAAATCTTTTACGCGCGAACAACCGCCGGTCACACCACGCCAAACATCGCCCGTTGAATGAATACGCCCTCTAATTCTTAAAAGCGGCGATGCCGTCTGCGAATTGGATCTGAATGACCGGTTGATTACGGGCGTCCGCTACGGATTTAATGATTTCACCCTGCTCCGTCATCACCAGCGCATAACCGCGCGCGAGGGTGTTCTTATACGAATAACTTTCCAGCAGTGCGGCACGGGATTCAAGGTGTTGTTGCGCCCGGTTAAGGCGGTTTTGCAAAGCGGGCGTGAGGCGCGCGTAACGCTGCGCCAAGTTGTCACGCGCGTTGGCGAAGCGTTCGACGGGCGGACGCAGCCGTGCGGAAAGTTGCGTGAGGGTTTGGCCGCGTTGCATCAGCCAACGGGCGAGCAATGGCTCGAACCGCACGGACAAATCATCCAGCCGCTGCATGAATTGTTCGAGGCGGCGGCGCGGATGGAGCAAGGCGCTGTCACTGTGACGGAGGCGCAGGCGGACGGCTTCTAAAGCACGGCGCAGGGAAATATGTTTGCGCTCCGCGATTTGCCGCAAGCTCTGCATTAAATCCGTGCGAACAGGCGTCGCCTTTTCCGCCGCGCCCGTCGGTGTCGGCGCGCGCAGGTCGGATGCGTAATCGACCAGCGTTGTATCGGTTTCGTGCCCGACGGCGGTAATGATAGGAATTGCGCTAGCCGCGACGGCACGCACGACCGCTTCATCGTTAAACGGCATCAAGTCTTCCACGCTGCCGCCGCCGCGCGCGAGAATTAAAACGTCGGGCCGGAGCGGATGATCGGCGGCCAATACATTAAATCCATTCAGTGCCGCAACAATCTGCGCCGCTGCGCCTTCGCCCTGCACCGCGACAGGCCACAATATAATGTGCAGCGGAAAACGCTCAGTAACACGATGAATGATGTCACGGATCACGGCACCGGTGGGCGATGTAATCACCCCGATACGGTGCGGGAAGTGTGGGATGGTTTTTTTGCGTTCCTCGTCGAACAAGCCTTCCGCAGCCAGTTTTTTGCGGCGATCCTCCAGCATTTTCAAAATCGCGCCAAGACCCGCGAGTTCAATGCTTTCAATAATCAATTGATAACGCGACATGCCGGGAAAAGACGACACGCGCCCGGTGACGATAACCTCAAGGCCTTCTTCCAGCTTGAACGGCACCGCAGTGCCGCGCCAAGCGACGGTATTGATCACCGCGCTGTCGTCTTTCAGATCCGTATAAATATGGCCGTTGCGGTGATGCGTGACACGCGACAATTCCCCGCGCACGCGCACATAAGAAAAATTGCTCTCCAGCGCGCGTTTGATGCCGCCGGACAATTCGGAAACAGTTAAAACCGGAAGGTTATTTTGGGCTGGCTGCATGCGGCAACGTAACAAAAAATGGGGCTTAACCATAGATTTATTTTGACAAAACCGATCCAGATATGATTAGTTGCCGCATTCTTGACCCATGAGAGAGCAATGACAACAGAACCACAGACAGAAAAAACAACCGCTCAAAAAAGACTTGATGCAATTGTTAAATTTGCGCAAGAGACGGCCCAAAAACGAGGATTCGAAGGGACCATTATGCCCGTGACCGTGTTCCGGGCAATTGGCACCTGTGCCCCGCTATCAACAAGCAATGATATAACCCGGCATGCCGTACAGGTTGCCAAGAATGAATGTGAGCCATCATCCGGCTTTTTATTGCAATTGCACACAGTAGAAGGCCTGATAAACAGTGGGGCCATTCTTTTTGACGGCACCCGGTTTGTTAAGGCTAACAGTCCCGAAACCCCATATGTACAAAGCGTGCGCGGCAATAAAGTCACGATAACGTTGTCGCGGCGGCTTGAGGCCTGAGCGGGAGCTAAATCAAACTCCGTGCCCGCGCAAAAACATCGTGGAACATTTTTTCCGTCAACCGCCCGGTGTTGGTGTTATAGCGTGAGCAATGGTAACTGTTGAGGATGGTCAGATTACCCGCCTGATGCATGGCACCGTGGGCGAATTTGAATTGGGATTGTTTAATATCCAGGGCGCGCAAAGCCGCCTGATGCGCGATCAGGCCTAAAACCAGGATGACTTTGACATCAGGCAATGAAGGAATTTCTTTTTTCAGAAACTGGTTACACGTTTTAATTTCGTCCGGCGTCGGTTTATTTTCCGGCGGCACGCAGCGCACGGCGTTGGTGATGCGGCAATCGATCAGTTCCAATCCGTCATCCGCCCGTTCTTTATATTCGCCTTTGGCAAAACCATATTTAATCAACGTCGGATATAACAGGTCGCCCGCATAATCCGCCGTGAACGGCCGCCCTGTGTTATTCGCGCCGTGCAGACCGGGCGCGAGGCCGACAATCAGTAATTTCACTTTTGGCGCGGTGAATGCGGCTACCGCGCCATTGTAATAATCGGGATGTTTGATCTTATTTTGCTCCCGGAAAGCACACAGGCGCGGGCATAATGGACAATCTTTGGGGGCAAACGCGACTAAAGGCATGGATGATTGTTGGCACAGTCACAGCAAATAAAAAACCCTGCCGCTAAAATTATTCAGGGCAGGGTTTTTTGAAAAGATGCGTAAAAACTACGCCGCGCTGGTTTTTTCACCTGCTGGCGGGCGGCCGCGGCGGCGAACCGTTGGCTCACCGCTTTCAGCAGCTTCGGCCTGGTCCATTGCAACGGCTTCGCTATCGGCTTGCTGTGCCAATACGGTTTGAGGCGTGACCGGCCCCGTACCGCTAGCAGCAGCGCCGGCAGCAGCAGCACGCGCTGCGGCATTTTCAGACGCTTGCAGGCGGCGAGCGTAAGCTGCCTGTGCTTCCTCGGAATTTTCATCCCGGTTATAGCTGCGCTGGAAGTTATGCGCGATATCGGCCAGCTCCAGGAAGTTATCAGCCTGGCGGCGCAGTTCGTCTGCGACCATTGGCGGATTAGACTTCATTGTGGAAACAACCGTTGTGCGCACGCCTTTGCGCTGAACCGCTTCGATCAGGCGGCGGAAATCGCCATCGCCGGAGAACAACATAATGTGCTGGCAGTAATTTGCCGCTTCCATCACGTCGATCGCCAATTCGATGTCCATATTGCCTTTGATCTTGCGACGGCCGTAAGCATCGGTGAACTCCTTGGTCGGTTTAGTGACCATGGTGAAACCGTTGTAGTCCAGCCAGTCTACCAGTGGACGGATCGGAGAATACTCCTGGTCCTCCAGCAGCGCCGTGTAGTAAAACGCGCGGATCAATTGTCCCCGCGTGGAAACCCATTTTAACATCTGGCGATAATCGATATCAAAGCCCAAAGCCCGCGCGGCTGCATACAAATTAGCGCCATCAATAAAAATGGCCATGCGTTCAGAATTATAGTGGATCATTGTTATACCTTTCATTTCTTTTGTTCAGTGAGTGATTACACTCGAATCAATGATTTACCCATTGTGTACCCTAAGTGTTTTTACAGTATAAACAAGAGGTTAAATGAAATTCAAGCAAAAAATTTACTTTCATGCGATAAAAAATCCATAAATATCCCAAAGCGATTTTTCAGATGCTTACAGCGGATGAAAGTAAAAACATCCTTGTATTTCAGAAATAGGATATCTTAGGATAACGGCGATTGTAAAAATTGGAGAATTTAATGTCTAATCAGGAGAATTACGAGACCGCCTACAACCTTGTGGTCACAGCGGAAATGGACGCCCACGAATTAATGGGAGGCTTGATTTTGGCGATTCAATCCCCGGCGGACCCGATGCATGACACCGCCAAACAACTTGTCCCACAGATTTTACCGGCTTTTGCCGCAGTTTCGGACAATGACTATTACGACATTAGCTCGTACCTTCCCGAAATCGCCCAATACGCGCCTGATCTCATAACCGAAGCCTTGCTGTTAACCGTGGCGGAAAAATCTGCGTTTCTTATGGATCACCTTTCCGAAGTCGCCCGCCATGTGCCGGGGGCTGTAACCGAAACCGTATTGCTGCAAGCAGCCGTAGCAAGCTCTCTCGACTGGAGATCGGATCCAAGCGGTTTTGCCAAATATTTGCCCACACTATTTAAATGGGTGCCCAATTCCATTACCAAGGACGTGTGTAAAGCTGGGGATACAACCATAGAAGCCGTTAAGGCGAAGGCGGAAGCTCCTGTTGTACCCGGTGAGCTTGCTGCCGGCATAAAGCGATTGGCGCGGGTCCTTGGGCAACAGCCCTGATCCATATAATATAAGGTCAAAATCTATTTTTCCCTTGCGTCCAGGTGGCAGATTTGCTTTATTCCGCCCTCTCATAAAGCTAAAGGAACCCAAATGGCCCGCGTTACCGTCGAAGATTGCGTTACTGTCATCCCCAACCGTTTTGAATTGGTCATGATGGCTTCTCAGCGCTGCCGCATCGTTACGGGCGGCGCTCAGATTACAGTGCCAAAGGATAACGACAAACTGCCCGTGATCGCCCTGCGCGAAGTGGCCGCCCAGACGATTAATCTGGAAGACGTCAAAGAAGACCTCATTAAATCCTACCAGCGCGTGATTGAAACGCCGGAAGATGATGCGGACTTGGATGAATTCATGACCGGCGAAGAAGGCTATATGCCGCCGATCCACGAAGAAACCGCCGAATTCGCCCAACTGGCACAAGGCGCGATGGAAGAAGAAATGGACGAACTGGGCGACGGCACCGAACAGCCCGACGTGGATTTCGATGCGGAGTTTGCAGAGAAGGAATAATTCCTATCTATATACCATGATGTTATAAACATAACTATTATGGGGGCACCCGCCATAGTAAATCGACGCGGTTGCCCCGGGCGGTATAAATTCAATGACATTCCGGTTGGTGTTGGAATTTCCATGATAGCTGCCGGGGCTATCCTGTTCTATTGTGCCTAAATAAGTATTTTGCGGCGCTGTGATTTTCACGCCCGCGTTGAAATTGCTGGAATTGCAGCCTGTGTTTTGCACGTTAAAGGCAACCACCCAATCGCAATTAGATGTATTGGTCAAAGAAAAGGGATTCCCCGCCCTGAACAGCGACGCTGGCGGCAAGGCGCGGTTATCGTCAACTTGCTTGCCCTGACCCGAATAGGGGCCTGATGTCACAAAACCCCATTGCTGATTAGTGCCCCCACAGGCCAGCGCCTGAACCTGCTGCCATTCCCATTGGCTGCTGCCGTCTATTGCCTGTAAACATTGATAAAGGCCCGTCACGGAAGAACCGTTGCGCCCGGTGACAATCGCGTTATGGAAAGTACTATCAAGCGGATAAGCCGGATTGGCATAAGTCGCGCCATCCGCATTATAAATTCCCAGAACCCCGGAATCGCAAACCATGCCCGGCGCGGCTGTGGTCAGGCGAAAACCCAAAACGCCTGCA
The DNA here is from genome assembly GCA_013289145.1 of Alphaproteobacteria bacterium. Lineage (GTDB taxonomy): Bacteria > Pseudomonadota > Alphaproteobacteria > UBA11073 > UBA11073 > UBA11073. Next base: position 22,914 of record JABDAM010000012.1, on the reverse strand, counting down.
TCACTGGCAACATTGCCACCGAGATTTAGATTGGTTTCCATTTTGTTCGCTTCAGGATTGCCGGTTGCGACGCGTGAAAGCAGATTGGTATTTATCTGCGCATCTTGCGTGGTCGTATAGGCGGCAATACGGCCTGCGGTGCCTGTTAAACGATAAACCGATGGATTAACGTTCCAAGCACCAAAAGCGCCATTAACATTAAAGGGAGTGGTAGCTGTATTGGAAATCATGCCGCCTTCCGCGCCGATAAGCGTGCTGATGCGCGCCAGGCGGCTGTCGTCCAATGGATTGGAAGGCTGATATAAAACCAGTCCGCGCAAATTGACCGTGCCATTCGTGCCGCCGATATCCGCCAGCCGGGCGACGCCGATAGTGTAACCGTTTAAATTAATTGTACCCGGCAGATAATGCTGCTGAAAAAAATTCTGGGCTTGCACGCCCGAAACGTTCAAAGCCGTCAAAAGCTGTCCCGCGCCGCCCGCCGCCAATTGCCCGGCCAGTGCGCCTTGCTGATCCGATAGAAAACGTTCCAATGCGGTAATAACGGTGCGCATCTGGTTCGCTTGCGCCTGATCGCCCCGCTGTTTTTGCATATTGGCGGTCAGCTGCGCCGCACCCGCGATTAGCAATCCCGTGATCAATAAAACAATCGACAATTCAACCAATGAAAAACCAAAATGATTTAAAATCTTTGCCATCGTTGCCTCTCCGCGCGTCGCAAGAATAGCAACCAACAAGCCGAAAGCTCGCTGGCCGCCGGAGGTTCAAAACCATCTACATGAAATGGCGCGGCACTTTTTAGCCGCGAGGCCTGGACATATAGCGCCGCCCCCCGGCGTCATAGCCTAGGAAGCGGCATCAAATCAGCTGATGCCAACCGCATGTAGAGGAGTTTTGAAGCCCCAATCCGGCTGATTGCCGAACCACCTGCATCGTAACGGGAAAATCCGTTCAAAACAAGGGGAATTTCTCCACTCACTCTGCGTAGCACCGAACAGCCGGAAGTGGATTTTGACGCGGAATTCGGGGAACGCGAAAATTCTTAGCCCGGCCAAGTCCGCACCAGAAAAACTCATAAGCTTAAATCTCTCTTGTATGTGATAATATGCGGATGGCTTTTGCCACCCATTTGGGGTTGGTGATTTACAGAAAAAAACCTTCTTTTTTTCGGTTATTTTCATAATCCTGTAACATACTTATTATAATATGAAGATATATAAATTTTTAACTTAATTTTTTAGATCAGGAGATATCGCAAATGCCTTTAGGACCAGCAGCCTCATTAGAGCAGGTAGAAGCGCCAAAAACGGCGCCTGAAGATTCAAACGAGGCCTCCAAACATTATCCAGTATGGGTCAGTCATTTTAGCGTCCTTAGCTTCCTTGTTGCACAAAAAGAGAGCGGGCAAATACCCGCTGATCATTATAGGCTCTTTAACAAGGTGCTGTCTCAAGTTGTTGTCGAAGGCTTTGAATCGCCCCACAAAAGAAAAACAACGCACTTGAAAATAGAGCTGAGCTTAGGGGTACAGGGCCATAAACCCACCCATAAAACTCTCCGCTCTCCGTTTAGCAGATATTCTTTCCAACTGAAAGATATAAAGAAATCGTTTGAAAGCCAGGAAGCTGCGCATCTTGCAAGAAAACATGAACAGGCACAAAAAGGTGAAGTTAAATTTGACGAACCCATCCTGTACATGGTTGCTGAACATGTCAAAAAGAATGGCATTTCCACCGATAAACTTGAAGACCTAGCCCAACATATTCAGGGAATGATAAGAAGTAAAGAAGCATTTAAAGTAACAAAATATCGTGTCTCAGACAACGATGCAACAGCCATGGCGATTGCCAAGCTTGTTAAGGAAAAAATTGCGCTTGATGCTTGTTTTGATAATTGTGTTGAGAAATCCCTCTCATACTCAGATCCGGAAGGCATGGAAGACGCACCTGGCAGACTGATAGGCAGCCCCCGCGAGCTTGCAAAAAAAGCGCAAGCCACTCTAGCTTCCGGGTGCCTTAACATGCGGCATATTCTGGAAAAAACACCGCCAGGTTATCTTATCTTTATTGTCATGCCTGCATTCGGTTGGTATTATGACCAATATCGTAGCCATGTTGCAGAACCTAGAGAACAGATAGAGCGTGATCTAGGTGAAATGAAAGATATCGCAGCGTCATTGCCACAATTGGATTACCAGCTAAAGTTGGATGTGCATCAAGCAACAGCAAAGCGGACTATGATAGGTATAACGGCGTCCATTCTAAACCTACAGAAGGTACAGCCTGATGATCCCTATGCCGCAGTTCAACTTTCAGCGGCTTCCATGATTGAGCAGATTGCAAACTTTAAACATGACTTTGCCGAAGTTGAAAGACTGGCGCCCGGCACTGCAAAACATAAATTTGGCCCGAAAGATAATTTCATCAGTGCTTATGCGCCGAATTTAAACCAACTCCTGGAAAGCCGCCACCAGGCACGTGAGGCAACGATCACAGCCGGCGGTCGCCAGCGCGCCAGTGTGGTTGCGGTCAATAATTCAGCCCCCAAACTATAACCTCGGGTTTTCCTGGGCGTTGTACACTTGCCAAGGGGGGGATGACATATAGTATGTATGTCATCCTATGATCCGCCAATACCAGCTTGTCGAACAGGTGCGCGCCTATGATCCGTCCACGGATGAAGACGCGTTAAACAAAGCGTTCGTTTACACCGTCAAAATGCATGGCTCACAAAAGCGGGCCTCAGGCGATCCTTATTTCTCTCATCCGGTGGAGGTGGCGGGCATTCTGGCCGGGATGAAGCTCGATTGGAAAACTATCGCAGCGGGACTGTTGCACGACACGCTGGAAGATACCCTGGCCACGCACGACGAATTAGAAAAGCAATTTGGCAAGGACATCACGCGCCTGGTCGACGGCGTGACCAAACTATCGCAGCTAGAGGTCCAGGGCGCGGCGGCAAAACAAGGGGAGAACTTTCGTAAACTGGTTCTGGCGATGTCGGAGGATATCCGCGTTCTGCTGATCAAACTGGCGGACCGCATGCATAACATGCGCACGCTGCATTTTATTAAGGATCCGGAAAAACGCCAACGCATCGCGCGTGAGACGTTGGAACTCTATGCGCCGCTCGCGGAACGTATCGGGATCTCGCGCATCAAGGAAGAGTTACAGGATATCGCTTTTGGCGAATTATACCCCGATGTGCACGACAGCATCACCAAGCGCATGGCGACATTAAAAGAAGACAATGAAAATATCAGCATCGTCGACCGCGTTATTAATGACGTGAAGGAAAAACTGACCGAAGGCGGCCTGCCCGATGCTGACGTTTACGGCCGTGAAAAGCGCCCTTATTCCATCTGGCGTAAAATGGAACGCCTGCACGTCGGTTTCGAAGCGCTGGCGGATATCGTCGCCTTCCGCGTGCTCGTGGAAAATATCGAACAATGTTATCAGGCGCTGGGCATTATCCACGGCGCTTACCGCGCGGTGCCGGAGTTATTCGACGATTATATTTCAAACCCGAAACCGAACGGTTACCGCAGTCTGCACACAACGGTGATCGGCCCCGAAAAACGCCGCATTGAGATCCAAATCCGCACGCATGAAATGCATGAGATCAACGAAATGGGTGTGGCGGCGCATTGGGCCTATAAACAGCAAACAGGCGCCGCCAAGGAAGGCGAGCAATACCGCTGGCTGCGTCAGCTGCTGGAAATCTTAGAAAACTCCCAGCAGCCGGAAGAATTCCTCGAACATACAAAATTAGAATTATTCCAGGATCAGGTTTTCTGTTTCACGCCCAAAGGCGAACTCGTCGCCCTGCCGCGCGGCGGCACGCCTGTGGATTTTGCCTATGCCGTGCATTCACGCGTCGGTGACAGCACGGTGGGCGCGAAGGTCAACAGCCGCATGGTGCCGCTCAACCATGTGCTGAAAAACGGCGATCAGGTTGAGATCATGCGCTCGAAAAAACAGGCGCCCTCGCCGACCTGGGAGCGTTTTGTGGTTACCGGCAAAGCGCGCGCGCATATCCGCAAATACCTGCGCCAGCAACAGCGCGACGAATATTCATCGCTTGGCAAGGCGATGCTGCAAAAAGTTTTTGAGAGCGAAGGCGCGACCTTTACCGAAAAAGGCATTCACGGCATTTTGAAAAAGTTCAAATCGCCGGCGGATGATGATCTCTATGCGCGCATCGGCGCAGGCAGCCTGCCCGCACGCGAAGTCTTTTACGCGATCTTCCCCGGCCTGAAAGATAAAAAGCCCGTCGAGTCCGAACCCGTTAGCGTAAATAAAGCCAGTAAAGGCGTTGCAAAAATTTCCGGCATCCCGATCCGCGGCCTCATCCCTGGCATGGCGCTCCACTTGGCGCGCTGCTGTCACCCCGTTGTGGGCGACCGCATCGTCGGTATTATCACAACCGGTAAAGGCGTCACTGCACATACGATTGATTGTGAAACGCTGGAAAGTTTCGCCGATATGCCTGAACGCTGGCTAGACCTATCCTGGGATAGCGACAGCGTCGCGGCGGCTGAGGTGCAAACCGGACGCTTGTCCGTCCAGATCAGCCAGGCCACCGGCGCACTGTCGGCCCTGACCACCACCATCGCGAAACACGACGCGAGCATTGTGAACCTTAAGGTCGTCGGGCGCACGCCGGACGTGATGGATCTGCTGCTCGATATCCAGGTGAAAGATCTCCGCCACCTCACCAACATCATGGCCGCCATCCGCGCGACGGAGCATGTCTTTGGCGTTGAGCGGGTAAAAGGGAAATAATGGCTTTTTCAATGCCGCAGGAAATCCGGAACGGGATGAAAGTAAAAAAATCCTTGCATTCCCAAAAGCCCCTATGGCATATTTTGCGTAGTATACTTTAAAAAGGAAGATTATTCATGAGTAATAGCAATGCTAATCTATTGCAAAAATGGTGCGCGGACATCGCCGACCAGCGCATGGAATTGGAAGCAGCGCCGCGCCTGACACTTCCCTTGGAAATCGCTGAAGAGCTAAATAGAAGCTTGCAAGAAGGACTGTTCTTTGAGATTGCGCACGCCGAAACCCATAAACACGATGGCAGCCTATCATGTCTGGCCCTTGGTATTTCCGAGATAGAAGAGGAAGAAACGGCGGGAAGAATTATGTTATCCACCAGCCCTAAATACGAGGAAATCGAAGACTTATTGCAACAGGACCGTCTGATTAAATCCGTTGTTGGCGCAACAAACCCTGAGCTGCATAAAACTTTGCGCACGCATCTGATTGCTTTGCGCGTAACGGATTTTTCCAAAATAGCTCTTGAAAATCGAGATGCTCCGGGAGCCATCATCGATTTTGCGGCGAGCGATGCTGTGAACGCAGCGGAAATCCTGCATGAAAAAAGCCGGGAATGGCATGATTTATGTGCAAAAGTAATTCAAAAATATACCTATATTCATGCAGGATTGGGACCATATTTTGCTGCAGAAACTTTGCTTAAGGATCACTCTAAAACTGACTTTGATGCCGCTAACAAGCGCGCCTATGAACAAATGCTGCGCTACCCCAGCCTCTTGCACTTTACGCAAGAATATACGCAGGAAGCCCTGAAAAAAATGACGGAACGTGGTGAAACATCGGTTGAAATTGTCGACTTGCGCCGCGTTGCCAGCCCGAAAACCGGAATGCGGCTGTTGCGTGGCCTGTGCCTTGGGCTGCATTTCGCCAATCCGGGCTTGTTGCTGGAATTCATGACATTTAAAAACCTTATCCCATCCGGACCACCAAGTTTTCAACTTTAAGAATTCACTGGCATTCAGCATATTTTTCAGCCAAATAGGCTGATGATCCTCTCCACTGGTCTGGATATATGCGACATTCGCAGAATTGAAAAAATTCTGTCGGGCGAAACAGCTGCGCGCTTTATGCAGCGTTATTTCACCCCTGCCGAAAACGGCCATATCGCCGCGCGCAAAGATCATGCCCGGCCAGCCGCCTACGCCCGGCGTTGGGCGGCCAAGGAAGCCATCGCCAAGGCTCTGGGCACCGGTTTTCGCGGTGGTTTGCATATGCATCAAATGGAAATCCTGAACGACGCCAACGGCAAACCAAATGTGAAACTTCACGGCCGCGCGGCGGAATTGCTTAATCGAATCTCGCCTGCAACCGCCATCCACCTTGCCATGACGGATGAATATCCCTATGCCATGGCACAGGTGATTATTTCGGCCGCAAAGGACGCATAAATGGAAAACTTGCCCAACACGCAGATGCCTGAGGAAAGAAAAACCCAGTGGGTGAAAGGTGCGGCCACGCCGCCTCCAATCGTCGACCCTTTGCCCAAACGCCAACCTATCCCCGTCAAACGCGAAAGCACGATTGCCAGCATCCTATGGGCGGTTGGGCTGGCGCTGCTCATCCGCATCTTTTTGTTTGAACCCTTTAATATCCCGTCTACTTCGATGGTGCCGAATTTGCTGGTGGGTGATTATCTGTTCGTGTCAAAATTTTCTTACGGTTATAGCGCGAAATCGATCGGTTACGGCGCGAATTTTGACGGCCGTATTCTGGCCAGCCACCTGCCCCAGCGCGGTGACGTGGTGGTTTTCAAACTGCCCACCGATACCACGATTGATTACATCAAACGCGTCATCGGCCTGCCCGGCGACCGGATTCAAATGATCCACGGAGTTTTAAATATCAACGGCGTGCCGGTCGAACGCCGTCCGCTCGGCGCCTTTCATTATCATGATGAGAACCGCGATGCCGATTTCCAAAAATATGATGAAGTTTTGCCGAATAACGTGCACCACACGATCATCGAGGAAACTGACGACGGCCCATTGGACAATACAACGGAATATACCGTCCCGCCCGGGCATTATTTTATGATGGGCGATAACCGCGACAATTCCCAGGACAGCCGCGTGATGAGCAAGGTAGGTTTCGTGCCTTATGAGAACATCGTCGGACGCGCGGAGATTATTTTCTTTTCCCTGGGCGACGACACGCCCGCATGGGCAGTTTGGAAATGGCCCTTTGCCATCCGTTATGGACGGCTGTTAGATATCATTCATTAAGACATGAGCCGCGACCGCATCTTTAACGTTTTGCAATATACGTTCGCCGATGAAAATTTTCTGCGCGATGCGCTGACCCACCCCTCCCGCCGCGCCAACGGAAAAGCATCCGCTTATGAAAGGCTGGAATTTCTCGGAGACCGCGTGCTCGGGCTAGTAGTGGCGGAAATGCTGATGTCGGCTTTTCCAGATGAATCCGAAGGTGATCTCGCTAAACGTCATGCCGGATTGGTGCGCGCGGAAACTTGCGCGCTGATCGCGCGGCAGTGGGAATTGCATAAATTGATCGAAGCGGCCAGCAGCGAATATATCGGCGATGAAATCGTTAATCCCGCGACCCTGTCCGACGCCTGTGAAGCCATGATCGGCGCGATTTATCTGGACAGCGATTTTACGATCATCCGCGCGGTCGTCATGCGTTTCTGGTCGCCATTGTTGAATGCCAATCTGGCGCCACCGATTGAACCCAAAACCGCGCTGCAAGAATGGGCGCAAGCACGCGGCCTGCCCCTGCCCGATTACCGCGAAGTCAGCCGCACCGGCCCCGACCATGCGCCGGAATTTGTGATTGAAGTTTCTGTCAAGAGTCACGTACCCGCGCAGGGCGCCGGAACCTCCCGCCGCGCGGCGGAAAAAGCGGCGGCGGAAGCGTTGTTGAACACCCTAGCAACCACGAAAACTTGACATTTAGAATGCCTTTTGCTAGAGATTAAGTCGCTATACTTAACACAATGGGAGATGGCTTTTGCAGTATCCAAACTCAATTTCCGGCCTTCAGGAACAATTAGAGGCGGTGCCGAGCGATCTGGTCGATACCGACATCACTAATCTCGCCAAAGTTTTAATCGCAGGGGCCGAGGCACTGGATTTGGGAAAACTGGAGCATTTAGGCGTTAGTTTCCGTTACAAAGGCGTCGAGCGCAATTATGACAATCCGGTGGAGTTCACACATGAAGGCGTGATTGGCGCGCCCTGGGCGGATGATGCGGCTTGCCCTCTGCAGCCAGGTGAACAATGGAATGAAGGGCGCCGCGCCACCAATACTGGAACCGTTTATGAATTTGATGTAAACGGACGGCCAATCAATCCCTACATGAATACAGGTTTAACAGGCCGTGGATCATTGGGAGTTTATGGCCCCAATCATGCCGTGGATAACGGCGTAATCATTATTCATCCAGATGGAAGTGGCGTGCCGGCAGCCTATGCAACACTTGGGATTCTAAGAAAATTTGACAATAACGCGCCGGCTTTCGCAGGCGGGTTTGCCAAGTTTCAAGAAACGGATGAAGGCGGTTTCGTACTGGACACGCATGCAATCATCCAAAGCCGCATGGAAGAATTCTTTGAAGAAATGATCAGCGGTTCCATTCCGCTCTCTAAGGAAAATGAAAAAAAAGTCGAACCCGCATTACAAAATGTAATTGCACAAAAAATGGCACGGAACGGCGGTATTGTATTAAAAGAAGCCGATATCGAAGAAATGTGCGACCAGACCATCACTGCTTTCAAATTGCAGCAGGTACAACAGGAAGATCCCGGATTTCTGGATCGGCTTTATGAAGTTATCGCGACTGGCAAAGAATGCTTCGCCGGACCTGTATTGAACGACAATCGCAACACCAACCAAGCCTGGATTGAAACCCGCCTGTCCTGGTTTTTGATGGATGATGCGACATGGCAATATATTCGCGGCGAGAACCCGAAATATGATTATAAATTCTCACCCGGTGATGATGCCAGTGATGTGAAGTTGCTGCGACTAGACGCGGACCTTATCCGCGACGCCTTCGCCAGCCATGGCCCGATGTTCGCTTTTATGGCCGCGTCATTCCTGCTCGACCGGCAGGAAAAAGGCATTGCCGTCGAGCCCTCCATCATGGCGCAGATGCGTGATATCGGCCGCTATCTTAAGTCCTGCACGGCTGGGGTTAAGCCAACAGTGCAAGATACCACTCCGGCAGCCCCCGTAACGCCCCTTTAATCTTGGTGAAGATAAGCTTCTAGCCTCAGGCAGCGAGCCCATATATACTGCCCGACATGAAAGAAACGCATCAAACCCGTTGTGGTTTTGTCGCCATCCTCGGCGCACCCAACGCGGGCAAATCCACGTTGATGAACCATTTGCTGGGCATCAAGCTCGCCGCCGTTTCATCCAAGGCGCAGACGACACGCTCCCGCATTCGCGGCGTGCTGACCGAGGGCGTGGGGCAGATCATTTTCATCGACACGCCCGGGATTTTCAAACCCGCCAAACGCCTGGACCGTGCCATGGTACGCGCGGCCTGGAATGAAGAACAGGATGCGGACATTCGCCTGCTGATTATGGATGCATCGCGCGGCAAGATTGATCCGCATACGCAGCCTATCATCGAACAGATCAAGGAACAAAAAACGGAGCATGTTTGGCTATTGCTCAACAAAATCGATAAAATCGACCGGCTGAAATTATTGCCGCTGGCCGCGGAATGTGAAAAACTCGGCATCTTTGAAAAAATCCTGATGATTGCGGCGAAACATGATGACGGCCTGGCGGATTTGAAATCGCAATTGCTGGCGGCCATTCCCGAAGGCACGTGGCATTATCCCGAAGACCAATTGACGGATATTTCAGAACGTCTGATTGCCGCCGAATTGACGCGTGAGCAATTGTATCACCACCTGGGCGCGGAATTACCCTACGTTTCCACCGTCGTCACCGACACCTGGGAAAATTTCCGCGACGGCAGCGCGAAAATCCAGCAAACTATTCTGGTTGAACGCGAAGGGCAAAAAGCCATCGTGGTCGGCAAGGGCGGCGCGAAAATCCGCGAAATCCGCGAAGCCGCCCAGGCCGAAATCGCCGAACTGGCGGGCAAGCCCGTGCACCTGTTTTTGTACGTCAAAGTCGCCGAACGCTGGCAGGATGATCCGGAGCATTATGAAAATTGGGGACTAGAATTTAAGGCGTAATTCCTCCCTATTTCGCGTAGAATCCATTAGAATAATTGATAATGAACGACCTCACCGACAGCGGTATTATTCTGGATCTGCGTGCGCATGGGGAGAATCATGCGATTGTGAATATCCTCTCCGCCGCGCACGGCCGCATCGCAGGATTTTTGTTCGGCGGCCAGGGGCGACGGCAACAGCCGAATGTTCAGCCCGGCAACCGCGTGAATCTCACGCTGACGCATAAAATCATGTCGCAGCTTGGGACACTGCAACTCGAACTCGTACATAATCCCAGCGTCGGTGTGTTGCACGATCCGGCGCGGCTGGCGGCGTTACAGTTTCTTTGCCCGCTGCTCGCGCGCATGCTACCGGAATATCACCCCTATCCGAATTTATTTATCGCCGCAGCCAAATTTTTTGATAATCTCTCCGGTTCCGAATGGGCCGCGCAATATGTCATGCTGGAATTAAAACTGCTGGCGGAATTGGGTTACGGCCTGGACCTCACGCAATGCGCGATGACAGGTTCGCGCGATGTCACACAACTCGCCTACGTTTCCCCCAAAACCGGTCGCGCGGCGACGGCGGCGGCAGCGGTTGGATATGAACGCAACCTGCTACCCTTGCCGAAATTTATTATCAGCCCGGCTACTGCTATGCCACATGAGATCCGCGCGGGCCTGCAATTAACGGGATATTTTCTGGAACGGCATATGGAGGTTTGGCAGTATCAGCCACTGCACCAAGTCCGTTCACGTCTGCTCAATTATTTCCAAAATCAAATGGCGGCATGATGCAAACAGCCATCGCACCGCAAGAACTACGCCCTACCGTGATGGAAGTGGATCTATCCGCGCTCACGCATAATCTGCAATGCATCCGCGCGCATGTCGGCGCGGCGAAAATTATGGCGGTAGTGAAGGCGAACGCCTATGGCCATGGCCTGGCTGAATGCGCTCGGCAACTGGCGGCAGATGGCGCAGATTATCTCGGCGTCGCATTGGTAGAAGAAGGCATTGAATTGCGCCGCGCAGGCATCACAAAATCTATTCTGGTTTTCGGCGGCATTTGGGGCGGGCAGATTGCGCATTATCTGGATTATGATTTGGACATCACCGCTTCGTCCGCCGATAAATTGCACGCAATTGATGAAACCGCCGCCGCATCCGGCCGCCGCGCGCGGGTGCATTTGAAAATTGATACGGGTCTGGGGCGTATCGGCGTGCAATGGGATCGCCTGTCACCTTTCGCCGATGCGGTTCTGGCCGCACGGAATTGCGATATCATCGGCGTTTTCTCGCATTTTGCCACGGCGGATGAAGCGGATCAAACTTTCGCGCGTGAGCAGTTACGCCGCTTTCACGAAACGCTGGATTATCTGCGCTCCCGCGGCATCACGTGGCAATATGCGCATACGGCAAATTCGGCGGCGATTTTGACGTTGCCCGAAGCAACGTTCGACATGGTGCGGCCGGGTTTGATCCTATACGGCGTCGCGCCCGGGACACATTTGCAAAACGTTCTGCCGCTGCGCGCGGCGATGACATTAAAATCCAAAGTCGTCTATTTCAAAGTCATCCACGCTGGCCAAGGCATCAGCTACGGCCAGCATTTCCATGCCGAGCATGACACGCGCATCGCCACAGTGCCGGTCGGTTATGGCGACGGCTATTTCCGTCGCCTGTCCGGACGCGGCGAAGTCCTTATCCGCGGCTCGCGCCATCCCATTGTCGGCAACGTCTGCATGGATCAAATGATGGTGGATATCGGCCCCGGCGGCACGGCTTATAATGGTGATGAAGTGGTTTTAATCGGCGCGCAAGACAAAGAAACAATTACCGTCGCAGAGCTCGCCGAAACGCTGGAGACGACGCCCCACGAAATCCTGACTTCCACCAATTTGCGCGTGCCGCGAGTCTATTTATAACAGTGCTATGAGTCGTAAAAATACCCCTACCGCCATTCAGGAAATCATCCACAACGCCCCCCTGACGGATTTGCTGGCGGAGCGGTATCTGGCCTATGCCCTTTCCACCATCACATCGCGCTCCCTGCCCGATGCGCGTGACGGATTGAAACCCGTTCACCGCCGCCTGTTATACGCGATGTCGCAACTATTTTTGCGCCCCGCCAACCCGCCGAAAAAATCCGCGAAAATCGTCGGTGAAGTGATGGGTAATTATCACCCGCACGGTGACAGTTCCATTTACGATGCTCTCGTGCGCCTGGCGCAGGATTTCGCCGCGCGTTATCCCCTCATCGACGGCCAGGGGAATTTCGGAAACATTGATGGCGATAACCCGGCCGCGATGCGTTATACGGAATCACGCCTGACGACCGCCGCAGAATTGCTGTTGCAAGGCATTGACGAAAACACTGTCGATTTCCGCCCGACCTATGACGACACGGGTAAAGAACCCGTCGTTCTGCCCGCTGCCTTTCCCAATCTGTTGGCAAACGGCGCGAGTGGGATTGCCGTGGGTATGGCGACGTCTATTCCGCCGCATAACGTCGCGGAAATTTGCAGCGCGTTGTTACACCTGATTAAATCGCCCAAGGCCACGATTGCCGAACTCCTCACCCATATGCCCGGCCCGGATTTCCCCACGGGCGGTTTGTTGGTCGAAGATCGCGAAATGATTGAGCAGGCCTATACCACGGGCCGAGGTTCGCTGCGTTTGCGCGCGAAATGGGAGATCGAAAAACTGCACGGCGGCGGATATCAAATCGTCATCACGGAAATTCCGTGGATGGTGCAAAAGGGCAAATTGGAAGAAAGGATTGATGCGCTGCTGCATGAGAAAAAACTGCCCCTGCTCGAAGATGTTCGGGATGAAAGCGCAGAAGATATCCGCCTCGTCCTGATCCCAAAATCGCGCAACGTGGATGCTGATGTTTTGATGGCGCAGTTATTCCGCATGACGGAACTGGAAAACCGTATCGGCATAAACCTGAACGCGCTCGACAAAGGCCGCGTGCCGCGCGTGATGAATTTGAAAGAATTGCTGCGCGCGTTTCTAGATCACCGCCACGAAGTGCTGGTGCGGCGCAGTGAGTGGCGCCTCAATAAAATTAAAGAACGCCTGGAAATTTTGAGCGGCTTATTGATTGCCTATTTGAATCTAGATGAAGTTATTCGCATTATCCGTACTGAGGACGAGCCCAAACCCGTCCTGATGAAAAAATTCAAACTGACGGACACCCAGGCCGAGGCGATTTTGAACATGCGCCTGCGTAACCTGCGCAAACTCGAAGAAATGGAAATTCGCGGTGAAGATAAGGTGCTGCGCGAAGAACAGGCCGCGCTGCTGGACCTGATCAGCAACGAAAGGAAACGCTGGTCCGCCATTGCGGATCAAGTCAAGGCGATGCAAAAACATTTCGGTCCTGACACGCCGCTTGGCCGCCGCCGGACCGAAATCGCCAGCGCGCCCGCCGAAATTAATCTTGAAGAAGCCATTCCGGTCGAACGCGAAGCCATCACCGTCGTCTGCTCCGATAAAGGCTGGATTCGCGCGTTCAAAGGCCACGATACCGCACGCGACACAATTAAATATAAAGAAGGCGACCGCGAAGGCATGGTCTTCAATGCCTGGTCGACAGATAAAATTTTGCTCTTCACCACGAACGGAAAATTTTATGCCGTCGGCGCCGATGCCCTGCCCTCTGCGCGCGGACATGGCGAGGCATTAAAACTTCTTATCGATATCGGGGCAGGCAATGATGTCGTCACGCTGTTCGCGCATGATCCGGCGGGCAAATTGCTTGTCGCATCGGACAGCGGCCACGGTTTCATCGTGCCGCAATCAGAAATCCTGGCGCAAACGAAATCCGGCAAACAAATCCTCAATCCGCCCGCGGGCGCTGAGGCGAAAGTCTGCGCACCTGTGCCGACGAATGCCGATCACATCGCCGTGCTGGGCGCGAACGGCAAGCTGTTAGTTTTCCCAATGGATCAATTGCCCGAAATGAATAAAGGCAAAGGCGTGCAGCTGATTAAAACCAAGGAAGGCATCAACGGGGCACGCGCATTCGCGCTAAAAGAAGGTCTTGCCTGGGAATCCGGCAGTAAAACCAAGGAACTGACGGCAGCGGAACTCAAAGACTTCATAGGCGAACGCGCGCAAGCCGGCCGCGTGGCATTGAAAGGTTTTCGCCTCTAGGCCGCCCTAGTTTTCGCTGCACCGATTTGCAAGTGATCGCTGCCGGCATCGATTTCCACATTTTGACCTTCACGAATATTGCCCGCTAAAATTTCCTGCGCCAGCGGATTTTGCAATTCACGCTGGATGACGCGTTTGAGGGGACGCGCGCCGTAGGTGGGATCATAGCCGTGATCGCCCAGCCATTCTTTTGCCGCGGGCGTGAGGTCGAGGCTGATCTTGCGGTCTTCAAGTAACTTGCCCAAGCGTTGTAATTGAATATCCACAATCCACCCCATATCCGCGCGCGAAAGACGGCGGAACAATAAAATCTCATCTAAGCGGTTAAGGAATTCAGGGCGAAAGGCGGCGCGCACCGTCGCCATCACTTTTTCCTTGGCATCCGCGCTGATTTCATCGGCGCCGTTGTCGCCGCGGCGATATAAACTTTCATCCGTCAGATATTCTGAACCTAAATTCGACGTCATGATAATCATGGTGTTTTTAAAATTAACCGTACGGCCTTGACCGTCGGTCAAACGCCCGTCATCCAGCACCTGTAACAACACGTTAAACACATCCGGATGCGCTTTCTCCACTTCATCGAATAAAATCACCTGATACGGACGGCGGCGCACGGCCTCGGTCAATGCCCCACCTTCATCGTACCCCACATATCCCGGCGGCGCGCCGATCAAACGTGCGACAGAATGTTTTTCCATATATTCAGACATATCCATACGGATCATGGCCGTGTCGTCGTCGAATAAAAACGCGGCAAGCGCTTTGGTGAGTTCGGTTTTTCCCACACCCGTGGGGCCCAAGAACAAGAACGAACCAATCGGACGGTTAGGATCCTGCAAACCTGCCCGCGCGCGGCGGACGGCGTTCGAAATGGCGTGAATGGCTTCGTTCTGGCCGACGACGCGCCGCTCCAGTTCCTCTTCCATGCGGAGTAGTTTTTCCCGCTCACCTTCCAGCATTTTATCCACCGGCACACCCGTCCAGCGGCTCACAACCGCGGCGATGTCGGCGGCGCGCACTTCTTCATTCAGCGTGCGGTCTTTGTTATGCGCCTCCGCTTCTTTCAGATGTTTTTCGAGTTGCGGGATAACGCCGTACGTCAACTCTCCTGCACGCGTGAAGTTCCCGCCACGCTGGGCCTGATCCAATTCCGTCCGCGCGGCATCCAATTGCTCTTTCAATTTCTGCGCCGCGTTCAATTGGTCTTTTTCCGCCTGCCACGCCGTCGTCAATTTCGCGCTCTCGTCTTCGAATTCGCCGAGTTCGCTCGCGAGGCGCTCCAAACGCGCCGCACTGGCCGTATCAGTTTCTTTTTTCAGCGCCTCGCGCTCAATTTTTAATTGAATAATCCGGCGATCGAGTTCGTCAATCTCTTCGGGTTTGCTATCCACTTCCATCCGCAAACGCGATGCGGCTTCATCCACTAGATCAATCGCCTTATCGGGCAAAAAGCGGTCGGTGATATAACGGTTGGACAGCGTCGCGGCAGCGACAATCGCGCTGTCGGTAATCCGAACGCCGTGATGCACTTCGTATTTTTCTTTTAATCCGCGCAAGATGGAAATCGTATCTTCAACCGTCGGTTCATCCACAAAAACCGGCTGGAAACGCCGCGCCAGCGCTGCGTCTTTCTCAATATATTTGCGGTATTCATCCAGCGTGGTCGCGCCGACACAGCGAAGTTCTCCACGCGCCAGCATGGGTTTGAGCATGTTCGACGCATCCATGGCGCCGTCCGCCTTGCCCGCGCCAACCAGCGTGTGTAATTCGTCGATGAATAAAATAATTTCACCTGCGGCGTTTTTGATTTCTTCCAGCACGGCTTTCAGGCGTTCTTCGAATTCGCCGCGGTATTTCGCACCAGCGATCAGCGCGCCGAGATCGAGCGACAGCAAGCGCTTGTTTTTCAAACTTTCCGGCACATCGCCGGAAATAATGCGGTTCGCCAGACCTTCGACAATCGCGGTCTTGCCCACACCGGGTTCGCCGATTAAGACCGGATTGTTTTTCGTGCGGCGCGCCAAAACCTGGATCGTGCGGCGGATTTCCTCATCGCGCCCGATGACAGGGTCGAGCTTACCTTCAAATGCCGCCGCCGTCAGATCGCGTGCGTATTTTTTCAGCGCGTCATATTGTTGTTCGGCGTTGGCGCTGTCGGCCTTGCGGCCTTTGCGCGCGGCCTGGATGGCTTTGTTCAGTTTTTGCGGCGTGATGACGGCAAGACGCATCGCTTCGGGCCAACCGTCTTCGGTCGTCATGGCGAAGGCCAACAACAAGTGATCCAGTGTGACGAAATGATCGCGGTTTTTATCGGCTAGCTGTTCCGCCGCGTCAAAAATCCTTCCGGTCTCAGGGGCCAAACGTAATTGACCCGCACCGGAACCTTCAACCGCTGGGATTTTCTTAATCGCCTCATCCGCTGCCCGCATCAGCAGGGTCGGATCCCCGCCCGCGTCGCGGATCAGGTTATTGGCAAAACCCTCCTCGGCATCCAGCAGCACGCGCAGCACATGGGCCGGCGCCAGCATCTGATGATGTTCGCGCATCGCCAGCGTCTGCGCCGCCGCCAGGACACCCCGCAAAGCCTCAGTATAGCGTTCGAAGTTCATGGCTTAAATATGCGTATGAAATAACAGGAATGCAAGATGGGCCTATGGCCGCAAAATCGCCAACGCCTGCCGCGTATAGTTTTGCAAACGGTCCACCGTTGCCCCCATGCGGAGCCAGGTTTTGATGGCAATCACATTCGCCATTAAATGGGCGGACAAAAATTCGGCGTCATGCACACGTGTAATTTCGCCCAATTCCTGGCCGCGCTCAATCGCCGCCATAAATTGTTCGCGGGAAAATTTCATCATTTGTTTGGCAAGGCGCGCGGCCTCAGGCACCTGTTCCACCAAATCACCCGCGGCATGAAGCATCACGCAACCGCGTGCCGTGTTTTCCGGATTGCTGTAGCATTCAATCAAGCCCGCAAAGTGCGCCTCAATCGCCGCCATAGGATGTTCGGCGGCGGCCAGGGCGAGCATTTTAGGTTTCACCGTACCTTCAAAAAACGCTTCCAGCGACGCTGTCAGCAACGCGTTTTTATCGCCAAAGGAATGATACAAAGACGCCACCGGCACAGACAATTCATTCGCCACATCGCGCATGCAGGTTTTTTCATAGCCGCGGCGACCGAACATATCCCGCGCCTTGGCCAGCGCATCATCCTTACAAAAACTGAGCTTGCGTCCCATGGTTAACTATACCTCAAAATCGGTGCCTTAGTATAATGGTTTCGAACGGCGGATGGCTTTGGCGGTTTTCACAGTTTTCCCCTTTTCACACCGTGATATAGTATGCGCAGACAGCAGTTCAAGCATTTATGACTATCCTTGGTTTAAAATTTCGGTGAAGCCCTCTTCGCTCAGCACCTTCACACCCAGTTCGGCGGCCTTTTTCAGCTTACTGCCCGCATCCTCGCCCGCAACCACAAAATCAGTTTTCGCGGAAACGCTGCTGGCAACCTTTGCGCCTGCGCGCTCCGCCATGGCCTTAGCCGCGTCGCGTGACAAAGTGGGCAAAGTGCCCGTAAAGACAACCGTTTTACCCGACAGCACACCAGATGTTTGTGACGGGCCTTCCGGCTGGATTTGAATTTCCTGCGTCAAAGCACGCAAAACTTTCTGGTTATGCGGTTCAGTAAAAAAAGCCAGCAGATCTTTTGCCATGCTTGCGCCGACACCGTCCATCGCGATTAATTCCGCCTCGGCTTCATCGGATTGCATCGCGGCGTAAAAACTCTCCCACGAACTGAAATGCCGTGCGAGTAATTTTGCCGTCGTGTCACCGATTTGCCTGATACCCAATGCATAAATAAAACGCGCCATCGGCATTTGACGCGCGCGTTCGATTGCAAGCAGTAAATTACTGACCGATTTTTCTTTCCAACCCTCGCGCTGTAATAATTCATCTTGATGTTTTTCGATTTGGAAAATATCGACCGGCGTTCTCACCCAGCCGAGTTCATAAAATTCCGCTAGGGTGCGTTCACCCAACCCCGCGATATCCGCCGCACCGCGTGAAACGAAATGCCGCAGGTGTTCCAACGCCTGCGCAGGACATGCCAAACCATTCGTGCAGCGCCGCACCGCTTCGCCTTCAGGCCGCACGGCTGCCGCGCCGCAGACGGGACAGTGATCGGGAAAAACAAATTTTGCGCGCACGGCGTGATGACCGTCGTCTTTGAAACCTAAAATTTGCGGAATAACGTCGCCTGCACGCTGCACCCAAACCATGTCACCTGCGCGCGCATCTTTGCGTTCAATCTCATCTTCGTTATGGAGCGTCGCTCGTGATACCATCACGCCGCCGACGTTAATAGGTTCGAGCTCCGCGACCGGCGTAAGCGCGCCGGTCCGGCCCACCTGTATCGTAATCGCATTCAATCGCGTCAGCGCCTGCTCCGCCGGGAATTTATGGGCAATCGCCCAGCGCGGCGCGCGCGCGACAAAACCCAGCTGGTTTTGTAACACTAGATCGTTGACTTTATAAACCACACCGTCGATGTCAAACGGCAGATCCGCGCGCGCGGCCAAAAACTTTTGATAGAATTCCAGCAAATCTTTTTCCGTTTCGCATAGCGCGACCGGCGCATTTAATTGGAATCCAAAACTCTGCAATTTCGCGCGCGCTTCCCATAATGTTGGCGCAAGCGGTGCGGAAACTTCGCCCCACGTATAGGCTGCAAAACGCAATGGCCGCGTGGCTGTGATCATGGGATCTAACTGCCGCATCGAACCCGCCGCCGCATTGCGCGGATTGGCAAAGGCCGGCCGGCCGGCCTCTGTTTGCACATCGTTCAACCTCTGAAAATCATCGCGGTGCATAAAAATCTCGCCCCGCACTTCCAGAACATCAGGCGGATGACCAGACAGTTTTTGCGGAATATCCTTGATCGTGCGCGCGTTGGCCGTAACGTCCTCGCCTATCGCGCCGTCGCCGCGTGTGACAGCATAAATGAATTCCCCTCTTTCATACCGCAACGACAATGAAAGACCGTCCAGTTTTGGTTCCGCTACGCTTGGAATCTGCGCATCGTCTGGTAAATTCAGAAAGCGCCGCATGCGCTGCACAAAGTCCATGACATCTTCATCATCAAAGGCATTGCCGAGCGACAGCATGGGCACCACATGCGCGATTTTTCTGAAGCCCGCCACGGGCGCCGCGCCAACCTTATGCAGCGTTCCGGCAACCGCATATTGCGGATAATCTTTGGCCAATTTTTCATAGCGGCGGCGCAGCAAATCATATTCCGCATCGGAAATTTCCGGCGCATCTTTAGCGTGATACAGTTCATCATGCCGCGCGATTTCAGCGGCCAATTCCTGCATTGTCTGTTGAATTTGCTTCGTCATCGAACGCGTTTATCCTGCCAGCATGCGCTCAGCCACGGCGCGTGCTTCACCCGTAATTTCCGCGCCGGATAACATACGCGCGATTTCTTCGCGGCGGTCGTTGTCATTTAAAACTTCCACCTGCGTCATCGTTTGCTTCGCTTTTTGCGATTTCGCAACGCGCCAATGGTTTGCGCCGCGCGCCGCAACTTGCGGGGCATGCGTGATAACAATCACTTGCGCATCAAGCGCGAGTTTCTGCAGGCGTTCACCCACCGCCTCCGCTACCGCGCCGCCGATACCGGTGTCGACTTCGTCAAAGACCAGCACGGGAATATTTTCGATCTTCGCCAAAACAACCTTGATCGCCAAGAGCAGCCGCGCCATCTCACCGCCCGAAGCGGTTTTATGCAGCGGCGCGAGCGGTTGCCCCGGATTCATCGCCACCATAAACCGAACGGAATCCGCGCCGTTCGCGCTCCATTGGCTTTCATTCAGCGGCTCAACCGCTACCGCAAAAGTCGCTTTTTCCAATTTTAACGGCGCCAATTCTTTTTGAATTGCTTTGGATAATTTATCCCCAGCCGCACTGCGCGAAGCGGATAATTTCTCCGCCGCCGTAATATAGCGCGCGCGCGCTCCCGCGGTTTCCTTTTCCAGACGCGCCATGAAATCCCCTTGATCTTCAATCAGCATTAATGCCTGTGAAAATTCGCGGCGTTTTTCGGATAATTGATCTGCCGTGCAGTGATGCTTACGTGCCAGTGCGCGGATAGCAAAGAGACGCGCTTCGGATTGTTCCAAACTTTGATCGTCGTTGTTAATTTCGTCTGCGATACTCTGCGCAGCGCTTTGCGCGTTCGCAACGGCGTCATATAATGCATCCATCGCGCCCGACAGCGGCGATAAAATCGCGCCGGTTTTATCCATCACTTTTTCCACTTGCCGCCGCACATCCAGCAAGGTGGTTTCCATGCCGCCCAACCCTTCATCCGCGTAACGCAGGACTTCAAATAATTTTTCCTGCTGCTGCAAAAACGTACGTCGCGCGGCGAGTTTTTCCTCCTCACCAGCTTCCGGTGACAGATCTTCCAGTTCTGCAACGGCGGCACGTAAAAAAGCCTCTTCCGCGGCAGCCTTGGCGGCGGTTTCACGCAAATTCGCTAATGCGGACTCCTTGTCACGCCAATCACCGTATGCCGCCGCAACGACAGACAATAACTTTTCATGCGCCGCGAAACGGTCAAGCAGCGCCAAGTGCGTCGCAGGGTCCAACAAACCTTGATTATCAAATTGACCATGCACATCCACCAGCATGGGCGAAATCTCGCGCAGCAGCGCAATGCCGACGGGCTGATCGTTAATGAATGCTTTGGATTTGCCGTCTGCGCCCACCACGCGGCGGATGATAAGCTCATCGCCAACTGTAATGCCTTGATCACGTAAAATTTTAATCGCGGGATTTTTAGCCGGCAGATCAAAACTTGCCGTCACGTTTGCCTGCTGCGCACCCGTACGAACTAACCGTGCTTCGCTCCGCGCGCCCAGCACCAGTGCCAACGCATCCAGAATAATCGATTTTCCCGCGCCGGTTTCGCCGGTCATGACCGTCAGGCCCGGCGCAAGCGTTAGGTCCAGCGCCGAAATCAAAACAACATCGCGAATGGCAAGATGGGTGAGCACAGTTATTTATAATGTATTTTCCTTAGATTTGTCACCTTTTCGGCCAGAAAATAAGCAATAAATCTTGCCCCGGGACCAGCCTAGAAAACCGCCTTTACCTGCCGGTGCAGCCAGCCATCTTCATCACCCGCAGGCGCCGCGCCATCCTTGACCAGCAGCGCATAGGCTTTGCGGTACCATGGATTATTCGGGTAATTATACCCCAATACCGCCGCGGCGCGCTTCGCCTCATCCGTCAGGCCCAGCGCTAGATAACATTCCACCATGCGATGCAGCGCTTCGGGCGCCTGGCCGGTGGTTTGATAATTTTTCACCACGACCTGGTAACGATTGATCGCGGCCTGATAAATGCCGTGACGCTCATAATAACGCCCGATATCCATTTCATGCCCGGCCAGCTGGCCGAGCGCCAAATCAATTTTCAACTGCGCGTCATGCGCGTATTCGGTGTCGGGAAAACGCGTTGTGACGTCGCGCAGCGCCTCCAGCGCGAAATTAGTCGTCTGTTGATCGCGCGTGATGTCGACGATCTGTTCATAATAACACAAGGCACGCAGGTAATAGGCGTAACCGACATCCTTATAGCCCGGATTTTCTTGAATAAAGTTTTCCAACGCCTTTAACGCTTCCTTGTAATTCAAGCCTTGGTAATAGCTATAGGCCCCCATCAATTGCGCGCGCAGCGCCCATTCGGAATAGGGATGCTGACGATCGACCTCATCAAATTCCTTAGCCGCGCTGGTGTAGTTGCGCTCGTTGAATTTCTTGATGCCGGAATTGTAAATCTCTTCAGCCGGACGCTCGACGTAATCGTCATCTTTTGTACTCGCACAAGCAGCCAATAATGGCAGGCAGAGGGCGACGGCCAATAAAACTCTCTCAAAGCGCATAAGCTTTCTTAGCACAGACACCTCCGCAACTCCAGAGGCCGGTCGCGGAGATTAGGATGGTAATGCGAATGTGCGGAATTTTGCAATTTTTTTAATACTTGCAAGATTACAAAATTGTTTGTCCTGATTTTTCCCAATCCGCTGCGAATTGCGCCAGGCCTTTGTCCGTCAGTGGGTGATTGAACAGCTGTTTCAATACCGCAGGCGGCATCGTCGCCACGTCCGCGCCGATTTTGGCGCATTCGAGCATGTGGACCGGATGACGGATAGACGCCGCCAGAACTTCTGTGCTGAGTTCAGGATAATTGCGGTAAATCTGCACGATATCGGAAATCAATTGCAGGCCGTCCATGCTGACGTCATCCAGCCGCCCGATAAAGGGCGAAATAAACGTCGCCCCCGCCTTGGCCGCCAGCAACGCCTGGTTCGCGGAAAAGCACAGAGTCACATTCGTCATGATGCCTTGGCCTGACAGGACTTTGCAAACACGCAGCCCATCATAAGTCAGCGGCAATTTCACCGTCACATTCGGCGCGATTTTCGCCAGGCGTTCGCCCTCTTTCAGCATGGTATCGTAATCCATCGCGGCAACCTCGGCGCTCACCGGCCCTGGCACGACTTTACAAATCTCCGTAATTAATTCGATAAAATTCGCCGCGCCGGATTTCGCGACCAGTGACGGGTTCGTTGTCACGCCGTCCAGAAGGCCTGATGCGGCTAATTCCTTGATTTCTTTGATGTCGGCGGTGTCGATAAAAAACTTCATGGTTTCCTCTGTGGTTTCCCGGATTTGCTAGCGG
>JABDAM010000011.1 GCA_013289145.1 Alphaproteobacteria bacterium | reverse complement strand
AAAATTAATATGAGGAGACTGACGTGATCGGATTATTCATGTTCCTGGTTCGCCTGGCGGTTTTGGTTTTGACCGTCCTGGCGGTTGGCTTTGGAATTTTCTGGATTACTTTGCCCGCGCCTGTTCCGGCGGCGAATGTTTCCGCCAGCGCGATTGTCGTTGTCACAGGCGGTTCAGGGCGCATCGCAACGGCGCTGGCGCTGCTCGATGCCGGGCGGGCGCCGCAGATGTTCGTTTCGGGCGTCGGCCCGAATGTTGGGGTTCGCGACCTCGTGCGCGGCGCGGGCGGGTTGCACCGGCTGGAATTGATGGAATGCTGCATCGCGCTCGGCCACCAGGCGACCAATACCTTTGAAAACGGCAGCGAGATCGCCGCCTGGCTAAAGGCGCACAATATCCATGACATTATATTGGTCAGCTCCAATTACCACCTGCCGCGCGCCAGTCTGGAACTGGCCATGGCCGCGCCGGATGTGAAGGTCACGCTGTTTCCCACCGATACCCAAACCACCTCCCACTGGTGGCAACAGCGCTGGACCATGGAGCTGATGATTGGAGAATATTTGAAAACCCTGTGGGTCATGGGGCGGTATATTCCTAGAGAAATCAATCACTTATTCCCCTATTTAAATTCAAAGTATAAAGCGGTATGAAAGTATTAAATTCGTTGTTTTTCACTCTAACTGAGGTTATGATCCGATATGGCTAGATTAAATCTTTTCAAACCCCGCCGAGCTTATTCCAGCCGGGCTGAATATACAGGCTGCTTGCCTTCTATTGATTTGGGTAACCAATTTTACGACCCGTTAAAAATGCCGGATTTAATGGTTCCGCCCCAGGCCGTATTTGCCGAGGCATCCAAATTCGGCACGGTGGAAAAAGGCGTGTTCTTGCTTGATGTTGAAAAGGCGACGCGGGCGATTTACTCTTCAAATACCCTGAGCCAGCGGGATTTATCGCTGATCTGCAGCGCTTACCGGGATAAAAAGCTGGTAGCCGTTCCGAGCGCGACCGAAACGGATAAGGAAGAATTTGTGATCGCGGTTAAAGGCCGGATTATAGCAGCCGAAACCACGAACAAGATTTCACCGGCTGCCGCCCGTATGTTTCACGCGGCGGTTGAGCGTCCCAAAAAAGTCGGCTTTGTGTCAAAACTAAAGGCTGGCTTCCGCGCATTCCGCACGGGTTGGCGCGGTGCGGGTTTGCAGCCGGCTTAATTTTCAAACATTTATAGAGTATTGCCCACCGTTTGGCCGACTTGCGGCGTTTTGCTGTGGGCGCGGCCGATGGCGCCGTCTTTGGTTAAAATGAAGTGTGACAAACCTTTGGTCGAAGGGCGGAAACCCGTCCAGAATTGATAAGCGCCCAATGCTTCTACATCCAATTTCATAGAGTCCAAAAACGCTTCCTGGTTGGCTTGCACTTCCGCCGCCATGCGTTGATCGCGGGTCAGGTCGGTGCCGAGCAGCGTTTTGGCGCTAATATTCCCAGCCGCCATGCGGTGGTGGAATTCGGTAGCGGACAGGTTGACGGTGGAGGCGTCGGCGGCGGGTTTTTCAGTCTGTTTAGGTTCGGCAGGGGCAATATCCGCGCTTGCTGCGGCGGACGTATTATCCAAAATTCCCAGGCGGCCTGACATGCTGCGATTATTGGCAAAAGATCCGGCCCGACGGGTGATGGCGGCGGCGGTTGGAACTTCTGCGGCTTTCGCTTGGCTGGGAAGGGTTGCGGCGGTGAATGCGATGGAGATGGCGAGCGCCCATGCGGGCAGCCTGATCCGGCTGGGTTCTTTTAAACCTTTAATCTTTTCAACGGCTTTTTGATCCACCATGAATCACCCCTAATTACTCCTTTAGTATAACCTGCGAATTATGACAGTTTTGTGACTGCCCCCTAAAATTTGCGGTAAATCGTAAATTTCTTTACTTTCAGATCCACTTATGCCCATAATAACATAAAAAGAGGGATATATGTTAAAGAAATTTTATAGAGTGCTGGCTGAGAGCATTATACGGGCGGATGAAAAACTGACCCGGTTTATTAGCCGTGAAGGCAAGGCTATTTTATTGGGCGCCGCCATGATCGATCTGATCGAAGTTCCGGCGCAGCCGCCGATACAAAATACGAATGTCCTTGTTGATTATATTTCCGCTTTGCCCGATCGTTTCGCCGACACGGGCGTAGCGCCAAAGCAGGCTATTTCCCAAAGTCTTGAGCCATAAAATGGTTCAATAACATTTGCGCGGCGATCTGGTCTTCCGCCGCATGCGCCGCGCCGCGCCCGGCCAGAGTTTCGCGCGCGGCATGTGTCGTCAGACTTTCATCCAGCATGACATAGGGCAGGGTGATGCCCGCCGCAGTCAACGCGATATCCAGGTTGCGGGCAAAGGTCAGGCGGCTTTGCGCCTCGGGGCCCGTGGTGCCGTCCGCGCGCAACGGCATCCCGATCACTAGGCCGCCGATATTCCTCTCCCGGATAATTTGAACCAGCGCCGCCGCGTCATCCGCCCACTTGCGGCGGCGCAGCGTTTCCACCGGCAGCGCCAGCGTGCGTTCCGGATTTGTCACGGCCAGTCCGATCCGTTTCGCGCTGACGTCCAGCGCGAGGAGGGCGGTTCCGGGCGCAGCGGCGTCGAGGAAGGTTTTGGGGGGATGGCGCATCGGAAGTTGGAGGCTGGATGCTAGAGGCTAGGTTTAGGAAAGAAAAGTATAATTTCTAGCTTCCAGCCTCTAGCTTCCAGCCTCTTTTTCAGTAAATCTATTAAAAAGGTTGAAAAACATGTCCCTGTCCGAACCCGAAGTTGCCAAGGTCGCGCGCCTCGCGCGTATCGCCATTCCGCCTGATGAACTGCCCGCCATGACGGCGGAGGTGAACGGTATTTTAGGCTGGATTGAAAAACTCCAAGCCGTGAATACCGACGGCGTGGAACCGCTGGTATCGGTGAGCGGGATGACCTTGCCGCTGCGCGAAGATGTCGTGACGGCAGGCGGATGCGCGGCGGATATCGTGTCGAACGCGCCGGAGACGATGGAGAATTATTTTGTCGTGCCGAAGGTGGTGGAATAGAAAGCAACCTCCCCCTTGTGGGGAGGTCAAAATTGCATAGCAATTTTGGGTGGGGGTAACACACGTGAATCGTTCACCGCAGTTTTTCTTCGCGCGAAGTATGCGCCAGCACATGACGCCGGAAGAGCGAAAATTCTGGTTGGCGATTAAAGTACAGGATAGAAGAATTTATGGTCGATGGCGCAGGCAAGCTCTGTTTGGAAAATATATTGCTGATTTTTGCTGCCACGAGCATCGCCTGATTGTTGAAATTGATGGCAGCCATCATGACATGGATATAGATGCGCCGCGCGATGAATTTTTGCGATCAGAAGGTTATCAGGTTTTGCGCTATAGCAATCGGGACATTAACCAAAACTTAAGTGCCGTGATCGATGATGTTCTGGCGCATATCCCCCCACCCAAAACGCGTGCCGCGTTTTGACCTCCCCACAAGGGGGAGGTTGAATTTTTAAAATTATTTCTTGCGAAAAGCCTTGGTTTGGCTAAGGTACCGCGATGACAACTTTTACCCATCTCACTATCGCGCAAGCTCTAAAAGGCTACCGCAACAAGGATTTCAAACCGTCCGAAGTTGTGGCCGATCATATCAAGGCCACTGAACAATTGCGCCCGCTGAATTGTTACATCACCGAAACGCCGGAACAGGCTTTGGCGGCGGCGAAGGCTTCGGATGCGCGTTATGCGGCGGGCACGGCATTGCCGCTCGATGGAATTCCGCTGGCGAATAAAGATTTGTTTTGTTCGAAAGGCATCCGCACGACGGCGGGCAGTAAGATTTTGGAAAACTTTGTGCCGACGTATGAAAGTACGGTAGGGCAAAATTTGCTGGATGCCGGCGTGGCGTTTTTAGGCAAGTTAAATCTCGATGAATTCGCCATGGGTTCGGCGAATATTACGTCGGCTTACGGTTACGTCGAAAGCCCATGGAAACGTACTGGAGCGGAAGGTGCAGGGCATAACAGTCCGAAACTCGTGCCTGGCGGTTCATCTGGCGGGTCGGCGGCGATCGTCGCGGCGCGCGGCGCGATGGGCGCGACGGGAACGGATACCGGCGGTTCCATTCGTCAGCCAGCGTCATTCACGGGTATTGTCGGCATTAAACCCACCTATGGCCGCTGTTCGCGTTGGGGCGTGGTGGCGTTCGCTTCGTCGCTCGACCAACCGGGGCCGTTCGCGCGCACGGTCGAAGATTGCGCGTTGATGTTGAACACCATGGCGGGTGAAGATCCGAAAGACAGCACTTCCGCGCGCATCGAAACGCCGGATTTCACGCGTGGTTTGGGCCAGGATATCAAAGGCCTGCGCATCGGCATTCCGCGTGAATACCGCCCGTCCGGTTTGAATTCGGAAATCTCAGCGCTGTGGGACAAGGGCGCGGCATGGCTGCGCGACGCGGGCGCGGAAATTATTGAGGTGTCTTTGCCACATACGGAATACGCCCTGCCGACTTATTACATCATCGCGCCGGCGGAATGTTCATCGAACCTCGCGCGTTATGACGGCATGCGTTACGGCCTCCGCGCGGAGGGTAAAGATTTAACGGCGGTGTACGAAAACACCCGCGCGCAAGGTTTTGGCCGTGAGGTGAAGCGCCGGATTATGATCGGCACGTATGTTTTGAGCGCGGGTTATTACGACGCTTATTACCGCAAGGCGCAGCGCGTGCGCGCCCTGATTGCGCGCGATTTTGATGAGGCGTTTAAAAAGTGCGACGTCTTGCTCGCGCCCACCGCGCCTTCGACTGCATTCGGCTGGGAAGAAAAACCAACCGATCCGGTCGAAATGTATTTGAACGACGCCTTTACCATTCCCGCATCCATGGCCGGTTTGCCCGCCATGTCGGTGCCCGCGGGCCTGGCCGCGAACGGTTTGCCGCTCGGGCTGCAATTGATCGGCAAATCGTTTGACGAAATCACGATGATCCGCGCCGCCGCCGCGCTTGAGGCCGCCGCTGGTTTCACGGCAACTCCAACGATCATGGCGGCGTAGGCCCATGCCTGACGTTTATATGATCGCAGGGCCGAATGGTGCGGGGAAAACGACGGCGGCGAAAGCGATGTTGCGTGATTTTTTGCAAACCAATGAATTCGTGAATGCCGATGAGATTGCAAAAGGCATCAGCCCGTTTAATGCGGATGAGGCCGCTGTAGACGCGGGAAAGGTAATGTTATCACGCATCAGTTCACTCATTTCAAAGCGCAAGAATTTTGCATTTGAAAGCACCGCGGCAGGGAAGGGGCATGCCCAATCCATTCAGCGAGCACAGAAGGTTGGGTACAGGGCAACGCTTATCTTTCTATGGTTGCCATCGGCTGATCTGGCAGTCGATCGTGTCGCCATTCGTGTTGCACAGGGAGGACATAATATTCCAGAACAAGACATTCGCCGCCGTTTTGGAAGAGGATTGGTGAATCTGGTGGATTTATACCTGCCTCTGGTTGACCGCGCGTTGATCATTGATGCGAGATATCCGCTGGAAATTTTACAAGATAAACAGGGGATAGGGATTAAGGTTCTTGCCCGTAAGGATGAGAGTAAGGTATACTTCAATGACAAGATGTGGCCGTCTGTTCTTAGTCTGGTAGAGGCGGCGAGGAAGGAATAGATGGAAGAGCAGCACCCCTGGTATGAACAGATTATGCTTGGCATGGTGAAAGCAAGCGCGAAAGCGGTAGACCTTGCGCGTGAAACCAATACCAAGCTCGCAGTTTGGCTGGATAATAAGGTTGTCGAAATGACGCCGGATGAATGGCAAGCATATCAAGCGAAGCAAATAAATAAGAAAGAGTCCATTGATGGCGTATCGCGTTAAAGGCCAAACCGGCGATTGGGAATTGGTGATGGGTCTTGAAATCCACGCCCAGGTGATTTCGGATTCCAAATTGTTTTCAGGTGCGGCCACGGGGTTCGGCGCGGCGCCGAATGATCATGTGTCGCTGGTGGATGCGGCGATGCCGGGGATGTTGCCGGTGCTGAATGAGGCGGTCGTGCGCCAGGCGGTGCGGACGGGTTTGGGGTTGAACGCGGAAATCAATTTGACGTCGGTGTTTGAGCGCAAGAATTATTTCTATCCCGATCTGCCGCAGGGTTATCAGATTTCGCAATTCGCGCATCCGATTGTGGGCAAGGGCAAAATCAAAATTGACCTGCCGGACGGCAGCAGCAAGGAAATCGGCATTACGCGTTTGCACCTTGAACAGGATGCGGGGAAATCGCTGCACGACCAGCATCCGCAAAAGACATTTGTGGATTTGAACCGTAGCGGCGTGGCGTTGATGGAAATTGTTTCCGAACCGGATTTATCCGCGCCGGAAGAGGCGGCTGCCTATGTGAAAAAGATCCGTTCTATTCTGCGTTACCTCGGCACCTGTGACGGGAATATGGAGGAGGGCAATCTGCGCGCGGATGTGAACGTGTCGGTGCGAAAACCCGGCGGGCCGCTGGGCACGCGGTGTGAGATTAAGAACGTGAATTCGGTGCGTTTCATTACTCAGGCGATTGAATATGAAGCGGCGCGGCAGGTGGAAATTCTGGAGGGCGGCGGCGTGATTAGTCAGGAAACGCGCTTGTACGACGCGGCCAAGGGCGAAACGCGGAGCCTGCGCAGCAAGGAAGAGGCGCACGATTACCGCTATTTCCCTGATCCGGATTTATTGCCGCTGACGCTTTCGCATGAATATGTGGAAAATATCCGCCGCGATTTGATCGAACTGCCGGACGCGAAACGCGCGCGGTATCAGGATGTGCTTGGTTTATCGGTATATGACGCGGGTGTTTTGACGGCGGAAAAAGAACGCGCGGATTATTTTGAGGCAGCGTGCCACGACCGCGATCCGGTTTTGACCGCGACATGGGTGATCAATGAATTGTTGGGCGCGCTGAATAAAAAAGGTGTTGAATTGGATCAGTCCCCCGTCGCACCCGCTGCGCTGGGGGAGTTGATTGATTTGATTTCGGATCAAACGATTTCCGGTAAAATCGCGAAGGATGTGTTTGCGGAGATGCTGGAAAGTGGGAAGGGTGCCAAGGCCATCGTCGCCGAAAAAGGCCTGCAGCAGATCACCGATCCCGCCTTGATAGAAAAAATCATTGCCGAAGTCATGGCGGCGAATGCAGATAAGGTTGCGGAGTACCGCAGCGGCAAGGACAAACTGTTCGGCTTTTTCGTTGGGCAGGTGTTAAAGGCATCTGGCGGTAAGGCCAATCCGGATTTGGTTAATCAGATTTTGAAGGAACGGTTGGCTTAGTAATTACGGCTCTCTCGTGCCAGTTGGTTTTTGAGAGGATTGTTCACCTTCAGCCTTCTGGTTGAGCCGAAGTTCTGCGCGCGTTTTACGCGCCCGTGCGTTATAAAGGGCGATTATACTTACTCTCAACTCAGTATTGAGTGGTTGAGATAAAGGCGCGGCCGCATAAGATTTTCTTTCATTAAATATAACCATATCTTCTCCCCCTAAGCTGTTATTCTAATTATCCATTTTGCGCAATTCAAGCGGAAATGAAGAGTTTTGCTCGTTGGGCGGCTGATATTCCGGCAATATTCCTTGGTTTCCAATACCGGATGTGGTAACAATCCGCGATGTTTGATTACCAAGATATTCATGATCAGTTATACTCCCAGTTCGCGGAACGCACGGCTGAGGTGTTTGCTAAATTGCAAAAGGCCCGCAAGTTATTGGACGATCAGCCTAATCATGCGGCTTTGCGCGAATTGTTATTGTGTTCTGAAATTATTTCTTCCGCGAGTATTGAGCATGTTAATTTAACGCTTGAAAATCTGTTTCTGGAGAATATTACCATCGGGGGCAGGGATATCGCCCTGTATAATCCGCAATCAAGTAATATGCGGGTTGCCTATGGCCTGGCGGCGAAAATGAATCCGGAAGATATTTCCGCCGATACGATTTTAGATCTGCATAAAATCATGTTTAAAAGGGAGCCCGAAGCTTTGCCCGGACAGTTTCGGTATAGGGATATCAGTATCGGCGACCCGAGGACGGGCTGGGTTCAATATTCTCCGCCGCCGCCGGATCACGTTCCGGATTTCATTGAAGATCTATTGCATTATGTGAACCAGCCGGATCGCGATTTTGCCGATGCCTTTATGCGCAGCATCATCGCGCATGCCGGATTTGAATGCACGCATCCTTTTCGGGACGGCAATGGCAGGACAGGGAGATTGTTAATTCCGCTCGCCATGCAAGATGAATTTCCGGACACCTGGGTTTTTCCCCTCAGCGCTTATATTTCACAAAATAAAGCGGCTTATTACGAATGCCTAAAACAAATTCCGCGTGATGGTGTGGCCGCATGGGCGAACTGGCTGAACTTTGCTTTGACCGGCATGCAGGCTACTGCCGAACTGGTGCCGAAAGTTATTGAAGCGGTTAATCAGGAACTTGAAATGGATCGGCTGCAATATAAAGGAGAAAATAAAGCTCTGGATGTTATAAATTACTTGGCTAACTATCCAGTCACAAGTTTGGCTAGTCTGGAAGCCAGCGTGCAAGGCGTCAATGAAAATTATTGCCGGACGCTGCATGATAAGAGTCTTATAAGATTAAAGATTTTTCCTAACAAAGAGGACGGTAATGCGATTGTTACTTACCGCACGTTTATGGACGCGTTCATCGCAATTCCTTGGTATTATTTGTCAGCCGGTCCCAAAAAGAACAGGCAAATAGGCCCGCGGCCCGATGGGCCGTAAGGGGTCTTTGCGAAATTTTTATTAATTCCATCTTGTTCTGGCCTGCGGAATAGGTAATTCAGTTTCTATGACTGAACACGTTTATCATATCGCGATTGAGGAGCAACGCCATCAAGGCGGCGTGCGCACGCTGCTGGAAAAGGCGTTCGGGCCGGGGCGCATGATGCGCGCGATTTACCGGCTGCGCGAAGGCACGCCGCCGGATCCGGCGCTGTGTTTCGTGATGCTGAATAAACATGATCTGGTTTTGGGCGTGGTGCGGAATTACCGCGTATGTGTTGGCGATAATCCGCGGGCGGCATTATTGCTGGGGCCCATCGCGGTAGCGCAGAGTCACGAGAAGCTTGGTCTGGCCGCGCGCCTGATCCGCCATACGATTGAAACCGCGACGG
Organism: Alphaproteobacteria bacterium; assembly: GCA_013289145.1. Taxonomy (GTDB): domain Bacteria; phylum Pseudomonadota; class Alphaproteobacteria; order UBA11073; family UBA11073; genus UBA11073. The sequence goes on along the minus strand of JABDAM010000011.1, from coordinate 32,095 downwards.
CGCAGGGTTTTGACATGATCTATCTGGTCGGCGATCCGAATTATTACGGCGAGTTTGGCTTTACGGCGACCAGGGCCGCGCAGGTGAAAATCAACGATCTGGAAGAGGGTAAATTGGTCTTGGGTTTGGAACTGACGCCCGGCGCGGCAACAGATTACGCGGGCATCATGCGGAATGATGAGAGTGTGCTGTTAAATCAATTGCAAGGCTGGCGTTAAATCAACCGGGGCTGCCCGGCGGAGTTTCTTCGGCGTTCCACTGGATGCCGGTCTTGGGGTCATAATCCGGAGCGTAGATGAAACCATAGCTGGGATTATTGCGGCCGAAATCATTCACCGGCGCGTACCAGACGCGCACGTCCGTCCAGTCATTTTTCGGGGAGATGTCGATCACGCGGTCGCCTGCCGTGACTTTGCCGCGGCCGCCGGCGCGGGTGGCCCAATTGGCTTGTTCAACCAGAACTTCGCGCGGGGAGATCACGCGGCGCACCACAGCGACGTGGCCCGCAGGCATGGCGGGCGTGCGTTTGAAAACCAAAACCGCGCCGATTTTTGGAGTTTGGCCGCGGTCGTAGCGTCCGGCGGCTTGCTGCCACCAGGTCCAGGCGTTGCCGCGCAATTCCACGGGCGCGATTTCGCGCGCATAGGTCGCGCATTGCCAACCACCGGCCTGCGCCGAACAGGCGGACAGACTGATGACCAAAGCGGCAAGAGTGGTTATGGCGCCTTTACGCACGTCGGATCCTCTCATAACGGGTTTTTTAGCGGCTCGGGCGTCGATTGGCAACCCAAAGTTGGCGAATTGTGCTAAGTCATTGATAAACCTCAATAGTGTCTTGGGATTTCATGGGATTTTTCCCCTCCCGGATGGGATAGGGCTGTTTTCTTATGGGATGGCATGGGATTTGATGGGAAAAAGTATCCCCGGGGTTACCTTGATCAATACATTGCAGCTGTACTTTTCCGCTCACGGGAACCTCCTTGCCAGAGAGGCCACGAATGGCGAGCGGGGACAGTGATGCCGAACCAGACCGGGCCGAACATATCTTGCCGCAACGATGAAAATTAGTCTCGAGCCTAATAGCCATAACAGGATTATAAGCCTATTATGGGGCGTCTGTCAAGGAATATTTTCATATCTTGTCCGGATGAAAAAGTTTGCATTGCTTGACCGTTATAGGTATTATTACCGGGGAATTTTAATGAGTGGAAAAATTTATGAATACAGTTCAAACGAAATCTACGCTCACATATACAGATCCAAAAATGTGGGTTGAAAGCATCTTGAGGGTTGAAAAGGCATCAGCCAGCAAGGGCGTTATTCATGCATTGGTATGCGATGAATATGGTTCCCGGTCGGCCGCGGAATTTATGAGATCCGATATTGCGCCAGATCTCGAAATCCTGGAAAGCATCCTGGGCGGACTGGAAGCATTTTCATGGGCGATACGGCAGCCTGATGTTGTCAGTGAAACGATCAGAAAACCATTAGGCGTGGATAAACTGGAAATGCAATTATACAATTTTGTGTTTGGAAAACTTAGTCAGTGCGGCCCAAAAGGCGAAGAACTTTTTAATCAGGCGATAAGAAATCTTGAGACAATGTGGCAGGATAAGCCCAACCGTTTGCAGAATTTATTGTTTTATGCCGAAAACGTATACAACACCTCTTATCACCAGGCGACGGATGGCAAGGATACCGGCAAACAAATCCAGTATTTGCGCGACCGTATTTTTTCGCCAGGGCTCTGATTTTGCTTGCCCAAAGCGGCCATTATCTATAATAATACGGGTATCGGTCGTGTTTGGTTTATCCTGGCGCGCCGCGCGGAATTTGATGGGGCAGCTTGCACCGCGTAAAAAAGCTAAAGCGCTACGGCCATGGTGGATGCTGAATGTTTCCGCCGCAACTGTGGGTCCCTCAACCCATTTGTTGTGAGGCTTTAATGTCTACCCCTTCTTTATTTGAACGTCGTGCTGTGAACGGCGTTGCGCGGCGTCCATCACCTCCCGGAACTTTTTTCGACGGTCACGTGGCTGAGCGGATGGCGGCCAATAACCGTATTCGCGCTGAATATGAGCAAAAACAAAAAAGGGAGGAGGAAATTAAAAGCCTGGCTTTGCAGTTGGCGAAACAAACGCCGGAACATGCGCTGCATTATCATCCAGATGCTTGCGTTCAGCTGGTACAGTCGGCGATCAGTGCAGGGAGAACGTCTTTGGAAACGCTGACGAAAATGGTGAAGCAGCCGCCCCATGCCAGCGCGCCTTTGAACTATTTGGCAAATTTGTCGGTTTGGCGATCCCGGCAAGACTCGAACTTGCAACCTACTGCTTAGAAGGCAGTTGCTCTATCCGGTTGAGCTACGGGACCGTTCCTGCCAGAATTACATGATTTGGTTAACAAGTTCTATCTATTTTCATCCGCATCAATCACCAAACTCCGCATTTTGGGCGAGAGCAGGGCGGTGGCTCCGACGACGCCGAGGCAGGCGAGGCCGCCGATGACGACGGAGGGCACCAGGCCGAGAAGGCGTGCGGCCAGGCCGGATTCAAAGGCGCCGATTTCATTGGAGGAGATAATAAACATGCTGTTCACCGCTGCGACGCGCCCGCGCATATCGTCAGGCGTCAACAATTGGAAAATCGTGGAACGCGTGATGACGCTGACGCTATCGAATGCGCCTGACAGGGCGAGCAGGAAAATCGAGAGGGTAAAAGAACGCGACAAACCGAAACAAACCATACAGAGGCCAAAGCCGCAGATGACGAGGAGCAGATTGCGGGTTTTGACTTTTTGCATCGGTTGCATCGCCAGGGCGATGGCGACGATGATAGAACCGATCGCGGGCGCGGCGCGTAAAATACCCAGACCTTGCGAACCGACGTGCAGAATCTGGTCAGCATAGGCGGGCAGCATCGCAACCGCGCCGCCGAACAGCACCGAAAACATATCCAGCGCCATGACGGATAACATAATCCGATTGTGCAAAATGAATTTCCAGCCGCCCAGGATGCTTTGCCATGCGGGTTCGCGCTGATGGTCGCTGCGCGCGGCCTTGGCGGCGGGGCTGAATTGCCAGTTGCAGGTGAGAGAGATGAGGATGAATGACAAAGGCAAAATCCATGCGACGCGCGCGCCGTAGCCGCCGTAAAGCAATCCCGCCAGCGCGGGCGCGGTGATGACGCCGAATTGAAAGCCGCTGTTCATCCAGGCTGATGCGGCGGGCAATTGGTTTTTCGTCACGACTTTGGACATCAGCGCAAAGGCGGACGGCATCATAAAACTCCGCGCGATGCCGGAAATGAAAACGCCCGCGTAGAGGAAGGGCAGAATGTGAAAACCCTGATGCGTTACGATGCCGCCGCCGACGAGGAAAAGCATGAGCGTATTGATGACAAGCACGGCCTGGCTGGAAAAGAGTACGAGTTGCGGGCGGTTGCGGTCGACGACGTGACCGGAAAATAATGCGCAGGTGAGGGCGGGCAGGGCCTCGGCCAGGCCGGTCAGGCCTAGCATCCACGGGTCATGCGTAATGGAATAAACCTGCCAGCCGACAATGATCGCCTGCGCCTGAAGCGCCATGTTGGTGAACATGCGGCTGAGCGCGAGGAAACGGAAATCAGAGCTTTTTAGGACGTTAAAGGAGAGTGGCATTTAATTATCCTGCTGTGAGATTCTCTTTTTCACAATAATAATTGTCATCCCGGCTCTGCGTGCCTTACGGCGCTTGGCCGGGATGACGTTTAGCTCCGATAATCCGCGTTGATCGCGATGTAGCCGTGCGTGAGGTCGCAGGTCCAGGCGGTGAATTGGCCGCGGGCTAGGCCGAGATCGACGGCGATGTCGATGTTGCGGCCGTTGATGTGTTTGGTGACGGGGGCTTCGTCGTAACCCGAAACGGCCATGCCGTTTGCCGCGATCAGCGTGCCGCCGATGGAGATTTTTAATTTATCGCGTTCGGCGTAGGCGCCGGATTTGCCCACGGCCATGACGATACGGCCCCAGTTTGCATCGCCGCCCGCGATGGCGGTTTTAATCAGCGGCGAATTGCCGATAGCCATGGCGACTTTTTTCGCTTCGGCGTTGTTGTGCGCGCCGGTGACGGTGATGGCGATGAATTTTTGTGCGCCTTCGCCGTCGCGCACGACCTGGTGCGCGAGGTCGAGCATGGCGTCTGCTAAGGCGCGTTTGAAATCACGCAGCAGAGGATCGTTGATGTTTTTCGGTGCGCGATTTTTCGCCGCGCCGGTGGCGGCGAGGATAATGCAATCATTGGTCGAAGTATCGCCGTCGACGGTGATGGCGTTGAACGTCACATCATTAATTTCGCGCAGCAGTTTTTGCAGCAGTGGAGCGGGAATAGCCGCATCGGTGCAAATGAAACCCAGCATCGTCGCCATGTCGGGCGCGATCATGCCGGAACCCTTTGCAATGCCGTTGATGGTGACGGTTTTATCGCCGATTTTCGCGCGGCGCGTGCAAAGCTTTGGAAAAGTATCCGTCGTCATAATCGCGCGCGCGGCGGCGGGCCAGGCGTTTTCGGTCAGGGATTTTTTCATGCCGGGCAGGGCGGCGGTGATTTTGCGCGCGTCCAGCGGCTGGCCGATCACGCCGGTGGAGGCGACCAAAACTTCGCGCGTGTGAATGCCCAGCGTTTTCGCCGCGCCGGTAACGGTATCACGCACGGTTTGAATGCCCGCGCGGCCCGTGAAAGCATTCGCATTGCCGGAATTGACGATAATCGCGCGCGCGCCGCCGCGTGAATGGGTAAGCGCCAGTTCCGACCAATCCACCGGCGCGGCGCGGGTAAGCGATTTGGTGAAAACGCCCGCCGCCGTGGCGCCTTTGGCCAATTCGATCAGCAAAACATCAGCGTGGTTTGCGTATTTAATGCCAGCCTTGCCGATGCCCAAACGCACGCCGCGAATGGGCGGCAGAGCGTCAGGCGCCACAGGTGCGAGCGGAGAGACGGGCAGTGATTTAGACATCCCCAATTTTACAACAACGGACTAATTGCCGCTGTCTTTTGGGGAGGGCATTTTATCCAGGTTGTCGGAGTAAACCTCAACCTTCGCGTCTTTGCGCAGGTTGGTGATTTCATCCTTGACCAGGTTTTGTTCCGCGCGCTGGCGCATTTGGTCTTTCACGTCGGCGAATTTCGGCGCGGCGCGGGTGCGTTTGTCCTCAAGTTTAATCACGTGCCAGCCGAACTGGGTTTTTACCGGCTCTTCGGTATATTTCCCGACCTTCATTTTGGAAATGGCTTCGCCGAATTCCGGCACGACTTCCTTGGCCGTGATGAAGCCGAGTTCGCCGGCTTTGGCTTTTTCCGGTCCTTTGTTATTTTCGCTGGCCAGTTTGGCAAAGTCCGCGCCGCCGTCCAGTTGTTTGATCAAATCCTTGGCCTGGTCCTGGGTATCCACCAGCATATGGCGCACCTGATATTCCGGCTGTGCAGGATTATCCTTTTTGACTTTGTCGAATTCTTCGCGCACGGCGGAATCGGTGACTTCTTTTTCAACTTTGCTTTTCAAGAATGTTTCGCGCAGCAATTGATCCTGAATTTCCGCCAGGCGTTTTTTGTATTCCGGCGTGTCGGCGGTGTGGTTGTCCTGCGCGGCTTTGAGCAAAACCTGATCGTTGATGAGTTGGTCTAGCGCCATCGGCTCCAAAACTGCTTTCGGCAGCATTTGCACCCCGGGCGGGAGTTTTGCCAGGAATACATCGAGGTCTTTTTTCGTGATGTCCTTGCCGTCAACGCGGGCGAGGGTTTCTTTATTCGGCGCCTTTGGCGCAGGCGCTGCGTCGGCGGCCTTGTCAGTTGGCGCGGCGGCGGTTTGATCCGCAGCAGGTTTATCAGCCTGATCCGCCGCAAAAGCCGGAATGGCAAGCGTTGCCGCAATAAATCCAGCCAAAAACAATTGACGCATGTGAAATTCTCCCTGTTGTGAGGCTTATCAAACATGAATGGCACAAGGGCGCAAGGTCAAACTTGACATTGCCCGTATTAATCCCAAAATAACAGGTAATGGAAATTGCTTCTCATCTGAATGAACTTTTGATCCTGGCGGCGGTTATGCTGTTAGGCGTGATGTCGCCGGGGCCGGATTTTGTGATGGCGGTGCGTAATTCGGTGAGGCACGGGCGCGCTGCCGGTTTGATGACGGCTGTGGGTTTAGGCTTGGGCGTTATGGTGCATCTGACTTATATCATGCTGGGGTTGGGCGTGATCATTTCTCAATCGATTTTGTTATTTAATTTATTGAAATGGTTCGGCGCGGCTTATCTGTTTTGGATCGGCATCAAGGCGATCAGGTCCAAGGGCATGAAATTGCAAGCGGCGGAAATGCATGAATTGAAAACGCCGTATCCCGTCAAGCGCGCGTTGGCGGATGGGTTTTTGACGAATGTTTTAAACCCAAAGGCGACCTTGTTCTTTCTGGCGCTGTTCACGCAGATCCTGTCGCCCAATGTCGCGGCGGAGTTAAAATTCGTTTATTCGGTGGTATGCGTTACGATTACGGTTTCGTGGTTCAGTATTGTCGCGACGGTTTTAACCCAACCCAAAATCCGTGATGTGTTTTTGCGTTTTTCAAAATGGGTGGATCGCATGTGCGGGGCGGTTTTCATTATGCTGGGCTTGCGCCTGGTGACGGCGAAAGCGGGCCATTAATGGCCCGGGCCGCGATTTGGACTTGCATTTCAGGCTGTTTACATTAGTAAAAAGCCACAAAATCAACACGGAAGAACGATGCTCGCCAATCTGGCCAAAACTCTCTTTGGCTCCGCCAATGAACGCTATATCCGCCGCCTGTCGCCTCAGGTTGCCGCGATTAATGAAATTGAGAAAGTCTGCGCGCAATTGTCGGATGAGGCGCTGCGGTCTCGCACCGGCATGTTCCGCGAATGGCTGCATAGCGGCAAGACACTGGATGACATTTTGCCCGAAGCTTTCGCGACGGTGCGCGAAGCGTCGCGGCGTGTGCTCGGCATGCGCCATTTCGATGTGCAGCTGATCGGCGGCATGGTGTTGCATCAGGGCAAGATTGCGGAGATGCGAACGGGCGAGGGGAAAACGCTCGTTGCGACGCTCGCGGCCTATCTGAATGCGCTGCCGGAAAAAGGCGTGCACGTGGTGACGGTGAATGATTACCTGGCGAAACGCGACAGCGAATGGATGGGGCGGTTGTATAACTTCCTGGGTTTGTCCGTGGGCGTGATCGTGCATGGCATGGATGATGATGAACGCCGCGCGGCTTATGCGTGTGATATTACCTATGGCACGAATAACGAATTTGGTTTTGATTACCTGCGCGACAATATGAAATTCCGTTTGCAGGACATGGTGCAGCGGCCGTTTTATTACGCGATTGTGGATGAGGTGGACAGTATTCTGGTGGATGAGGCGCGCACGCCCTTAATCATTTCCGGCGCGGCGCAGGATAGTTCGGAGTTGTATAAGCGGATCGACGCGCTGATGCGTTTGCTGGGCGAGGGCGATTACGACAAGGACGAAAAACACCGCAGCGTTGTGTTGACCGAAGGCGGCGTGGATAAAATCGAAGCGGCGCTGCGCGAGCGCGGTATGATGGAAACAGGCAATCTGTATGATTTACAGAATGTGAACGTCAACCATCACGTCGCGCAGGCATTAAAGGCGCATGTGGTTTTCAAGCGCGACGTGGATTACATGGTGCGCGACGGCAAGGTGATTATCATCGACGAATTCACGGGCCGCGCGCGCATGAGCAACCGCTATTCCGAAGGCCTGCACCAGGCGCTGGAAGCCAAGGAAGGCGTGAAGATCGAACAGGAAAATCAGACGCTGGCGTCGATCACCTATCAGAATTATTTCCGTTTGTTTCCAAAGCTGGCGGGCATGACAGGAACCGCGATGACCGAGGCGGCGGAGTTTTCGCAGATTTATAATCTGGACGTAGTGGAAATTCCCACCAACATGCCCATCGCGCGCGCGGACCATGATGATTTGATTTACCGCACGGAAAATGAAAAATACGAAGCGATCATCGCGGTGATTGAGGAGTGTGTCGCGCGGCAACAGCCGGTGTTGGTGGGGACGACTTCGATTGAAAAATCGGAATTGGTTTCGAGCTTGTTGGATAAGCGGAAAATCAAACACAATGTTTTAAACGCGCGTCAGCATGAACGTGAAGCGCATACGATTGCCAATGCCGGCCAGCCCGGCGCGGTGACAGTGGCGACGAACATGGCGGGGCGCGGGACGGACATTAAGCTCGGCGGCAATCTGGACGCGATGATTGATGAGGCGGCGGCGCAGGCCGCGAACGACCGCGAGCGCGAAGAGATCGCGGAGATGGTGCGCGCGCGTCATGGCAAGGCTGAGGCGAAGGTGAAGGAGTCGGGCGGGCTGTATGTGATTGGCGCTGAACGGCATGAGAGCCGCCGGATTGATAACCAGCTGCGCGGCCGTTCGGGCCGCCAGGGCGATCCGGGCGCGTCGAAATTTTTCGTCGCGTTGGATGATGATCTGATGCGCATTTTCGGTGCGAACCGGATGCAGGATATGCTGAAAAACTTGGGCCTGAAAGACGGCGAGGCGATCTGGCATCCATGGATTTCAAAGGCGTTGATGAACGCGCAAAAACGTGTTGAGGCGCATAACTTTGACATCCGTAAAAACCTGTTGAAATACGACGACGTGATGAACGATCAGCGGAAGGTCATTTACGAACAGCGCCGCACGATTATGTCGGGCGATGGCGTGGCGGACATCGTGCGTGATCTGCGCCATGAATGGATTGAGGAAATCGTCGGCGCCGCGATTCCGCACGGCAGTTATGCCGAGCAGTGGGATTGGGACGGCCTGGCGCATAATGTGCAGCGCATTTTGAATTTTGAAATGCCTGCCGCCTGGCGCACGGAAGAAGGCGTGACGGAAAAAGAAATCACCGACCGTTTGATTAGCATGAGCGATGATGCGGTGGGCGCGAAGTTTGCCATTCTCGGCCCGGAATACGCATTGGATTTTCAGCGCAATGTATTGCTGCAAATGCTCGATCAACAATGGCGCGAACACTTGCTGCAAATGGATCACATGCGCAGCGGGATTAATTTGCGCGCTTACGGCCAGAAAGATCCACTGAATGAATATAAACGCGAGGCATTTTTGTTGTTTGAAGGCATGCTGGCGCAGGTACGCGAACAGGTCACGAGCGCGCTGTCGCATGTCACGCTGACGATGGATCAGCCGTTGCCGGAATTGCAAATTCAGGTGCGGAATATTCAGGAAACGCGCGTCGATCCGGCGCTGGCGATGGCGGGGGATGCGGATGAAACCGTTGCTCCGGCAGCGCGCACGGTCGTGAATGAATTCAAGGCGAACGATCCGGCGACGTGGGTCAACACGCCGCGCAACGCGCCGTGCCCGTGCGGGTCAGGGAAGAAGTATAAGCAGTGTCATGGGGCTCTATGAGCAGACCAGCAGACCAGCAGACCAGCAGACCAGAGAAATTATTAGCTGAGAAAATTGATGGTCGCGCGGCGCTGATTGGCATCATCGGCCTCGGCTACGTCGGCTTGCCGCTGGCGAAAACTTTTGCGGATGCCGGATTTAATGTTCTGGGTTTTGATATCAATGCGGAATTTGTCGCCAAATTGAATCGCGGCGAAAGTTATATTGAGCATATTCCCGCCGCTTGGGTTGCGGGCATGCGCAACGCAAAAAAGTTTGAGGCGACGACGGATTTCGCGCGCCTGGCCGAAGCCGATGCGATTTTAATCTGCGTGCCCACGCCGCTCACCGCCAACCGCGAGCCTGATATGCGCTATGTCGAGGCCGCGACGCGCGATATCGCGGCGGTGCTGCGTGCGGGGCAATTGGTGGTTTTGGAAAGCACAACCTATCCCGGCACGACGGCGGATTTGATGCAGCCGATTTTGTCGGCGGGCGGCCTGGTGGCGGGGGTGGATTTTTTCCTGGCTTTCTCGCCTGAACGCGAAGATCCAGGTAATCCGAATTTCACAACGAATTCCATTCCCAAAGTTGTCGGGGCGGATGATGCCGCTTCGGCGGCGCTCGCGGTGCAATTGTATTCGCAAATCGTGCCGAAAGTCGTGCCGGTATCATCAACGCGCACGGCGGAGGCGGTGAAGTTGACGGAAAATATTTTTCGCTCGGTTAACATCGCTTTTGTGAATGAACTCAAAATCATTTATGACAAAATGGGCATTGATGTGTGGGAAGTCATCGACGCCGCGAAAACGAAACCATTTGGTTTCATGCCATTTTATCCCGGCCCCGGTTTGGGCGGGCATTGCATTCCAATCGATCCGTTTTATCTGACCTGGGCCGCGCGGGCGCATGGGTTGAATACGCGTTTTATCGAACTGGCGGGCGATGTGAATACCGCCATGCCGGATTATGTGATCGCGAAAACGGCGGAGGCGTTGGACGTGCGCGCGGGTTTGGCGCTGTCGCGCGCGAAGATTCTGGTTTTGGGTGTTGCCTATAAAAAGAATGTGGATGATGTGCGGGAAAGCCCGTCGCTCGATATCATGGCGAAACTCGCCGCGCGCGGGTGCAAAGTGGATTTTCACGATCCGCATGTGCCGGTGTTGAAAACCAAAAAAGCGGACGGAAAGTTAAACGGCGCGTCGGTCGCCCTGACGCCGGATGCGATCCGGCAATACGACGCGGTAATGATTTTAACTGACCACGACAAGGTGGATTACGCGGCGCTGGCCGCGCACGCAAAGTTGATAATCGACACGCGCAACGCTTGCCGGAACGTCAAATCGGATATTATAATCCGCGCATAATAAATCGCGCGGTTTTACAGGCCTATGATTAATTGGGAGGTCCGAAATTCAGCTGGTTCAAAGGTATGAGAATGCTTAAATCTTGTTTGATTATGACGCTAAACGTTTCTTTTAGTTTGTATTTTTTATAAATATCCTTGCGCCATTGAAGAATTTGTTCTGGTGTTTTGGCTTCTTTGGGAAGTTTAATACTGTTCAATTCCGGATGATTTTGAGAGAAAAGCTTTTTGGCTTCGGCTTTGGATTTGTCATAAGATCCAACATCAAGGCAGGTAAACGCATCACCTGAAACGCTGGCAATTAAAGTGAGCATATCCTTGGTAGCGAATTCACCGATTACTTTGCCGGTAACAAAAGACAGAACAAGGTCTGTCGGAAAGTCTTTTTTCATATTAGTTTCTCCTTATCCAATCCATATGCAAAGTTTGCCATGATGAAGGTCAAAATATCGATTTTTATGCTGAACATCAAGATTTTTATTACTTTTCCCTAAAATGCTTGCCGAAAACCTCAAATCACAGCATATAATCAGCGCGTGACTAAGCCGCTTTCGTTCCAGGATATAATCCTCACGCTGCACCGTTTCTGGTCGGTGCAGGGCTGCGCGATTTTGCAGCCTTATGATGTTGAAATGGGCGCGGGGACGTTTCATCCGGCGACGACTTTGCGCGCGCTGGGGCCGCAGCCTTGGCGTGCGGCTTATGTGCAGCCGTCGCGCCGCCCGGCGGATGGGCGGTATGGTGAAAATCCGAACCGCTTGCAGCATTATTATCAATATCAGGTGATTTTAAAACCTTCGCCGGATGATATGCAGGATTTGTATTTGCGCAGCTTAAGCGAAATCGGCGTGGATTTGACGGCGCATGATATCCGGTTTGTTGAGGACGATTGGGAAAGCCCGACGCTGGGCGCCTGGGGCCTCGGGTGGGAAGTGTGGTGCGACGGCATGGAGGTGACGCAGTTCACCTATTTCCAACAAGTCGGCGGCATTGAATGCGCGCCGGTGTCGGGGGAATTGACGTATGGGCTTGAGCGTCTGGCGATGTATATTCAGGGTGTTGAGAACGTGTATGATCTGGCATTCAATAATGACGGCATGACGTACGGCGATGTGTTTTTGCGCGCCGAGCAGGAATTTTCCGCGTTTAATTTCGAATTTGCGCCGGTGGAAAAATTGCAGCAGCATTTCCGGGACGCGGAGGAGACATGCGGCATGCTGCTGGAGAAAAAACTCGCGCTGCCTGCTTATGATTATTGTATCAAGGCGAGCCACCTGTTCAATTTATTGGATGCGCGCGGCGTAATCGCGGTGGCGGAGCGCGCGAGTTATATCGGCCGTGTGCGTGCGCTGGCGAAGGCGTGCTGTGAAATGTGGGTTGAAGAAGCGAGAAGCGGGAAGCGAGAGGCGAGCCATGCCTGAGCTATTCATCGAATTTTTCTCTGAAGAAATTCCGGCGCGGATGCAATCGCGTGGGGCGGAGGATTTGAAAACTTTGGCGGGTGAGTATTTTTCCGCCGCCGGGTTTGCGGATGTGAAAATGGATTCTTATGTCACGCCACGGCGGCTGGTTTTGGTGGCGCATAATCTGCCCCTCGAACAGCCCGACCGCAGTGAGGAAATCAAAGGACCGCGCATTGATGCGCCGGAACAGGCGTTGAATGGTTTTATGCAGGCGAACGGGCTGAAAAGTTTGGACGGCGTTGAACAGCGCGCGGTGGGGAAGGCGACGCATTATTTTATTTCTAGACAAATAAAAGGAGAAAAAACGGCATTAATACTACTGCCAATCATTCATCAAATTTATACTAATTTTTCTTGGCCAAAATCGATGCGTTGGGGTGATAAAAAAGGTGCATGGGTGAGGCCGCTCATTAAGATCAATGCTGTTTTCGACAATGGTTATATACATCACGAGCCAGAATTTTACGGCCACCGCTTTTTATCGCCGAAACCGTTTAAGGCGAACAGTTTTGAGCAGTATAAATCCGAACTGCGTAAACATCACGTTATTCTGGATCAATCCGAACGCCGCGCGGAAATTTGGGCGCAGGCGGAAAAACTGGCGGCGAAACAGGGGCTGGTTTTGCGCGCGGATGAAGGATTGCTGAATGAGGTTACGGGGTTAGTTGAATGGCCCACCGCGATGCTTGGCGCGTTTGAAAAAGAATTTCTGGCCGTGCCGCAGGAATGTTTAATCGCCACGATGCGCGCGAACCAGAAATATTTTCCGCTGTTTGATGCGGCGGGTAAGCTGGCCAATTATTTTATTTTGATCGCGAATGTGCCGGGCAGCAAAGGCGAAGGGCCGATTGTCCACGGGAATGAACGCGTTTTGCGCGCGCGTTTGTCTGATGCAAAGTTTTTTTATGAGCAGGATTTGAAAACACGCCTGTCCGACCGATTGGAAAAATTAAAAACCATTCAGTTCCACGAAAAGCTGGGCACGCTGTTTGATAAAACTTCGCGCGTAACCGGTATCGCGAAAAAATTGGCGGCGGTGATCGGTGCGGACGAAACACTCGCCGCGCGCGCCGCGCAATTATGCAAGGCTGATCTGGTTTCCGGCATGGTGGGCGAATTCCCGGAACTACAGGGTATTATGGGGCGCTATTACGCGCTGCATGACGGTGAAGATGCCGCGGTGGCGGATGCTGTCCGCGATCATTACCAGCCGCTCGGCCCGGCGGCGGAAGTGCCGCGTGCGCCGGTTTCGATTGCGGTCGCGCTGGCGGATAAACTTGATACGCTGACTGAATTTTTCCGGATTGGCGAAAAACCGACGGGATCAAAAGATCCATACGCGCTGCGCCGGGCGGCGCTGGGGGTGATCCGGATTATTCTGGAAAATAAAATTATGCTGCCGCTGTCGCAATTCACGGCGCCGGATGTGCTGGAATTCATCAAAGACCGTTTGCAAGTTGCGCTGCGTGATCAGGGCATCGCGCATGACCAGGTAAAGGCGTGTTTGAATATTGGTGATGATATCGCTCTGATTGCTAACCGCGCACGAGATTTGCGTGATTTGCTCAGCGGCGAATCCGGCAAGCAACTTCTTGAGGGCTATCGCCGCGCGGCAAATATTTTGAAAGCAGAAGAAAAGAAAGGTTCGGCCTTTGATGCCTCCGTGCAAACTGCATTATTGAAAGAAGCTGCGGAGCAAGCGCTTTACGAGCATTTAACACGGGCGGAACCGGCCTTGGCTGAGTGCATGAGGGCGCAGAATTTCTCGGGCGCTATGACACTTTTGATTAATTTGCGCGGGCCGATAGATACCTTTTTCAACGACGTCATGGTGAACGCGGTTGACCCGGAAATCCGCGTCAACCGCTTGAATTTGCTCGGGCAAATTCGTAACGTCTTTCAGCAATTTGCGGATTTCAGTCAGATCGAGGGATAAACAATGGCACGTTGGGTTTACAGTTTCGGCAAAGGCAAAGCGGACGGTAATGCGTCGATGCGCGAATTGCTTGGCGGCAAGGGGGCAAATCTCGCGGAGATGACGAGCCTAGGCCTGCCGGTGCCGCCGGGTTTGACGATTACGACCGAAGTTTGCACGCATTTTTATGCGCATGGGCAGAACTATCCAAACGAACTGCAAAAACAGGTCGCGGAAGGCGTGCAGAAAATAGAAAAAATCGTCGGGCCGAAATTTGGCGATGCGAAAAATCCGTTGTTGTTTTCGGTGCGGTCGGGCGCGCGTGCGTCGATGCCGGGGATGATGGATACGATTTTGAATTTGGGTTTGAATGACGCGACTGTTGCGGGCCTGGCGGAGCGCAGCGGCGACGCGCGTTTTGCCTATGACAGTTACCGGCGCTTTATGCAGATGTACGGCTCAGTCGTACTAGATATCGCGCATCATCAATTCGAGGATATTCTGGACAGCGCGAAACGCGAATTCGGGCGGTTTCAGGACGGCGAATTAACAGCGGCGGACTGGCAAACCATTTGCGCGCGTTACAAGGATATGGTGCAAGCCGAAACCAAAAAACCGTTTCCGCAAGACGTGCAGGAACAGTTATGGGGCGCGATTGGCGCGGTGTTTAAATCCTGGATGAACCCACGCGCGATTACGTACCGGAAATTGAATGATATTCCCGCCGAATGGGGCACGGCGGTGACGGTGCAGGCGATGGTGTTTGGCAATCTGGGGGGCGATTGCGCGACGGGCGTAGCCTTTACGCGCGATCCCTCGACAGGTGAGAATACGTTTTACGGCGAATTTTTGGTGAACGCGCAGGGCGAAGATGTTGTCGCGGGAATCCGTACGCCGCAGCAAATTACGGTGGCGGGCAAGACGGCGCAAAAATCCAACGCACCCGCGATGGAAGAAGTGATGCCGGATGTTTTCGCGGAACTCGACCGTGTGCGCAAAACTTTGGAAAAACATTACCGCGATATGCAGGACATCGAATTTACGGTGCAGCAGGGCAAATTGTATTTGCTGCAAACGCGTAACGGCAAACGCACGGCACAGGCGGCAGTGCGTATCGCAGTTGAAATGGCGCAGGATGGCACGATTGCGCGGGAAGAAGCGATTACACGGATTAATCCGACATCGCTGGATCAATTATTGCACCCGCGGCTGGACCCTGCGGCGCCGCGGGAATTATTGACGCGTGGTTTGCCGGCTTCGCCCGGCGCGGCGGTGGGGCGGATTTATTTTTCAGCGGACGATGCCGAACATCACGCGAACGTGGGTGAGCCGGTGATTTTATGCCGCATCGAAACTTCGCCCGAAGATATTCACGGCATGTATGCGGCCAAAGGAATTATCACGGCGCGCGGCGGCATGACGTCGCACGCGGCGGTGGTGGCGCGGGGCATGGGGCGGCCATGCGTGGCGGGCGCGGGGGAATTGCATCTGGATTACGCGGCGGGCACGTTAAAGGTTGCGGGGCAGACATTCCGCGCGGGTGACTGGCTGACGATAGACGGCGCGAGCGGCGAAATTATGGCGGGACAAATCCCGACGCTGGAGCCGACCTTGTCGGGCGATTTCGCGACACTGATGGAATGGGCGGACGGCGCGCGCCGCATGCGCGTGCGCGCCAATGCGGAAACACCGGTGGACGCCGAAACCGCACGCCGTTTGGGCGCGGAGGGGATTGGATTGTGCCGCACCGAACATATGTTTTTTGATCCGCTGCGCATCAACGCGGTGCGCGAGATGATCGTAGCGGAGGATGAAAAAGGGCGCCGCCGCGCGCTCGATAAACTGCGGCCGATGCAGCAGCAGGATTTCCGCGCGTTGTTTGATATTATGGATGGCCTGCCGGTAACGATCCGTTTGCTCGATCCGCCGCTGCATGAATTTTTGCCGCATAGCGAAAAAGAAATTACCGAGGTCGCGGCGGCGCTGGGGATTGATCGCCCGGCGCTCGAACAACGCCTGATGCAATTGCATGAGGCGAACCCGATGCTGGGGCATCGCGGTTGCCGATTGGGGATTACTTATCCTGAAATTTATGAAATGCAGGTAGAGGCAATTTACGGCGCGGCAGCAGATGCGGTGCGCGCGGGCGTGAAGGTGAAATTGGAAATCATGATCCCGCTCGTGGCGACACAGCGTGAAACGGTTTTATTGAAAGAAAGAATTGTTGCCATCGGCGCGCGCCTTGCGCCGGATTTGCCGCATTTAATCGGTGTGATGATTGAACTGCCGCGCGCGGCATTGGCAGCGGGTGAAATCGCGGCGGAGGCGCAGTTCTTTTCATTTGGCACGAATGATTTGACGCAAACCACACTGGGCCTGTCGCGCGATGACGCGGGACGGTTCCTGCCGGATTATCAGCGCATGAATATTTATCCCAAAGATCCGTTTGTCAGCATCGATCAGGCTGGCGTGGGTGAGCTGGTGCAAATCGCGGTGGATCGCGGCCGCAAAGCGCGCAAGGACCTGAAACTCGGCGTTTGCGGCGAACACGGCGGCGATCCGGATTCGATACAGTTTTTTGAAAAAGTCGGGTTGGATTATGTTTCCTGTTCGCCCTACCGCGTGCCGATCGCGCGCCTGGCCGCCGCACAGGCGAGCATCGCCGCGAGCGGCAAGGGCAAGGCGTTTAGCAAAGCCGCGGCGGCATAACTCAGTTTAATTAAAAACCTTTGCCGCCGCTGGTCGGATTGCTCATGTCCGCCGTACCCTGAGCGATGCCGATGATCGACATAAAAGCCCAGGCGATCACGCCGCCCATCAGCATCATCCCCGCGCTGCGCACCACCGCGCTTTGCGCTTCAAGCGCCAAAATTTGTTCGTCCAGCCATTCGCGGCTGACCATGTCCAAAATCGTGGACACGTCCGCACGTTCCGCCAGAATGATCATATCCAAGACAATGATTTCATCGGGAAAACCGAAATTGTCTGTTTGCAAGGCCTCGCCCAGGTTTTTCCCCCGCATGACTTCCTGACGCGCAGAGAAAACACGCTCCTTAAGCCACGGGCTGGCGCGGCTTTCCAAAATCGATAGCGCGCGCGACAGCGGCGTTTGCGCAGCGAGCAGCGCCGACATCGACATTAAAAACGCGCTGCCGTTCCAAATCCGGTACCAGGCATAGGGCGGATATTTATCGAATTGAACGCGGATTTTTCCCGTCCAGCGCGGCAGGCTGACGACAACGATGCTGACAATAATCCCTATAATAACGAAGATCAAAAAACCATATTCCTGAACAAAGTCCGTCACCATGCCTAGGCCGGCGATTTTTTCTTTGACCGCTTCGGGCGCGAACTGGCGCATGGGTGTGACCAGGTTGTTGCCGAACATCCAAAGAACCGCGAATAAAACGATGAAGATGAAAGACGGATAACCAATTGCGTTGGAAATCGCGCTGCGCATGCGCGAGGTGGCTTTTTCGATAAACTCAATGGATTGCAAACCACGCCCGATGGCGCCCGATTCTTCGCCCGAACGCAAAATCATAATGTGGCGGTCCGGCACCCAGCCCGACATGGTGTCCGTCAGGTTACGGCCGCTTTGCAATCCCTCGCGCCATTCGCGCAGCGCGACGGCCTCAGGCGCGTTGGGTTTTTTGCCATTATAGCTGGAGGTTACCCATAGACGTTCCAAAGCGCGCGGCAGCGCCTCGTTCATATTCAACATCCCAGCCAGTTTGCGGTAAAGCCGCAGTTGCGCTTTTAAATTGCCTTTGAAAAGTACTTTATTCAATTCATATTGAATATCATCCAGGGTCATTGATAAGCTCCTATAAACTTCGCAGTTTCATTTACTTCTTGCGGCGTGGCCAACGGGCCCAATTCAAATTCGGCATCCAGCGGTGATAACAGTCCCTCCACCACCTTTTCAATGCCGTGCCATAGCATCGACACGCCGTTTAATCCGAACGGCGACAGCCAGTATTCGCGCGCCTGATCCATTTCCGCGCGGCTCAGAAAGCCCATGACCTTGCTGTCGGCATCGACGATTTCCACCACGATGGTACGGCCGCTGCGGCCTTGGAAGCAATGTTCGCAACCATCCAGATTGGCGAAGAAAACATTGGATAAATCAGGCTCATCCAGATGTTTATGCTCATTCGGCTCAAAACCGAATTTGCGATTATATTTCATCATTGCGAAGCCGGCGCGCACGCGTTCCATCGCGCCGGTATATTCAGCCGGATAAGATTTCGCCGCTTCGCTGGCGGGAATTTTGCAATGCGAGCATAATTTGCGCGCCAGGCGCTGTGAGAATAATCCGCGAAGCAGGTGATGGTCGTAAACCAGATAAGGCTCAATGCCCAAATCGCGAATACGTTGCGGGATCGCCAACGCGGCGTAAACGTGCAGCGTCGTGTAAACCTGACGGCCGGTGAGAGCGAGGCGGAATGCCATCGTCGCAGTTTCAAAATCGCGGATCTCGCCAAGCATCACGATATCCGGGTCAAGGCGCAGGGAGGCGCGCATTACTTCAGACAACAGGCGCGCGCGAACTTTTTCATCGGTGGAGGAACTGACGCCGATTTGGCGCGCGCCTTTTACGCCGCCCTCGGGCGGGTCTTCGACCAGCAGACAGTTCAGGCGGAAATTGGTTTCCGCCATGCGGCGGTTGAGCATAATGCGCAGCGTGGTGGTTTTACCCTGGTTCACCGGACCCGCGATCATGCGCATCGTGCCTGGGATTTGACGCAAGTGTTTCGTCAGCGCGACTTGTTCGGCGTTAAAGCCCAGCGTGTCCACATCGGCTTCCTCAATACTTGAGCCGAGCATTTTTCCGCCGTCGTAGTTGAGGCGCATATTTAAATAACGCCCGGTGACTAGCGGCATCCATTGGCAACGCACGCCGCCGACTTCCTCGGGCAGCGTCAGGGCATCCGGGCCGGATTTATGGCTGAGCGTTGCGGCGAGGGGTTCATTCCAGTTCGCGCTGGAGCCCGACGCGACATCCGCGTGAGAATAAACGGCGGCGACGAATTGTTCGCCTTCCTGCTGTGTCCAGACTTCCCAGACACGCAGAGAGCCGTCGATGCGGAGTTGAATTTTACATTGGCCGTCGCTGGTTTCAACGTGGATGTCGTTGGCGTTCAGCTTGCAAGCTTCGTGCAGGACGTAATTGATCCGCCGACGCATGGCATTGTCGTCATATTTGGTCGCAGTGGCATTGCGCTCGGCCTGCATATAGGCGCGCTGGATGATGCCGGGCGTGACGAATTGCGGCGGTTCGCTGACGATATAATTTTGGCGGCGCGCCAGGGAAACAACCGAACGCACCAGCGGCGAATTACGGTGGCTTTCGCTGACCAGGAATAAACCGCTGCTGAACAGCGCACAGATTTTCCGCGTTTCATCCGGGATCTGTAATGGGCCGCCGCGCACGGTGAGGAGGTCGCCGGCCTTGGCGAAGGAAGCGAAATTATCAACGGCGCCGGTTTGTTTATCTTGAAGGCTTTTGTCGTCTGTTTTGGCTGGAACGCTGATTTTGGGGGCGCCGGATCCGGAAGCGTTGCCGGGGGATGATTTGCTTTTTTCATCTGTCTCAATGCTAGGAAGTTCGAATAAACCTTCGGGCGCGGGGGTCGCGGGGGGGATATTCATTTCTTCAATATTCGCCGTTGTCACATTCAAAGTAGGCGAATGTTTGGGGCGCGGTTTGGAGTCTGAAGGTTTAGTCGCGTTATTCGTGGGGCGGTTTGCCGACGCAGATCCTCCACCGGCAGACGCGGGCGCAGAAATTGCTCGCGGTTTGCCAAAGCTGTTTAATAAATTGTCGATGGGTGAATCACTCACGCCATACGCCTCCTATCGAAAAATTAGCAAACTAGAAGAGGTAATTCTAGTCGTTGGATTAGTGCTGCGCCGATGGAGCTGGAGACGGCTCAGGTTGCTGAGTTGCAGAGACGGTTGTGATCGTCGGCGTTTGCGAACTTGTCGCCGGCAAAGGCGCGCCATCCGCATCCGCAAAGGACAGCGTTGATTTTTTGCCATTCCGCGAAATGGTGACGCCAGTCGCGGTGATGCGGGCTATTCTGCTGCCGTCGGGCAGGAAGCTGCCGTTTTTAACAATGATCTGACGGCCTTCAAAATTCACGGTGGCGTTATAACGGCCGGAAGCGCCGCTGATGGATTGGATTTTAGCTTGGGGTTCCAGTGGCGCGCTGCGGCGGTGGCTGACGCTGCCGCCTATACCGGAAGCATCATTGAAGACTTGCTGCGCGCCCAGGGAGCCTGCGCCGCCTAAATCCGCCATGCCCTCAAGGCCAAGGCGTTTCGCGCGCGTTTCTTCGATCTGGGAGAGTTTCTGTTCGATCTCATTCATCAAATTCAGGCGCGCTAATGCATCTTGCGCTGATGACATATCACTGATCGAAAGCGGCGTCGTATCTTGTTTCAAGCGGTCAAGCACGGCGGTTACGGCGGGATCGCTGCCTGCCGCATCAGGATTAACACCGGCGGTTGGCGTCGCCGGCATAACAGGGGCCGCAGCCGGCGGAGACGTCACAGGCAAAGCGGTCGGCACGGATGCAGGCGCGCTGGTAATCGGCGCGGTTGTTGGAGAGGTGACAGCCGTCTGTGACCACGACAGGGCAGGCAGGGCCAGCAAAAAGGTGGCGCCGAGCAGCAGAGCGGTTTTAAGGTTGTTTGTTTTCATAGATCGTCCCCTCAATCGTAAAGTTGCCGTCACTGTTTTCCTTAATTGACGTCAGAATCAATCCAGGAATGTTATCGAATAATTCAGGTTGCAGCCATGGCGCGCCGGTAACCGTATAGACAACCGCGCGTTTGCGCCATTTGGGCGGTGGCGGTGGCGGGCTGTCCTTGGGCACGGTGACGATGTCATCGGATAGGGAGGTCAGGTGAACCGGCCAGTTGTGATACAAGACCGCCTGATCGATCAAGCCGTAATAAGCCAGCGCCTCAGTCCCGCGCGGTTTCAGATTTTCCAGGGGAACGGAAGCATTTGCGTTGGCTAAGCTTGGGTCCATTACCGCTTTGCCGCCTTGCGGGACTTCGGCGTAACTGCCGCCTGAACGCGACCATGCGACGGACAGGCTGCTGCCGGAACATTGAATGGCATTCGCGGTCCAGCCCAAATAGCGCGCTTGAATTTTTTCCAGCGCTTTTTCGCAAGCATTAATATAGTCAATGGCGTGCGGGGAATCTTGCCAGACCTTAGGATATTCTACGTTGGAAGAGAGCGCGCGCTGCGCGTTTTGTTGTGCGGCAAGAGCGGCGGCTTCGTCAGCGGCGCGTTTTTCTTCCTGCGCCTGGATATAGGCATAAGAACCGTACAGGAGGCCCGCTGCAATAACCACGCCGAGCGCGATATACAAAGACTTACGGGAAACCCCCACGGCTTTTAAAGTAATGTCGCGGCGGCCGGTGAGGATCGTCGTGATGCTGCCGATTTCGGTGCCGTGAACACCCCATTCGGGCGGCGCATAGATATGTTGCAGACCACCACGCGCGATTTCCTGTTCCAGGCGGGATTGGGCGTCATCGTCATGCGCGAACCAGGCATCGCCGTCCGCATCAACCAAATCGTCGCGCACGGCGACGAAAAAGATTCCTTCATTGACCCGGAAAGCGCCAGCCCATGAACCGGGCATCTGGTTCGCCATACATGCGGCGATAGAGGGCATGCCGGCTTTGTGATTGGCGGCTTCGATCCCTAGGCCGAATTGACCGATCGGTTGGGATTTTGTCGGCGGACGGATGCAATAAAAGTCCGCCTGGAAACCAGGCTGCTGCGCCGCCGCGCGGGCTGCACGGGCGATATTAGGCTCTGGGCTAGGCTGCCAGTATAAACCGGCCGCGTACTTCGTCCCGGCAACTGTGATAACACCGGCAGTCATGAACCGAATGTGCTCCCGCGCTCAGGTGTAATTTCATGCGGTGTAATAGTAATCACGATTTCTTCACGTTTGTGGTCGTTCGCGGTCCCGCCGCCCAAAATCCAATTGCTGGCCGACGCGACGCCGTCGGAGTTATTGGTATTCGTGTCACGGTCAAATCCGGCCAGAACCAGTGTCGCGCCGTTTTGCATGATCGCCTGCTGAACAAAGATTTTATTGCTGGTTTCAGGCGTTTGGATCTGATCCGAACCTGTTTCACCGGTTGCGGAGGCGGTTGTGATAGATACCAAGTCGCTCAGTTTAATTGAATATTGCAACAAAATGCGGCCATCATCCAGGATGCGCGGCAGCATTTGCAAAGCCAAACCTGTTGTAACCACGCCTGGTGTCAGGCTGCTTGTGATCTCACCTAAACCGGTGGTGCCGGTTCCGGTTGCAAGCGTTGTTGAACTGATGGAGGCGAGATAGGCCGTATCCACCGTAATCTCGCGCGATGCGGGACGGTTGTTCAGTGTTACGACAGGCGAACGCGTAACCTCCGCCACATTCCCAACCGCGGAAAGCGCGGAAGGCACAAGGTTGATATTATAGTGCGGCGAGAGCAACGCAATGCTGACAGAGCCTGATGTTGCGGTGGTGAATGAGCTTGCGCTGGGAACTGAAGGGCCAACGCCATTAAAGCTGACGGTATCGCCGAACAAATTGCCGGAGCCGAAAACTTTTTGCAAATTCAGGCCGTAATTGTTGCTTTTATCCAGGGTGACGCTGTAAACCACCAGATCAATGGCGACCTGTTTGCCCAGGCGCATATTTTCTTTGTTCAAGAATTCGGCGATCTGCGCCAGTTTGGCTGGGCGCGCGCTGACGGTAATCGTGCCGGATGACGCCATCATGGTTTCAATACCCTGACTGCCCAGAATGCCTTTGACCGCGGCTTCCAGGTCTTTCCAGTAATCCAAATCAGTCGTCAGATCATTTTTCTGTTTAACATCTTGTCCTGCGGATTGGGCGGTCTGGCCGGAAGAGCCTGATGAAGAAGAGCTGCTACTGCTACTACTGCTACTGGTGTCGAAGCCATCGCTCACCGATACCTTGCCAGGCATGGATTCAACCATAAAGGTGCGCGTATCATAGCGGTAAAGATAAACGCTTTGACCGTCATAGCGCCAGGAAACATCAAACTGGCTCGCCACCTGATCCAGGAAGGTTGAAAGCGGGCCTTCGTAGGAAAGACTCATGCTCGTCGGCGTTGAGGGATCGATGTCTGATCCGCCGCCGCTCGCTGCGGTTAAGCTCATGTCGCCCAGGCGTACGGGCAGGCCGGTTGTATTGGCGATTTGCGTGGCGATGCCCTGTAAGCTCATCGGCGCGGTGGAAACCAGGGTGAAACCGGAATCATTTTCAAATTTCGTCGGCAGGGGCTGGCCGCGGCGCATGCGGACGGATTGATTGCCAACCCAAACATCGCTGCTGATCGTCAGCGGATCGCTGCTGGTTTTATTGGCCGACGTTTTGCCCTCGGCCTGATCCAAACGGCTTTCGTTTTCATTGGCTACTTTATGAATGGCTTTTTCATTCATTACGCCGTTAATTTCGTCACATCCCGACAAAAGAACGGTCAAGGCAGCAGTGGCGAGAAAAAAATTGCGCGTGCGAAAGCTTGCAGACATAAGGCGCTTACCCCGGATAGCAGTTAAGAATGGCCATCGTCGAATCGACGACAAGATCCTGCCGAAACAATGACGGTTTTATTAATTTCCGTCAATGCTTAGCCCGCAGTTTAGTTAGGATAATATCAAAACGGTTGCAATTTGATGACAGCTTTTTTTGCCGCTGTGGGATTAATGGATTTAGGGGCGGAGAACGGGGTTGTTGCGTATTTCTATCGATCTAGGCAACGTGGATTTTTTAACATCGTCTATCGCGTCCAATTCCATCCGGTATTTGTACGTTCTGCGCGCCTGCGCTAGCCGTTCACGGGGGCTTAAATTTTGGAACAGTTCATTTTCATAGGCCCGGGCCCAATGCACGGCCTTTTGATGCTGACCGCTTTGCGTGCGTTCATCTGCAATTTGTTCAATTCTATCCGGTTTAAGCTTTTCGATGAGCAGTGTGAATGTTGTTAAATTTCCCGGGGTGGGATTACGGTCGGCTTTTTCGGCAATCAGATCGCCCCATGATGCCTGTTCGCGCACGCACACATCTGTTGCGGTTATGTCCAGCACCGCTTCAAAATCCGCAGGCGTCAAGGCGGATTTTGCCAAGGCGGCGATCACTTCGTGTTCGGGCACGCCGGCGAGGACTTCGTTCCAGGTGGCATACTCATACACCGCAGAATAGCAGTAATGTTCCGGGTGCGACATGCCGTCTCGGATTTGCGCGGATGTTTTGCCTTCAAGCGATGTTTTGAACGCGTCTAAAGAGCTGAAATCGAGCGGGGATGGTTTGATATCCGACATAATATTTCTCCTGGCGGTAAGTTTATGCGCGCATCCTAATGTGGCCGGTGCGCGGGGACAAGCAAAAAGATGGCTTGCCGGGTTATTTTTGGGTTAAACTCAGCCATGAATCAGTTTCCGGTTTTATTAGGCATCGGCTTTTTGCTCGGCGCGATTTTAGGCAGTTTTATCGGCATGGCGAGCTACCGCTGGCCGCGCAAAGAATCGTGGGGCGGGCGGTCGAAATGTCCGACTTGCGGGCGGACGCTGGGCGTGGCGGATTTGGTGCCGATTGTTTCCTGGTTTTTTGCGCGCGCGAAATGCACATGCGGCGCGCCGATTTCCGCGCGTTATCCGGTGATTGAGGCGGCAACGGCATTATTATCCGCCCTGGTGCTGGCGGAATTCGGCTGGACGATCGCGGGCGCGCTGGCGGTGGTTTTAGTGGTTTTAGTGATGCTGATCATTGTCATTGATTGGGAAAATTTCATTATTCCGGACAAGCTGGTTATCATTTTATTTTTGGTCGGCTTGGTTTGGCGCTGGCAGGTTGAGGGTACGTGGCTGGCTCCATTGCTAGGGTTGGGGGCGGGGGTGATGTTGTTTTTAACCGCTTTTCTGGCTGCTTTTATCGTGGAGCGGATTAATGAAACGGAATCTCTAGGCGGCGGGGATTTGAAGTTGTTATTCGCCGCCGGGCCGTGGGTGGGGTTTCAGATTTTGCCGCTGTTGCTGATTTTATCCGGAGTGTTCGGCATTTTGTTCTATCTGTTGTGGCGAAAGATCAACCTGCCTGCAAAACAGTCCGCTGATGTGCCGTTTGGCGCTTTCCCCTATGGTCCCGCTATCTGTGCGGCGATGCTGGCTTGTGTTCTGTTGGAGCAGTGGGTTCTTAAACTATTTTCTTAGCTTTTTGCCAAAGGCTTAGTTTAGATTCTGGTGATAAGTCGTTGAAAATGCTATTTTCATCACTCGACAGCTTTTCCATATTTTTAAAGCGACGGATGAATTTTTCATTCGCCGCGCGCATCAGGGTTTCGGCGTCAAATCCCAGTTTCCGGGCCAGGACGGTGGTGACGAACAGGACGTCGCCGATTTCCTCGGCGATGTGATCCTGGTCCTGGGGTTGGTGGGCGATGGCTTCCTTAACCTCACCGATTTCCTCGTCCAGCTTGGCCAGGACGTGTTCCACATTTTGCCATTCAAAGCCGGTTTTGGCCGCCCGCGATTGCAGTTTTTGCGCGCGCATCAGGGCAGGCAGCCCCAGCGCCACGCCGTCCAGGGCCGATTCCGCGCCCGCCGCCGTGCGTTCCTCGGCCTTTTGCGCTTCCCAGGCGGCCATTTGGTCTGCCGAAGTCTTGATATCCGCATCGCCGAAAACGTGCGGGTGGCGTTTGATCATTTTATCGCCGATTGCGGCGGCCACGCCGTCAAAATCAAAATGCCCGCGCTCCGCCGCCAGTTGGGCGTAAAAAACCACCTGAAACAGCAGATCGCCCAATTCGCCTTTCAAATCCGCCATATCGCCGCGCGCGGCTGCATCGGCGACTTCATAAGCTTCCTCAATCGTGCAAGGGGCAATCGAGGCGAAATCCTGCTCTAAATCCCACGGGCAGCCGCCATCGGGGCTACGCAACTGTGCCATGATGGCCACAAGCCGCGCCATTGGTGAAGATGGCAAATTGTTAATCTTGTCATTCGGCATTTGCCTGCTATAACCGCCGCCACGCTAAAAACAAGCCAAATAGGGAAACAAATGGCCACCGAACGCACTTTTTCGATTATTAAGCCTGATGCCACGCGCCGCAATCTGACGGGCGCGATCAATAAACTGATTGAGGAATCCGGCCTGCGCATCGTCGCGCAAAAGCGCATGAAACTCACGCGCGCCCAGGCGGAAGAGTTTTACGCCATCCACCGCGAACGGCCGTTTTTCAATGATCTGGTCGGTTTCATGGTTTCCGGCCCTGTCGTGGTGCAGGTTCTGGAAGGCGCGAATGCCGTCGGTCATTACCGCGACGTGATGGGCGCAACCAACCCCGCCAACGCCGATGCCGGCACGATCCGCAAGGAATTCGCGGAATCGATTGAGGCGAACTCCGTCCACGGTTCCGACAGCCCGGAAAACGCCGCGATCGAAATCCCGTTTTTCTTTAAACCGGAAGAGATTGTTGGTTAATCACCCAATCGCAAAGCGCAGGGCGAGGATCGTTATAATACAAATCCCGACGCCATATTTAATCCAGTTCATGACGCGGTGGTAGTCGCGTTCGGGGTTGTATTCTTCAGCGGGGGCGGTGTGGTCGTGGCTCATGGCGCGATTTTATAAGATTCATAACAGTTATCAAGAGAGTCCGGGGAGCAAAGGGAGTACGATCGCTATCGCATGCTCCCTTTGTTCCCCAGCCTAGTTTACAATAAAAACCTTCTCCTCAATCACATTCACGCGGCCTTCGGCGTAGAGGCGCACGGCGCGGGGGTAGATGATGTGTTCTTGTTCAAGGACGCGCGCGGCGAGGGTGTCGGGGGTATCGCCGGGCATGATGGGCACGCTGGCTTGTAAAATAATCGGGCCGTCATCGAGCGCAGGACGGACGAAATGGACGGTCGCGCCGTGTTCGGTGTCACCTGCCGCGATAGCTGCTTCGTGCGTGTTCAGGCCTTTGTGTTTAGGTAATAGGGAAGGGTGGATGTTGATCAGGCGGTCGCGCCATTCTTCGGCGAACCAGGGTGAGAGCAGGCGCATGAACCCGGCGAGGCAAACAAGCTGCACGTTTTCCTGTTTCAATTTCTGATCCATCGCGCGGTCAAAATCTTCGCGCGTGGTGAAATCTTTGTGATTAATGACAGCGGTTTTGATGCCAGCATTTTGCGCGCGGGTGAGGCCGTAGGCGTCGGCTTTATTCGAAATCACCAAAACAATTTCCGCCGGGAAATCCGGGGCGGCGGTTGCGTCAATCAGGGCTTGGAGGTTTGAGCCCCGGCCGGAGATAAGGACGCCGACTTTGAGTTTTGTTATCATTTTTACTCCACTGTCACCCCGGCCTCGTGCCGGGGTCTGCCGTGAGGCAATCATAATGTTCCAGAATGCGTATTAGCGTCACCGCAGACCCCGGCACGAGGCCGGGGTGACAATATGAGGTGGCTACCACGCGCTCTCCATATTCAAAATCTCAACCCCTTCGCCCACGGTGACTTCGCCGATTTCGGTGGCGGTTTCGCCGGCGGCGTTCAGGGCGGCCAGTAAATCTTTTTTATTTGCCTGCGCGCAAATCACAATCATGCCGATACCGCAATTAAACGTGCGCGACATTTCGTGGTTATTGATGCCCGCCGTGCGCGACAGCCATTTGAAGACGGGCAGGAATTCCCATTTCGCCGCGTCGAGCCGAACACCCGTGCCTTCCGGCAAAACGCGCGGGATATTTTCCAACAGGCCGCCGCCGGTGATATGCGCCATGCCTTTAACTTTTCCGGCGCGGACGGAGGGGAGGAGGGATTTGATGTAAATCTTCGTCGGCGTCAACAGTGCATCCCTGAGTTTTTGCGTTGCATCAAACGGCGCAGGCGCGTCGTATTGCGCGCCGGACATTTCAACGACTTTGCGCACGAGAGAATAACCGTTGGAATGCACGCCGCTGCTCGCGAGGCCGATGATAGCGTCGCCAGGTGCGATATCCGCGCCGGTAATCACCGCGTCGCGTTCCACCGCGCCGACGGTGAAGCCTGCCAGATCATAATCGCCGCGCGCGTATAACCCCGGCAGCTCCGCCGTTTCGCCGCCGACCAAGGCACATCCCGCCTGGCGGCAGCCCTCGGCGATGCCTGCGACAACATCGCGCGCGGCTTCGATTTCGAGTTTGCCGCTGGCGTAGTAGTCCAGGAAGAACAGCGGTTCCGCGCCCTGGACGATCAAATCATTCACGCACATGGCGACTAGGTCGATGCCGACCGTATCATGCCGCCCGCAATCAATCGCGATTTTCAATTTCGTGCCCACGCCGTCCGTCGCGGCGACGAGCAGGGGGTCTTTGAACCCCGCCGCCTTCACATCAAAAAAACCGCCGAAGCCGCCGAGTGACACATTCCCGCCCGCCCGCGACGTTGATTTTGCCAGCGGTTTGATCGCCTCAACCAGCGCATTGCCCGCGTCAATATCCACGCCCGCGTCGCGGTAGGTGAGGGTGTTTTTGGCGCCATGGTTATTCATGCCTGATTACATAGCTATGAAAGTAATTTTTCGCCATTGATTTTATTGATTTCCAGTGAAATTAATTGTATTATGGGCAGGTAACATAAGGGATGATTTATGCCATATTTAAATGATCCGGCTGTAGATTTTCACCAGAAATTGCTGGATTATGTTGAGGATCTGGTCCGTGCTTATCATACCTTTGCAAGGGATGAACAAAAGCCGCAATTAATTGCGGGAGAATCTCTGGCATTATGCAATATATATAATACCGCATCGAATTATTGCGGCAGAAACGCGTCACAGGCGTTGCGGGAATTGGGCATGGATGCGGGGACGGTTCAAAAGATTTCAAGTTTGACGCGGCCGGGATCAAAATTACGCCAGCCTTTATCAGACGATGAATTTAAGAATGTATTAAGCGTTTTGCGCACGCCGCCGGAAAAATTGCGGAAGGTTGTTAAAAATCCATCCCCACCACCAGGCGGGCCGGCTTTGTGATTTGTAACATTTTCGTCATGTTTGTATGGAATAATGTTAGACAATAGCACAAGGAATAGGGATGATTATGGATAACGATGAAACAAAAGATATATGGTATAAAGCAGAAAGAACCTGGCCGGAGCCGCTTTCTCGCCGGAAAGTGCGTTTCAGCCATGGCGTTGAATGGCGTAATCAAGTTACAAAAGAAGCCATCCATAATAGTCTGAGGCAAGCGCCCACTTTGCCGGAACTTGCTGCCGGGACGGCAGACAGTTTGGGGCCAAGCATTTCCCAGGCAGAAGTTGAGGCATTGGCCGGAAGCGCCCTGTTAATCGGTTCACGTCCCGGATTAAAGGATGAAGCCATTGGATTGGGTTTGCAATCTGATGGTGAAAACAAGGCTTATTCTTTGACCGTAGAACGAGAGGCCGTTCCCATCACGCCTGATGGATTTTATTCGCTGGCTCAATTCGCGCCTGACCGGATAAATGTTGCACAGCAGATTGAAGCAAATACGTTTGAAGATCTGAAAGCCATGCTGGTCAAAGAGATAAAAAAATATAATCGGTCTCATAAGCAAAAAGCCATTGGCTGTGCGGTCCGTCTTCAGGGCGAGGTTGATCATGCAATAACGCGTTCGGTGCCTGGTTCGGAACATGATGC
Organism: Alphaproteobacteria bacterium; assembly: GCA_013289145.1. Taxonomy (GTDB): domain Bacteria; phylum Pseudomonadota; class Alphaproteobacteria; order UBA11073; family UBA11073; genus UBA11073. The sequence goes on along the minus strand of JABDAM010000011.1, from coordinate 2,226 downwards.
ATTGGGGCATTACCCCACGTTAAAAGAAGTTAAGCAGAAGGTTTTTGATGATACCGGGGCCTGCCGTGTTAATGTGGCGGGAACCTATATCTTGCCCGATGCGCTGCAAGGAGATGATATTAAACAGGATATGCTGCATTTGCATCTCATGGTGCATCCGGATGATCGGGCAAAAGCCGGCACGGCCGGTGGGCATTTGCTGGATATTATGGATGGATTTAAAGGCTCGCTGGAAATAGTAATGGTCACGGAAGCGATGATCATAAAGCCGGAAATACAAAACGGCGAACGTAAACTGGTCGAGCGGACTGTGCCGCGCGGAGCTGGATTAAGCCCCTAATTTTCCCTTACTCAAGGAACAATTTGTGTCGGCAAGCCGCATATTACCTATGCTTTGGCAAGGAATGATTTATAATGGAATCGCGATGCGCCGATTATTTTGCCTTTTTTGTATGGTGATTTTGCTGGCCCTCCCCGCGCGGGCGGCGGAGCCTTATGTGGTTCCGGGCGTCAGCGTGGATGTGACGGCGGACAGCGCCTCGGCGGCTAAGGATCAGGCGATTGTGGATGCCCAGCGCAAAGCCTTTATGAATTTGGCGACGCAGTTGGTGCCGGGCGGGCCAATCCCGAATGTGTCTGACAAGGCCATCGGCGATATGGTCAGCGATTTTCATGTGGAGCAGGAAAAATTCAATACCAACGAATATACGGGAACTTTTACGTTTCGGTTCCGGCAGAATCCAGTGCGCGCGGCTTTCGGCGCGGCGGCTATTCCAACGCCGCATGAATTGGCACAGCGTAACGTGCAACAACCCCTGGCTGCGGCACAGGCGGTGCCTGACGGCAAGGGAGATATCGGCGGCAGTGTGATCAGTAATGTCGCGGCGCAACCCTTGCCGGTGACGGCGGCGGAACCGGTGGTTACGCCTGCCACGCTGACTCCACCGGGCAAAATGGGCGTGTTGGCGGATGCGAAAAGTATTCTGGTTGAAATTTCCGCTTATAGTCCGCGTGAACTGGATATGGCGCAAAATCAGATCGCGCGCGCGCCGGGCGTCACGAAGACGGAATTGCGTTCCGTGAGCGCGGCGAATGCCGTAATGCTGGTGAGTTATCAGGGCGAATTGCCGCAGGTTTTACAAAGCCTGACAGCGCACGGCGTGAAATTGCAAAGCAAAGCGCCGACGGTGCCGCCGCTTTATACGCTACTGCCTTAAGAGCGCCCGCCATGGCGCAAATGACGTTTCAATTCGATCCCGCGCCGAATTATTCGGGCGATAATTTTATCGTCGCGGGCAGCAACCGGGCGGCTTATGACGCGGTGCATGCCTGGCCGGATTGGCCCGCGCCCGCGGTGATTTTGGTGGGGCCAAAGGGCGTTGGGAAAACGCATTTGCTGGAACTGTGGAGCTTGCATACCGCTGCCGCGCAATGCCGCGTATCGGACTTGCGCGAGGATTTTAACCCGACGCGTTATGCGCTGCGGCCCGTCGCGATTGACGATGCGGATCAGGTCACAGGCCAAATCGGGCGCGAACGGGCGTTGTTGCATTTGTATAATCTGGCGCTGCAAAACAAGCAGACAATTTTGATGACGGCGTCGAGTTATCCGCAACAGTGGGGATTGCTGCTGCCGGATCTGGCCTCCCGCCTGCGCGGCGTGGTGGCGGTTGAGGTGGCGGAACCGGATGAAATCCTGATGCAGCAATTATATTTAAAACTTTTCGCCGACCGGCAATTGAACGTGCCGCAAGCGGTGATTGATTGGTTGATGACGCACTTGGAAAGATCTGCCGTGGCGGCGCAACAGGCCGTGGCGGCGATTGATCAAACCGCCTTGGAACTGCAAAAACCGGTGTCGGTGTGGCTGGCGCGGCGGTCGTTGGGGGCGGGAGAGGAAAGCGAGGAGTAAAGCTTGTTTTTTCGTTTAGGGGTGAGGTCCGAAGTATATTCTATCCATTTCCTCTGGTGTAACTTCGATATACTTTCCCTCAATTTTCACGCCATGACGGCTGCGTGATTTGGAATTCGGTAAATCTTTTTCCCCCGGATGCTTGCGTGGTGAAAGGAATTGGCCATCTTTACCTGTATTTGGATTTTCGTATGGAGGCTCATTTGCATTATCTGTCATGGTGGTGTTTTCTCGCAGTTATTAAATTACAAACTTCTATATGGCATAGGGAATAAAACTTTATCAAGGATTTTTTGCTCGTCCCGGGAAGGGGT
>JABDAM010000010.1 GCA_013289145.1 Alphaproteobacteria bacterium | reverse complement strand
ACGGCAAGCTATATCGGCGGCCTGGGCGCGGGCGTTTCCATCGGTCAATTGACACGCACCGTCAATACCAATCTCCAGTCCAGCGTTTGGGCGCAAAACAGCGTGGCAAGCGCCGTCAGCACCCGTCAACAGAGCTTGCAACAATTGCAGCAGGCTTTCGGCACGCCTAACAGCGCCACTTCCTTTGCCAGCTCGCTGACCAATTTGCAAAACGATTTTATTTCGCTTGATGCGGATCCCGGCAACAATATCTTGCAAAGCCAGGCGGTCAATGATGCCGAAAATCTGACCAATAAACTCAATAACGTGTCGCAAAATATTCAAAATTTGCGCAACAGCGCAAATTCCGATCTGACCAATTCAGTTGGACAGGTCAATCAATTATTAACGCAAATCGGCAATTTAAATACGCAAATCGGCAAAGCGCAAAGCACCAATCAGGACAGTGTCGACTTGCAAGACCAGCGCGATCAATCCATCAATCAATTGTCGCAGCTGATCAATATTTCCACCTATAACGGCAGTGACGGCTCCGTCATCGTCAGCACAGCTGGCGGAACTTTATTGGCGGATGGCACGGCGCATCCGCTTAGTTACAGTTCAGCGCCGATAACGGCACAAAGTTATTATCCGGCGACGATCAACGGTATCATGGTGGACGGCCAGGATATCACCAGTGAGATTACCAACGGTTCAATGGGCGGTTTGATCACGCTGCGCGATAGCGATCTCCCCAAAGCGCAAGCGATGCTGGATGAGATGTCGCAGAAACTGGCATCGCGTTTCAGCGCGCAGAACGTCAAGCTTTTTACGGATCCTGCTGGCAATGTACCAGCCAATACGCCAACCACCTATGCCGGTTTCAGCGGCCTCATTCGGATAAATCCGGCGGTCATCAGCAATCCGGCTTTGTTGCAGCAAGGCACCGCGGGCGGTACTTTCAATAGCGGCGATACAACGAATATCGAGAATGTCCTGAACTACGCTTTCGGCGCGAATTCCAATTCTTCGGGTACACCAAACACGCCGTTTAATACAACGGGTTTGGGGCCTGGCGGTAACCTGTCTATTACGCTGCCCAGCAGCGGCACCATTGTTAATTACAGCAACAACATCATTTCCAACCTGTCCGGACAATATTCGCAGGTGCAATCGGACAACGCCTATGAAAGCAATTATCAAAACACCCTGCAAACGAACTTTTTGAACCAAAGCGCGGTCTCGCTGGACACGGAAATGGCCAACACGATCACGGCGCAAAATGCCTATTCGGCGGCTGCCAGAATGATGAGCGCCGTGCAGAAAATGTTCTCAGACCTCGAAAACGCGATTCAATAAGAAGGAGACAACCATGTCCACGACATCCGTATCTAATCAGGGCACCAACTTTTTCAACAGCAATGTCATTACAGCCTTAAATGAAAAGCTGAATAAAATCACCCAGCAGGTCTCCACGGGCAAGGTCGCAGGCGTCTATGCCGATCTCGGCACCAAGGCGGGAACGTCGCTGGATCTGCATGCGCAGGATAATGTTCTGACGACTTTTATCAGCGCGATCAATAACGTCCAGTTAAAAACCGATCAGATGGATAGCTCGCTGACGGATATGACGAATGCCTTGCAAACCGTGGCAGCGGATATGGATAAACTGGCCCAGGGCGGCGGCACGCCTGACGCCAACACTTTGGCCATGATTCAAACCGCCGCGCAGAATGCGCTTTCAAGTCTAATAGGGGATGTCAATACCAGCGTCGGCGGCTCTTTCGTTTTTGCGGGCAACAATTCCGGCACGGCGCCCATCACGAATACCGGCGCGGCGAACACCAATGTTGCCGCTATTGTTGCGGCTTATAATTCAGGAACGCCTGCTTCAACCGTTATCGCGAATTTAAACAGCATGGCGGAAACCCAATTGGGATATAACTCCAATCTGGCGGCGGCGGGCAATAATAAGTTTCAAGCGGATAATAACTTGACGCTGGATTACACCATGAAGGGCGATGAAAGCCAGTTTCAAGACGCGATCAAAGGCCTCGCGGAAATCGCGAACCTGCAATATAACTCCAGTAACCCCAGCGGTTTCTGGTCGATTTACCAGGATGCTAAAGCCCGCCTGGACAACGCGAATACCGCCGTTACCTCTCGTCAGGGCCAATTGGGGATTATGCGCGGTCAAATGGCATCTTTGGTCTCAAGCCATCAAAGCACCCAATTGACGGTGGAGGGCAACATTTCCAATCTTGAAGACGCGGACCTGCCAGGTCTCGCAACGCAACTGTCCACTTTGCAAACGCAGTTACAGGAAACCTATACAATCATCGGTCAGTTAAAAAACCTGAGCCTCGTTAACTATCTGCCGTCATCCTAATTAAAGCCCTAATTAAGGCGAAGACGTCGTGGTGCCAACCGCGCCGATGCTAAGGCTGGGCGGCTGCGAATTCTCAATCACCTTTAAGGCCTTGTCAAAAGCATCGCGCTCCGTTTTCGCAATCTGCAATTGCGCGGCCGCGGCTTGCAGCGTTTCTGCCGCGCGCTGGCGCTGGCTATCGCTCTGGCCGACGGAAACCAGGGTTTCCTCGGATGCCGTCAGGGCGGAAAACTCCGCTTCCTGAAGTTCATATTCCGACAGGCCGATGTTTTGCGAATTGGGATATTCCTGATTTAAAATGGTGGCGGCATTCGCATTGCCGTTAAAGCTCGCCAGCGCCTGGGTGTAATATAATTTGCTTTTGTACATTTTGGGCAAAAGCTTAAAGACAGTCTCGCGCGCCTCGCTGCGGTCCGCGCCCCATTGCGCGCGCTGCATAAAGTAATTGGTCAGCTGTGAATTGCTGCTGCCGTTCACGGGCGGCCGTTCCGGCGTGGAAGAGATCAAGGCGCCGTTCACCAGATTCAGCAAAGAGGCATTGTAACATTTATCGCTGTGGCAAAAGGCCTTTACCTGTCCCATATCGGGATTGAATGTGCCGCTGTCGCCATAGCTGGGCGTGCCGTTGGCGACTTCTTTCATCGCGGCTTGCACCTTGTCCCCATAGCTTTTCCGGTAAGCGGTCGCGCCGCCGGGCGGGCCCTTGATTAAAATTGCGGCGTCGCTGGTGCCCTGTTTGGGATCATAAAGCGAGAGCGTGGTGGTGTCGGTGCGGAAATCCATGCCGACTTTTTTCGCCAGCATTTTGGTCGTGGCATGCGCACAATCCTCATAGGTGGGATTATATTGTTGAATGGCGGCCAGGGCTGCCGCGCCGCTTTGCAAGCCGGTGGCGTTGACGTGGTTTTCTGTCTTGATGCTGGCCTTGGCCGCATCGTCGACGGCGCCGTTATCGGTGATTGCCTGTGCCAAAAGGTCGATTGCGTCGGTAACGGCCTGGCTCATGCCGCCAATGGCCTGGGTAATAGAATCCTTTGCCGCCGCGACATCCGCGCTGCTGGCGCAGCCAACAGTGGGAGCCATGCCTCCGCCCACACAAGGCGGCGCAGCGGGCGTTAAGGGCATCTGCGCGAAAGCATTACCTGTTGATAACGCAAGAAGGGCAAGCAACTGGCACAAGAAAGTGGAAAAAGAAAGGATGTTTCGCATGGTCATTCTCCAATTCATCATTGGTAAGGGTTTAGGTGACCGCCACCACCACCGTTGCTGCTGCCGGATGACGGCGGAAGCGGATGGGTTTGGTTGCCGGAACTGGAGCCGGAGCTAATAATCGGGCCGCCTGTATGTGATATCGTGCTGCCGCCTGCGCCGCTTGATGTGCCGTTGCCTGAGTTGCCGGTCGTGCCGCCGCCAGTGGTGTGGCTGCCGCCCGAGGAACCGCCGTTCGCGGCGTTGCTCAGCAGGCCTGCGATGCCGCAACTGCTGCCGCTGTTACCGGGAAGGCCAAACCCGTTGCCGAGGCCGAAACTGAAACCGCTGCAACCGCTTGTGGGAACCGGCACGGAGGTGGTCTTAAAATTCCCGACGGTATTACCACCGTTACTGGATACCTGTTGGGTCGTCACAGGTTTGATTTGTTGCGTTATATTAACGACGTTTTGCATGGTGGTCGTACTCACCGAACCGCCCGTGACGCAACCGGTATTCTTTTTGCTCGCGTCCTGACCGCCGATGCTCAACTGGCTGTTCGCCTGGCCATTACCGCTCACGCCGAATATCTGGCCGTTTTGGCAAATATTCAGGCTGGCATTGAAGGAAAAGCCGAGCAGGCTGGACCAGTTCAGGGAACAGACTGCATTCGTCAGACTGCTTTGTAATTTGTTTTGAACCTGTTGAAGGACTGTTTGACGCGTATTGCCCGCAGCGGTTTGCACGCATGAGCCTTTGCCGACCGCATTGGTTGCCTGATTGTTCATGGCCATCGCGGCGGCGGTTTGCTGTAAAGCCTGGAATTGCTGCTGCTGCTTCAGGCGCGCCCAGATCACGGGATTGCAGGCATTGGCAAAGGGCAAGCCTGCCTTGGTGTCTCTATCAATATCACGTTTTGCATCGCCGATGCTGTATAAGGTCTGCTGGGTTGTCGTCGCCCCGTTGCCGTCATCGTTGCCTGCGCTCTTTTCAGTGCCGTCATCATTATAAGGCGGAATGGTAACCGCTGTATTCTGGTTTACCTGCCCCCTCATGTCGGAAATGTCCGGAAACATTTTACCGTCGGGATCCGTCGCGGGATTGGATGATGTGGCCTGTGCAAAAGCCGGAACCGGCAGCGCCAAAGCAGTTACTAATATTAAAGAAAGGAGTGTGCGCATCATGTGCCTCATTCGCCGCGATTCATTGCCATACTATACGTACTTTTCATCTTATCATACAGGCGCGCGGCGTTCCAAACAAATTACTTAAAGTTTTATTGAACTTTATTTTACAATGTAGTAATTCTGTCATATTTACTTCAAAAAATTGTCATAATTTAATTAGTGTTAAACAAATCATAAATTTATATAAAATTTTATTGACATTGCCTAAGCGGATTTGATACGATGAAAAAGTCAGGTTTCCTGATCATATTAAACAACATTTAAAAACCTTTACGCATACTTAACCGGAGATTTTTTGACATGCTCGCACATAAAAGCACCCTAAAACAATTAAAAACCCTAGAACCCGCTACCGTCACCTGGGCCCAGCAATGGGAAGACCTGCGCGCGATGTGGGTCGAAGGCGTACCCGTTGAAGAAATCGCCCTGCGCCTGAACCGCACGGTTTCCGCCGTTCAGACCCAAGCCGTGCGCATCGGCCTGGAACGCCGCGCGCCGTCGGGCCGCAAGCCACAGGTGCCGAATAAAACCCCGCGCCGCCCGGTTTTGGTCCATTCCAACGTGGTTTCGATTGCCCATGTACGCAGTTACAGCGGCGCAGTCGTTGAGGCCTCGTCGCAAAATCTTAAAAAGCCGCGTAATTGCCTGATGTGTAACACGGCGTTCAACTCCCATGGTTCGCACAACCGTATTTGCACGCGCTGCAAAGACGGCGCTTGCTATCAAGGCGGGCATGACAACGAATATCGTGTTTTAAGCGCCTAATCCGATAGTTTTTGCTTGCGGGAAGTTAAAGCGGTGCCTATAACACCGCTTTAATGCCAAAACGTACAGATATCCAAACCATCGCGATTATCGGCGCTGGACCCATCATTATCGGCCAAGCTTGTGAGTTCGATTATTCCGGCGCCCAGGCCTGCAAGGCGCTCCGGGACGAGGGTTACCGCGTAGTGCTGATCAACTCCAATCCCGCCACGATCATGACCGATCCGAATATGGCAGATGCGACCTATATCGAACCGATCACGCCGGAAACCGTCGCGAAAATTCTGCGCAAAGAACGCCCGCAGGCGTTATTGCCGACCATGGGCGGCCAGACGGCGTTGAATACCGCGCTGAAACTCGCCGATATGGGCGTGCTGGAAGAATTGAACATCGAATTGATTGGCGCGAACCGTGAGGCGATTAAAAAGGCCGAAGACCGCCAATTGTTTAAAGACGCGATGCTCAAAATCGGTTTGGATTGCCCGAAATCGCGCGTGGTGCATAATTTTGATGAGGCGCTGGCAGCGCTGCCCGATATTGGCCTGCCCGCGATTATCCGCCCGTCCTTTACCCTTGGCGGCACGGGCGGCGGCATCGCTTATAACCGCGAAGAATACGAAAGCATCGTGCGCGGCGGCTTGGCTGCTTCGCCGACGACGGAAGTTTTGATCGAAGAATCCGTTTTGGGCTGGAAAGAATACGAAATGGAAGTCGTCCGCGACCGCGCGGATAACGCCATTATTGTCTGCTCGATTGAAAACCTGGACCCGATGGGCGTGCATACGGGCGACAGCATCACCGTCGCGCCCGCGCTGACGCTGACAGATAAAGAATATCAGATTATGCGCAACGCCAGCATCGCATGCCTGCGTGAAATCGGTGTTGAAACGGGCGGCAGCAACGTGCAATTCGCGATCAACCCGAAAAACGGCCGCATGATCGTGATCGAAATGAACCCGCGCGTGTCGCGTTCATCCGCGCTGGCGAGCAAGGCGACGGGTTTCCCGATTGCGAAAGTCGCGGCGAAATTGGCGGTGGGTTATACGCTCGATGAATTGCAGAACGACATCACAAAAATCACGCCCGCGTCGTTTGAACCGACGATTGATTATGTCGTGACGAAAATTCCACGCTTTGCGTTCGAAAAATTCCGTGGTTCGGATTCATCGCTTACCACGCAAATGAAATCGGTGGGCGAGGTCATGGCAATCGGTCGCAATTTCCAAGAGAGCATGCAAAAAGCGCTGCGCGGCATGGAAAAATCCCTGGCCGGATTTGACGACCAGCCGTGGCTGCCGGACACGCGCGAAGGTCTCATTGCTGTGGTTGCCAAGGCGACACCGCAACGCATCCTCGCCGTTGCCGAAGCTTTCCGGCGGGGCATGACGGTTGCTGAAATTTACGCTGCCAGCGCAATTGATCCGTGGTTTCTGGAACAAATTAACGCCATTGTGCAGACGGAAAAAGAATTACAGAAAAACGGTTTGCCGAAAGATGAAGCGGGTTTGCGCGCGCTGAAACGCATGGGCTTTTCCGATGCGCGCATTGCGAAACTCACCGGCCAGCCGGAAATCAATGTGCGTAACATGCGTCATCAATTGAACGTGCGTCCGGCCTTTCGCCGCATCGATACCTGCGCGGCGGAATTTCCGGCCAGCACGAATTATTTTTACAGCGCTTATGAAAATCAATCCTTCGGCAAATCCACTTGCGAAGCGAACCCGTCCGCCAACCGCAAAATCGTCATTCTTGGCGGCGGCCCGAACCGCATCGGGCAGGGGATTGAATTTGATTATTGCTGCGTCCATGCCGCCTATGCGCTGCGCGAAGTCGGCATAGAAACCATCATGATCAATTGCAACCCGGAAACGGTTTCAACGGATTATGATACGTCCGACCGTTTGTATTTCGAACCGCTGACGGCGGAAGACGTGATTGAAGTCATTCAGCGCGAAGCGTCGAATGGCGAACTCCTCGGCGTCATCGTGCAATACGGCGGCCAGACGCCGCTGAAACTCGCGCATGATTTGCAGGCGGCTGGGATTCCGATTTTGGGCACGTCTGTCGATATGATTGACTTGGCCGAAGACCGCGAACGTTTCCAACAACTCGTGGAAAAACTCGGTCTGAAACAACCCGCTAACGGCATCGCGCGCAGCGTTGATGAAGCGCGCCGCGTCGCCGCCAGTGTGGGTTATCCCATCGTCCTGCGTCCATCCTACGTCCTCGGCGGCGCGGGCATGGAAATCGTGACGGATGAAGCGGGGCTGGAACGCTATATCAATTCCGCGATTAAAATTTCCGGTGATAGTCCATTGCTTCTCGACAGCTTTTTACTCGATGCGGGCGAGGTTGATGTCGACGCCATCGCCGACGGCGAAAATGTTTTTATCGCGGGCATCATGGAACATGTCGAAGAAGCAGGCGTGCATTCCGGTGACAGTTCCTGTGCCCTGCCGCCTTATTCATTGTCCGAAAAACTGCAAAACGAAATCCGCATCCAAACCCGCGCGCTGGCGAAGGCATTGAACGTCGTCGGTCTGATGAATATCCAATTCGCGATTAAGGACGATGAAATTTACCTGCTCGAAGTCAACCCACGCGCCTCGCGCACGGTGCCGTTTGTCGCTAAGGCCACCGGCGTTGAAGTCGCCAAAATCGGCGCGCGCGTGATGGCGGGTGAAAAACTGGCCGCGTTCAATCTGACGGAACAGCATCCGAAACACACGGCAGTGAAAGCGCCCGTCTTTCCGTTCAACAAATTCCAGAACGTAGATATCTTGCTCTCCCCCGAAATGAAATCGACGGGCGAGGTCATGGGCATCGACGCCGAATTCCCGCTTGCCTATGTCAAAGCCATCATGGGCGCGGGTTTTATGCTGCCGACTAAAGGCACGGCGTTTATCTCTGTCAAAGAACGCGACAAACAATTCATCATCCCCACCGCAAAAAAATTATCCGAACTCGGTTTCAAAATCATCGCGACGGACGGCACGGCGCAATTTTTGCTGGACAGCGGCGTTGCCGCGCAGCGCATCAACAAGGTCTATCAAGGCCAGCCGCATATCGTCGACGCGATGATTAACGGTGAAGTGCAATTGGTCATCAATACCGTGGCGGGCGCCCAGGCGACGGCGGACAGTTTCTCACTCCGCCGCACGGCCTTGATGCATAATATCCCGCATTATACGACCCTGTCCGGTGCCCGCGCGGCGGTGGAGGCGATCGAAGCTCTCCAGGCCTGCGGCGCGGCGAATTTGACGGTGGAAAAGCTGCAAAGCTATCTGCCCGCAGGTACGGGAAAAGCACAAAAAGCGGCATAGTGTCATCCCAGCCAAGCCACGTAGTGGCGCAGAGCCTGGATCCCCTGACAGTGAAGTGCTTAATTGACGGGATATCCCGGATAGCAGCTACGCTAGCTTTCGGGATGACAATCCCTTTTTCCTTGAAAACCGCGCCCAGAATTGCTAGGTTAATTGGCTCTAAATTCAACCTAGGATAGAAAAAATGTCCGCAGTGCAAAAAGTGCCCATGACCGAGCGTGGTTTCACCTCTTTGGAAGGGGAATTGAAGCAGCTCAAACACACCGACCGCCAGGAAGTCATCAAGGCGATCGCGGAGGCGCGCGAACATGGCGACCTATCCGAAAATGCCGAATACCACGCGGCGCGGGAGCGGCAGAGTTTTATCGAAGGCCGGATTCTGGAACTCGAAGACAAAATTTCGCGCGCGGAGGTGATCGACCCCTCCAAACTATCCGGCAAACAAATTAAATTCGGCGCGACGGTGACGCTGATTGACGAAGACACGGACGACAAAGTTGTCTACCAAATCGTCGGCGAATTCGAGGCGGATATCGCCAAGGGTAAAATCTCCATCACCTCCCCGGTCGCGCGCGCGCTGATCGGCAAATCGCAGGGCGCAAATGTTGAAGTCGTGACGCCGCGCGGGTCGAAGGTTTATGAGATTGTAAAGGTCGCTTATAAATAATGTCATCCCGGCCAAGCGCCGTTAGGCGCGCCGAGCCGGGATGACAAGGTGATTTAAAACCCCACCAGCTTCAGTGCGTCATGCGTGACGCTTTGCGTATCGTCACCGCGATTTTCAGCCGCCAAGGAGCCTAGCGCGAGCAATAATACCTCGCCCTGTTTGTCCTTTAACGCCGCCGCGCTGTCATCCGCATCCTTGATATCGGATAACAGGCTTTTCAGGCGGTCTATCATATCCTTGTTATCGGGCAGAGGCTGCGCCACCGGCAAGGCGCCGGAACCGTTTACCAGCGCCGCGATCAAAGGCTTGGGATTGCCGCCGTTCAATTTTTCCGCGGCGGCTTTGATTTCATCATCGGCAATCGCCGTTGCCGCTTGCCGTGCCGCGCTCGCATCGCCCATCTGCCAGGCGCACAGCGCCTGCATGCCTTGCCAAAACGGCGTATCGCCCGCGTGCCCGGCCGCCATGCTTTCAACGCACGCGGCTTCAGGTTGTTCGCTCGCCAATTCATAGGCGATGCGCATGACCAGATCTGTGCCGCTATCACGCCCAATCCGCACGACGTTTAACAACCGCGCGGCCTGGGTGTATTTTTTATCCGCCGCCAGCACTGCCGCGCGCCAGCGCACGTAATCCATCGCATCCGTATTCTCGGGGCCTTCAGGCGTATAAACCGCCGACATGGCGATGCGCAGGGTGATTTTTTTCACTTCTTCATGCTTGCTGCCGATCAGGCTGGGCAGAATAACCGCGACGTCTTGAGGTTTCGCGCCGTCCCAAATTGTGCTGCTGACCGGATTTTTATCGGCCTCATCACGCCACAAGGAAATGCGGTCCAGCCGCTGCGCCACCGAGCGCATGCCGATTTCTCCCAGCCCAGCGTCACGCAGACGGCCCTGTGCCGGAATGTTTTTCGTGCCGACGTTCAAAGCCGCCTGTTCCGCGCGTTTGAACTGGGCCAGATCGGCGTTATAGGCGGCTTCTTCAGGCGAAGGCGTTGTACGCAATTCGCCGGTCGCTGGCGCGGGCAAACAGCCTGCCAGGAATAACAATGCGGAAAGTGCGCATAAACGTTTAAAGTTTGAAATGATCATTCGGAATTACCACTTCAACCGCTTTGCCGGGCGCGGGAATGCGCCAAAATGTTAAGGCCGCGATGCCGCCTGCCACTGCAATGATTAATGCGGCGAATAAATACTTTAACATCCCTGTCTTCTCCACTCTTGGCCGAAAGCCATTCAGCAGGTAAACCATATTTACGCATGACAGGCAACCAACCATCAGCCAACTCAATGGGCCCCTATGCCCGTTATTTGCAGGCGATTAAATCGCTGGGTCGGCCGATTGTCCTGGTGGGTCTGATGGGCGTGGGCAAAACGCAATTGGGCCAGCATCTGGCGGAGAAACTGGGCTTGCCGTTTCATGATTCCGATCACGAAATCGAGCGCATCGGCGGTTTGGTGATCAGCGAGATTTTCGACCGTTTCGGCGAGGAAAAATTCCGCGAACTCGAACGCCGTGTGATTGGTGATTTACTGGACCAGGGGCCGATGATTTTGGCGACGGGCGGCGGCGCATTCGTTCAGGCCGCGACGCGCGAGATGATCAAGGAACGCGCGATTTCCGTTTGGCTGCGCGCGACTTTGGAAACCCTGGTTTACCGCACCCAGCGCGGCAAACACCGGCCGTTATTGCAAACCGCCGATCCCGCCGCGGTGCTGGCGGATTTGATGGAAAAACGTTATCCGCTTTATGCCGAGGCGGCATTGGTGGTGGACACCGATAATTTCACGCGCTGGCAGACGCTGGATGTTGTGCTGGACCGCTTGCATGCTTATGCCGTGCAGCAAAGAAATGGAGTTCTTCAGCAGTGACCGGGAATGTGCGCATTGGATTGGTGGATCATGTCTATGACATTGTCATTCGCGCAGGCGCATTGGCGGAGGCGGGAGCGCTGATCACGCCGCTCGCGCCGACGCGGGTGTTTGTGTTGACGGATGAGCACTGCGCGCAGCATCATTTGATGCCGTTGATTTCCGCTTTGCGCGCGGCCTCGCTCGATATCGGCGCGCCGATTGTCGTGCCGGCGGGCGAGGGCAGCAAATCGTTCACGCAATACGAATATGTCACGCGCCAATTGCTGGCGGGCGGCGTCGACCGCAACAGTATTTTAATCGCCCTGGGCGGCGGCGTGGTGGGTGATCTGGCAGGATTTGCAGCGGCGACGGTTTTGCGCGGCATTCGTTATGTGCAAATTCCAACCACGTTATTATCACAGGTGGATAGCAGCGTCGGCGGCAAAACCGGCATCAATGCGCCTGAAGGCAAAAATCTGATCGGCGCCTTTCATCATCCATCACTCGTCATCATCGATCTGCAAGTTTTGAAAACCCTACCGCCGCGCGAATTGCTGGCGGGTTATGTCGAAATTTACAAAATGGGTTTGATTTTGGATGAAGCTTTTGCCGCTTGGTGCGAAGCCCACGCGTCCGCGCTGCTCGCGCTGGATGATGCGGCCTTGCAGCACGCCATTTATACCGCCGTGAAACACAAGGCCGATGTGGTGATGCAGGATCCCGAGGAACGCACGGGCCGCCGCGCGCTCCTCAACCTCGGCCACACCTTTGGTCATGCTTATGAAGCGCTGTGCAGTTACACGGGTGAATTGCTGCATGGCGAAGCCGTCGCGCTGGGCCTCGTCAAAGCCGCCGAACTCTCCGCCCACCTGGGCCACAGCGACGCCGCGCTCATCCGCCGCATCGAAATGCACCTGGGCCACGTCGGCCTGCCCATCGATCCGAAATTTTACGGCCAATTCACTGCGGACGAAATCCTCACCCGCATGCGCGGCGACAAGAAAAATAATCGGGGCGAATTGAATTTCATTTTACTGCGCGGCGCGGGCCAGGCCTTCGTCGCCAAAAACATCCCTGAAACCGATGTGCGGGCGGTGCTATAAAATGTTTGACTCTGGCCCTTCGCGAGTTTTAAAGTCGGACTATTCTTAATCCCTTATTGCTCGGTTCAACCATGTCCAAAGTATTCATAGCTAACCCTGCATTCGCTCAAGAGGCGGAAGCCATGGGAACATTACAGTGTCAATTTGATGAAATTGTTTTTCCGACTTCGCGCGTCAACGCGATGAATGAAGTTACGGATCATCCGGATTGCGATGCGCTTATTATCGGAACGGAGGAACCGTTTTCGGCAGAAATTTTATCGCAGCTTCCCCGCCTCAAGGTTATTGGAACCATTGCGACAGGCACAGACAACATCAATATGGAAGCCTTGGCGCGGCGGAGAATTAAATTGGTTACCGCATACGGCATTAACGCGCCCTTTGTCGCCGAACACGCCTTAGGCATGATGCTCGCGCTGGCTAAGGCCTTGCCGGGCGGACAGGAAGCTTGCCGCACAGGGCGGGAACGAGACGGCCTTAGTATTAAACCCATCTCCCTATTGAATTCAACGATCGGCATCATTGGTGCGGGCAATATAGCAAAGGAGCTTGCAACGCGGCTTCGGTCTTTTGGCCCGAAACAATTCCATTTTTGGACAAAACATCCCGAAGCGCACGCGGAAATAACGCAATTCGGAACGTTTGAACCATTGGAAACGCTGATGCAAAGATCGCAATTCGTAAGTTTGAATATCGCCTTAACACCCGAAACCAAAGAGTTGATCACTTACGATCTCATTAAAAGCATGCCGGAAAATGCCGTTTTGATTAACACTTCCCGCGCGGGAATTGTATCCATGACGGGATTGGAACGGGCAATGCAGGAACGTCCCGATATTCGCTTTGGCATAGACGCCACCGGAATGCGGGAATTTAATTTTCTTTATACAGAAAGTAATAAAGACCGCGTCCTGACTTCGCCGCATGCTGCGGCAGTTCCCGCCATCTCGGAAATGCGCCGCTATGTGGCGAATAATGTAATTAAAGAAGTAAGAAGTTTAGGTCTCTGTCCAGAGACTATAAAACCAGAGATTATAAAGATAGGGCCGACGGGCGCGGCTTTGTAATTTTTCCGTCAGATCCTAATCAACATAGCCCCCTTATTTAAACGCGGCGTGCAAGGCATAGGAATAAGATGGGCAAAAGCCTAATCCTGTTGTCTATCTGAAATTATTTGGATGGATACCAAAGGAAATCCTATGACAACACCTGCTACAGCGCCCACCACGCCAAACAATTCCGCAATGCCGAAACCAGATCAAAATCAAAAACCGCAAGACAACAAAAATCCTGCGAACAAAGATGGTTCATGCAGTTCTGACGGCAAACCCGCCAATCCAATGGCATCTGACAAACGCTAATCGCCTTTTTCGCGATTACGTTTGAAATTGGGTTAACGGCTCTTCGGAGCCGTTAATTGTTTTTAAGATGGGTTTCGACGCGGTTTTCAAAGCCAAAAATGCGCGCAACTTTAGGAAAGTTTTCATATACAAACATGCAACATTATTAGCCGGATTGGGGGGTCTATAGGGTTGTTTGTCATTTTTTGCCGAATACTCCCGGCTGCGCCTAGCTCTGCGCGTTGCGTGTGGCGGAGGGGATGGTCACCACCAGCCCATCCAGTTCCGGCGCCATGCAAATCTGGCAGCCCAGGCGCGATGTCTTGGTCAGGCCGAACGCCAGGTCGAGCATATCTTCCTCATCCTCGCTCGCCTCAGGCAGGGTGTCGTAATATTTGGGGTCGACGATGACGTGGCAAGTGGAGCAAGCCAGTGAGCCTTCGCACGCCCCCTCCAGATCCACGTTATGCTTGCGCGCGACTTCCAACACCGTCAGGCCGTCGGGCGCATCGACGTTCGTGGGCGTGCCGTCTTTTTGGATAAAGGTTATTTTGCTCATGCGGGATTACCTAGGCTAATCTTTTCGCTATTTCAATATAAGTTTTGGTGAAGCGCTGAAAATCCTCCGCGCGCGTCGCCCAGCCGCCGGAAACGCGGATCGCGGCGCCGGCGATATCGGGTGCAAAACCCATCGCGCTGACGACGTGTGACGCCGTCACCTTGCCGCTGCTGCAAGCAGAGCCGGATGAAACCGCAATCCCCGCCAAATCCAAATTCATCAATTGTGTTGAGGCACTCGCGCCCGGCAAAGCTAGCATTGATGTATTCGCAATGCGCGGCGTGGCGCTTCCGAAAATTTGCGCTCCATTTTTATTTGGCGGCAAGGCGGATGAGATTTCTTTTTCCATTCCGTCGCGCCAGGCGGCGAGTTGCGGCATGATATTCAAACTATCCGAAATATGTTCCACTGCCGCGCCCATGCCCATGATCGCCGCGACGTTTTCCGTGCCCGCGCGGCGGCGCTCTTCCTGCCCGCCGCCGGTCAATAATGGGGTGATGGCCAGGCCTTCACGCAAAACCAAAGCCGCCGCGCCTTTCGGCCCGCCCATTTTATGCGTCGATATCACGGTCATATCCGCGCCGCGCAAATCCTCCAGTGAAATGCGCCCCACCGCCTGCACCGCATCACATACAAACAGCGCGCCATATTTGCGGCAGAGTTTCATCACCTCCGCAACCGGCTGAATGACGCCGGTTTCATTATTGACGAATTGCACGGCGACCAAGGCAGGCGCGGCGGCGCTTTTCAAATGACTTTCCAAGCTTGCCAAATCAATCAAACCATCCGCCGTCACCGGAATAATTTTCGCCTGCGCCGCTGTCGCGCGCACTGCGTCATGTTCAACCGCGCTAATGATATGATCGCCCGCCGACACGCCGCGCAGAGCGGTGACAAGAGCTTCCGTCGCGCTACTCGTAAAAATAACTTGCGCGGGCCGCACACTCAGATATTCGGCAATATGCCCGCGCGCCGTGCTGACGGCTGACCGCGCTGCGCGTCCCGCCCAATGCACGGATGAGGCGTTGAGCAAGTCCAATCCCGCCACCACCGCCGCGCGAGCGGCGGGCATTAACGGGGCGTTTGCATTATAGTCAAGATAAATTTCCATCACTCCCGCTAAATAACACTGTTGCATTTGCCATGGCAAATAGTGTTATAGTCTCCCCGTCCCAGAACGGGTTACCTGCAGACGCGGCGGGAACCCTGAAACTCTAACCCAGAGGTTTGCCCTATGCCTGAAGTCATTATCCAAGGTTTGGCCGGTCGTATCGAAGCGCGTTATCAACATAGTAAAGTTCCCAATGCCCCCGTCGCCCTTGTTTGCCATCCACACCCGCTGCACGGCGGCACGATGAATAACAAGGTCACTTACGCAATGTATCAGACCTTCAGCAAATTGGGTTTTTCCACTTTGCGTTTCAACTACCGCGGCGTCGGGCAAAGCCAGGGCGAATGGGGTGAAGGCGAAGGGGAATTGGCGGATGCTTCATCCGCATTGGATTTCTTGCAGGCGCATAACTCAACATCGCGCGCGCTGTGGATTACCGGATTTTCCTTCGGCGCCTGGGTTGCGATGCAGCTTTTGATGCGCCGTCCGGAAACGGATCGTTTCGTTGTCGTCGCGCCGCCCGCGAATATGTTTGCTTTCGATTTCCTGGCGCCATGCCCATGCAGCGGCCTGATTTTACAAGGCGATGAAGACAAGGTTGTGCCCAAGCCGATCGTGGATACGATGGTCTCAAGCCTGCGTTTGCAAAAAGGCATCACGATTGATTACCGCACGATGACGGGCGCGGATCACTTCTTTGTCGATCAGCTGGACACGCTCAATAAAACCATTGAGGGTTACGTCGCCGCCGCCTTTACCGAGCAGAAAAAAGCCGCGTAATCGCAAAGCGTTGCCTGACAGCGATAATTTCTTTGATTTTCCCAGGGTGTTTTGCTATACCCAGGTGAAATTGGGAGATTTTCTATGAAAAAACACGATGTGGAATTTTTGCAAGACGGGCTGAAAGAGCTGCGCGTCGAGCCAGGCGGCTTCGCTTTGGAAATTAAGACAATGGCGGGTTTTCTGAGCCAAGAAACCGGGCAGGAGATTACTGTGCCAATGTTGGGGTTGATCAGTTCCTGGCGTAATAAAGGCGATAGTCTGCCGGCCGGAGAAATTTGCGGGAAACTTCTGTCTTTTTTTGAAGAGCACCCAACAGTGGAAGCGCGCGGAGAGCTTAGAGAGCAAGCCAAGCGTTGGGCGCTTTCAAAGAAAGCAGGAAAACCTCCAGCGGAGATTAAACCGGACCCGCGATCCGGCGGAAGAAAAACACCGGCGCCAGCTTTGCAGCTGGAAGCATGAGCTGACATTTATTTCGGGTAAAATACCATCCCAAGCTTGCCAGCTTTGGTGGGAGCCAGTATGAATGGGGTTCGGAAGAACTTCGATGAAAGCCCTGTTTAATCCCCAGCAACCTGCCGCCTTTGCTTTTACCAAGGAAAACTTGGCCAAGGCCGAAGCAGTCATTAAAAAATATCCCGAAGGGTTTCAGCAATCGGCCGTGATGCCCTTGCTCCATCTGGCGCAGCAGCAAAACGACAATTGGCTGCCGCGCGCGGCGATGGATTATGTGGCGGAAATGCTCGGCATGGCGCGCGTGCGCGTGTATGAGGTCGCGACGTTTTACACGATGTATAACCTTGCGCCCGTGGGGACGTATCATGTGCAGGTTTGCACCACCACGCCCTGCTGGCTGCGCGGCTCGGATAAGATTGTTGAGGCCTGTGAAGATCATTTGGGCGTCAAGTTGGGCGAGACAACAGCAGACGGAAAATTCACCTTATGCGAAGTCGAATGCCTGGGCGCTTGCGTCAATGCGCCGATGATGCAGGTGGATACAAAATCGTCATCGACTTATTACGAAGACCTGACGCCGGAAAATACCAAAAAAATTCTGACGGACCTGGCCGTGGGCAAGGAAGTTAAGGCAGGCCCGCAAAGCGGCCGCCATACCTCCGAACCGGCCGCGCCCGTCAAAGCCGCGAATGACGGGTAAAACATGCTGAAAGATTCCGACCGAATTTTCACCAACCTCTATGGCTTTCAAGACTGGGGCTTGGCGGGCGCAAAGGCGCGCGGCGATTGGGCGGGGACGAAAGATTTGCTGGCCAAGGGGCGAGACGCGATCATTGAAGAGGTCAAGGCTTCCGGCCTGCGCGGGCGCGGCGGCGCGGGGTTTTCGACGGGCATGAAATGGTCTTTTATGCCCAAGGATTCCGGCAAGCCGCATTATCTGGTGGTGAACGCCGATGAAGGCGAGCCGGGCACCTGCAAAGACCGCGACATCCTGCGCCACGATCCGCATAAACTGATCGAAGGCTGTTTGATCGCCTGTTACGCCATCGGGGCGAATGCTTGTTACATTTACGTGCGCGGCGAATTCGCGGGCGAGTGCAGCAACCTGCAACGCGCGATTGATGAGGCTTATGCCGCCGGCCTGATCGGCAAAAACGCCTGCGGCAGTGGTTTTGATTGCGATGTTTATCTGCACCGCGGCATGGGCGCATACATTTGCGGCGAGGAAACCGCGCTGATTGAAAGCCTGGAAGGCAAAAAAGGCCAGCCGCGTAATAAGCCGCCGTTCCCGGCGGGCTCGGGTTTATATTCTTGTCCGACAACGGTGAATAACGTCGAATCTATCGCCGTCGTGCCGACGATTTTGCGGCGCGGTCCCGCGTGGTTCGCGGGTTTGGGGCGAGAGAAAAACACGGGCACGAAAATTTTCTGCATATCGGGGCATGTGAATAAACCCTGCAATGTTGAGGAAGAAATGGGCATCCCCCTGCGCGACCTGATTGAAAAACACGCGGGCGGCGTGCGCGGCGGCTGGGATAATATTTTGGCCGTCATCCCCGGCGGCTCGTCCACACCGATGATTCCAAAAGAAATCTGCGACACGGTCCTGATGGATTTCGACAGCCTGCGCGCGGTGCAATCGGGCCTCGGAACTGCGGGCGTGATTGTCATGGATAAGTCGACCGATCTGATCAAAGCCATCGCGCGCCTGGCGAAATTCTACATGCACGAGAGCTGCGGCCAATGCACCCCCTGCCGCGAAGGCACCGGCTGGCTCTGGCGCGTCATGGAACGTTTTGTGACGGGGAATGCTGAAAGCAAAGATATCGACAACCTCCTCGACGTGACCAAAGAAATCGAAGGCCACACCATCTGCGCCCTCGGCGACGCGGCGGCCTGGCCTATCCAGGGATTAATCCGCCATTTCCGGCCGGAGATTGAGAAGCGGCTGCGTGGGCGCGTGACGGTTGCAGCCTAGTTGTCAGGGAAGTGCTTGCCGGTGAGTTGAATTGCGTACATGAAGTATTTTTTCGCCAAGTTCAAGAACTTCAGGGGTTGTTAATCCAAAAGCTGCAAGCTCTGCTGCGGAACTTGAACAAAGAGCAAGCACCAAAGCTTTTGGTTCGATTCCAAATGCAGAGGCAATTCTCGCTGTTTCAGATAAAACTTCCTCCGGTTTTGTGAGCGTTAAATTGATCGGTTCGCCATCCGGTGTTCCAATGGAAGCAGCCCTGACGGCGAGTTTTAGTTGTTTCGTATCATGTACCGTCTCTAATTCCCATTGGCCGCCATACCTTGCATGTCTTGCTTTTGCCTGAGAGTCTCCGGATTTGATTTGGATGCTATTCTTGATATCAGGATGAAGACGCCCAACTAAATGTGCGGCTATAGCGTCTCTGTCCTGAATTGATAGAATATCATCAGGCATAACGGCAATAATGCGGCCTCCATTGGGCAGAGGCTTAATCAATTCCACAATCACAGGAACCTGCGAGCCCGCCGAAATAGCCGGAATAGTTTGGCCGGCTGATTTGCGCCTAAATAGTTTTGCCAAAAATCCTGCAGTCATAAGGTAATCCCTTACAATTTAAGTTAAGAACGAATTGCGGCAATCGAGCATATTTGCAGCGGGCAAGTCAAGAAATTTATAGGGTAATTCTAGAATTACCCTATTCAAATTCCGGTTAACGTATTAGGAATAACCCAAACAGAACGTTCGGTACGCGGAACAGAATATGCCCACAGTTGTCATCGATGGCGTCAGCCTTGAAGTTGAGCCGGGGACTTCCATCCTCCAGGCCTGTGAGCAATTGGGGATAGAGGTCCCGCGCTTTTGCTATCACGATAAATTGTCCGTTCCGGCGAATTGCCGCATGTGCCTGGTTCAGGTCAAAGGCGCGCCGAAACCGGTGGCGTCCTGCGCCATGGCCTGCGCCGATAAAATGGAAGTCCTGACCGGCAGCGAAATGGTGCATAAGGCGCGCAAGGGCGTGATGGAATTCCTGCTCATCAACCACCCGCTGGATTGCCCCATTTGCGACCAGGGCGGGGAATGTGATTTGCAGGATCAGGCCATGGCCTATGGTTTTGACCGCAGCAGGTTTGAGGAAAACAAACGCGCAGTGGTGGATAAGGAATTGGGGCCGCTGATTAAAACCTCCATGAACCGCTGTATCAATTGCACGCGCTGCGTCCGGTTTTCTGAGGAAGTGGCGGGGAATAGTGAAATGGGCCAAATGTTCCGCGGCGAACACGCGGAAATCGGGCCTTATATTGAGGCGGCGGTGAGCAGCGAGCTGTCGGGCAATATGATTGATGTTTGCCCGGTGGGTGCTTTGACGAGCAAACCCTATGCGTTTAAGGCGCGCCCGTGGGAGCTGCGCAAAACGGAATCGGTGGATGTGATGGATGCGCTGGGGTCAGCTATCCGCGTTGATGCGCGCGGCGGCGAAGTGATGCGCATCCTGCCGCGCCTGAATGAAGATATTAACGAGGAATGGATTTCAGACCGCACGCGTTTTGCGCTGGACGGCTTGAAACGCCAGCGCCTCGACATGCCATACATTCGCGTGCGGGGGAAACTCACGCCAGTTTCGTGGGATGATGCGTTTCGTCATATGCAGGAAAAATTAACAGGTCTGCGCGGTGATGCGATCGCGGGCGTGACGGGCGATCTGGCGGCGGCGGAAGAAATTTTGGCGCTGCGCCGCTGGCTGGAGACGCTCGGTTCGCAAAACATGGAATGCCGCCAGCGCGGTGAGACGTTTGATGTTTCGCAACCCTCTGGCTGGACGTTTAATTCCACCATCGCCAGCATCGACCAGGCGGATTTGATTTTGCTGGTCGGCACGAACCCGCGCACCGAGGCCGCTGTGCTGAACGCGCGTATTTTAAAACGCGTGAATAGCGGCAATTGCGAAGTTGCCAATATCGGCACGGCATACGATCTGACTTATCCCGCCGAACAACTGGGCGATGTTTCAACGCTGCTGCAACAGGTTGCGGAAGGGCGCCATCCCATCGCGGACCGTCTGGCCGCCGTGAAAAATCCGATGATGATCGTGGGTATTTCCGCCTTGGCCCGAAAGGACGGCGGCGCGGTGCATGCGGCGGCTTCGCGTATCGCGCAAAAATATCTGATGCGCGGGGCGTGGAACGGTTTCAATGTCCTGCACGCGCAAATCGGCTTGCCGACGGCGCTGGCCGTGGGTTTCATGCCGCCTGCCGGACGCGATATCGGCAAGATTTATCAAGGCGTTGCGGGTGGTCAGGTGAAAGCCGTTTACCTGCTCGGCGCGGATGAAGTGGATGTTGAGAAACTCAAAGGCGCCTTTGTGATTTACCAGGGCCACCACGGCGACCGCGCCGCTGGTCACGCCGATGTGATTTTGCCCGGCGCGGCTTATACCGAAAAGAACGCAACTTATGTGAATACCGAAGGCCGCGCACAGCACGCGCGCCAGGCCGTCTTCCCGCCCGGCGAGGCGCGTGAGGATTGGAAAATCATCCGCGCGTTATCGGATTACGTCGGCGCGCCGTTGAATTACACCACGATTGCGGATGTGCGCGCGGATCTGGCGAATGTTGCGCCCACTTTCCGTCACATCGGTAAAATCGTTGCCGCTGAAATGGCGGAATTCGGCACGCCCGGGCCAATTGACCCAACGCCTTTCCAGCCCGCCTTTGCGAATTTCTATCAAACCAACGCCATCGCACGCGCCAGCGAAACCATGGCGAAATGCGTCGTGGAATTAATGCCGCAGGCAGAGCGGAAGGCGGCTTAGATGGATGATTTCATCAACCTCTACCTCGTGCCCGGCCTGTGGATGCTCGCAGGGATATTGGTTGTCACCGTCGTTGTATTAATCGGTGTCGCCTACCTGACTTATTGGGAACGCAAAATCCTTGGCGCGATGCAATTACGCCAGGGGCCGAATACGGTGGGGCCGTTCGGGCTGCTACAACCCTTCGCCGATGGTTTGAAATTGATGATGAAGGAAACCGTCGTGCCCACGGGCGCGAACCGGTTTGTTTATTATTTGGCGCCGTTTTTGACGTTTGTTTTCGCGCTGGCGGCATGGGCGGTAATTCCGTTCAGTGAAAAATTAGTTATTGCGAATATCAATGTGGGCGTGCTGTATCTTTTCGCGATTTCATCCCTCGGCGTTTACGGCATCATCCTGGCCGGTTGGGCGCCGAATTCACGTTATGCTTTCCTCGGTGGGTTGCGCTCCGCCGCGCAGATGGTGAGTTACGAAGTCTCCCTCGGCCTTGTCATTGTTTGTGTCCTGCTCTGCACCGGCACATTAAATCTACAGCAATTGGTCGAGGCACCGCGTCCCATCTGGATGTGGATTTTGCTCTTCCCCATGCTGGTCGTGTTTTTCATCTCGGCGCTTGCCGAAACCAACCGCGCGCCTTTTGATTTGCCAGAAGGCGAGAGCGAAATCGTCGGCGGGTATAACGTGGAATACGGCGCTTTCACCTTTGCGTTATTTTTCCTGGGCGAATACGCCAATATGATTTTACTCTCCGCCACCACGACGATTTTGTTTTTGGGCGGCTGGCTGCCGCCCTTTGGGTTGAATTTTGAGCCTTTCACCTGGCTGCCCGGCCCAATCTGGTTCGCGCTGAAAATCGCGGCGTGCCTGTTTTGTTTCGTCTGGTCGCGCGCGACTTTGCCGCGCTTCCGGTATGACCAGCTCATGCGCCTGGGCTGGAAAATATTTTTACCCTTTTCGCTGGTTTACGTGGTCTTTGTGGCGGGCGTATTATTGGCGACGAACTCTCTGCCGGGGCAGTAATGAAAAAGTTATGGAATTCCATCAAACAGGCCGCCATGGCAGAACTCATCAAGGGGTTTGGCCTGACATTCCGTTATATGTTCCGCCCGCGCGCGACGGTGAATTACCCGTTTGAAAAGGGGCCGATCAGCCCGCGCTTTCGCGGCGAACATGCGCTGCGCCGCTATCCGAACGGCGAAGAACGCTGCATTGCCTGCAAACTCTGCGAAGCCGTTTGTCCCGCCCAGGCCATCACCATCGAAGCCGAACCGCGCGAAGACGGTTCGCGCCGCACGACGCGTTACGACATCGACATGACGAAATGCATTTACTGCGGCCTGTGCCAGGAAGCCTGCCCGGTGGATGCGATTGTCGAAGGCCCGAATTTCGAATTCTCCACCGAAACGCGTGAAGAGTTGTTTTATAACAAAGAAAAACTCCTCGCCAACGGCGACCGCTGGGAAGCGCAAATCGCCGCGAACCTGGCCAAGGATGCGAACCAGCGATGAAAAAAATCTTCGCCCTAGCTGTTTTTACCTGCGCTTTAACTGCGGCAGGCCTTGGTTTTGCGTCCGATCAAACAGATAACAAAGAGTCAATTAAAATTGCGCTCATCGCACCTATGTCGGGTTCTGTTGCGTCTTTTGGAGAAATATCCGCCAATGCTGTCAAATCTTCCGCGAAAAACATCAATGATAAAGGCGGCATTCTTGGACGTCAGATAAACATCGAAATTATTGATGACGCTTGTGATCCAAAACAGGCTGTGACAGTCGCAAACAAAATCATTGCGGACAAAATAAAATTTGTCGTAGGGGCATCTTGCTCCGGCGCAACATTGGCGACGAAACAGGCTTTTTCAAATGAAGATATATTAATGTTGTCGTCTTTTGCCAGTAATCCGGCCATTGCCGATGGCAAGCAGCCGAACATTTTCCGTGTCTGGTCCAGTGATGAAGAAGAAGCCGGACTGGATGCAAAATATATTGCCGGTCATTATGATACAAAGGGAGGTGTTGCAATCATTGATGATAAGCAAACCTATTCGGAATCCATTGCTAATTTGCTGGCGAAGGATTTAGTGGAAAAAAATATTAAAGTGGTCATGCACGAAAAGATTAATGCAGGGGAAAAAGATTTCAGCTCAGTTATGACAAGGGTTATGGACGCTAAACCGTCCCTTTTGTTTTATTCGGGGTATCAAGTGGAAGCCGGACTGATCGTTCGTCAGCTACGGGATGCAGGGAGCCAGATGCCAATAATGGCTGCGACAACGATTTCAGCTCCGGATTTTTTCTCCATCGCCGGGGAATATGGGAACGGCGTAAAATTTGCCAGCGTCCCTTTACCGGAAGATGTTTCGGGGAGCGAAAAGCTGACGCAACTGATTAAAAGCAAAAAAATCCCCTCCGATTCAGCTGGACTCTATGCCTACATAACAATGGAAATTCTTGCTGATGCGATGAACAAGGCCGGAAGCCTGGATCCTCAGAAAGTAGGCGATGTTTTGCATCATCAAAAACTATCGACTATCGTTGGGGATGGGCAATTTGACTCAAAAGGCGGTTATGTCGGACCGCCGGAACAAGTCTATGAATGGCGCAACGGCAAAGTGACAAAGGCAACCCAATGATCACGCAAATCGCCTTTTATTTGTTTTCCACGGTGCTGCTGCTCGCGGCGGCGGGAGTGGTGTTTGCGCGTAACCCGGTGCATTCGGTGCTGCTGCTGATTTTATGTTTCTTTAATGCGGCTGGTTTGATGCTGCTGCTCGGCGCGGAATTCTTGGCCATGATTATGGTGATTGTCTATGTCGGCGCGGTGGCGGTGTTGTTCCTGTTCGTCGTCATGATGCTGGACGTGAATTTTGCCCAGCTGCGCGCGGGATTTATCAAAATTCTGCCGTTCGGTTTGGCCGTGGGCGGCGTGCTGCTCGCGCAATTGATTTTTGTCATTAACGCCTGGCCGCATTTGCTGGCCTCGCCGCACGCGCCAATTCCCAACCCCGGCAATGTCACGAATACCGCCGCGCTGGGCCGTGTTCTTTATACCGATTACTTTTACATCTTCCAGATTTCCGGCGTGATTTTGCTCGTCGCCATGATCGGCGCGATTGTCCTGACCCAGCGTCACCGCAGCGATACGCGCCGCCAGTCCGTCGCCGCGCAGACTCAGCGCACAGCGGAGGAAACCGTCCACATGGTCCACGTTACCGTCGGCACGGGCGTCGAAATTCCAGAGGAGGGCAACGCATGATACCCGCCGGTCTTTCTGTTGAACATTTCCTGATTGTCGCGGCAGCGCTGTTTACGATTGGCGTGCTGGGGGTTTTCATCAACCGCAAAAACATCATCGTCATTTTAATGGCGATTGAAATGATGCTGCTCGCCGTGAATATCAACTTCGTCGCCTTTTCCGCGCAATTGCATGACCTGACAGGCCAGGTTTTCGTGATGTTTACGCTTACCGTTGCGGCGGCGGAGGCGGCGATCGGCCTTGCCATCCTCGTGATTTATTTCCGCCGCCTCGGCAATATCGAAGTGGCCGAAGCCAACCGGATGAAGGGTTAAAGCTAAAATTATATGTAAATGTCATCAATTCGACATTTAAAAAGCTTATAATAACTGAATGTCTGATTGGGAAATCATGGCCGATCCCGCCGCCCCTTTGCGGCTGAAAAGCGCGCTTATGCCAGCCTTTCCTGACCCTACGCCTATGCAAAATATGGCCGAGTGGTTAAATGCATTCTCCGACCCCGCCGGATTGCAAAGTTTACCCGGAAAACATCGCTTCGGCTGCCGGATACACGATAAAATAAAAGCGGCAGACGATGAGGGGCTGGATATTTCCGGCAGATTGGAAAAAGCCTTTGGCAATATCGATCTGGAGCTAGTCGCTTATTCTAACGAAGCCATGGTGTTTTTATGCCAAGGCAAGATTATCCGCCTAACCGCCTGGAGCGGGCATGATTTAGCCGAAGATTTAGATAAAACCCAACCGTATGTTGAGCCGGACTTTATTGCCAAAATTCCCTTTAATCCTGTTACTCCGGCCGGCGCGACAGGAAAAACGCAATTTGAGAAAGCGGGGAATGATCCATCGCTTCTGAATAATCCGGCTATTCATGATGCGATAGCTTTAGACGATCCTTTGGCTTTGATCAGGGAGCAAATATATGTGAAAATCGAATGTTTGCCGCGACTGCTGACGGCGTCCGATTTTAAAGCCGCCTTTGGAGAAGATGAAACAAAAATTTTATTTGATGGCATTCTGGAAACTTGCAAAGGTTATTTAACCCAGAAAGGCTTTAAGCCAAATTTTGAATTACATGCGAGCAATGTCGGCGTTGATCCTGAAAACGGCAATATTTATTTCTTGGAGCGGGGCTGTACGGAGGCCCTCCCCAATTTCCAGCCTGTCGCCAAAATGAATGCATACCCGCAGCCTTTAAGAAAAGGGGAAAATTTCTTCCCCGGCGGCCTTTCGGGATGACAGAAGCTTAAACATCCGCTATATCCGGCTGACGAAGAATTCGGAGTCTAGCCTGTGGAAATCGCAACCGTCTTTTTGCCTTTAATCGCCGCCGCGGTGGCGGGGTTTGGCCGCAAGATTGTCGGCACGCGCGGGGCGGAGATTATCACCACGGCCACGCTAGGCCTGTGCGCCGCCATGGCGATTGCATTGTTTTATCAATATGCGGGTTTGGGACAGACGGCGGTGATCCCGGTTTTGTCCTGGATCAACAGCGGCACGCTGCATCTGTCGTGGTCATTGCGTTTTGACGTGCTCACCGCCGTGATGGTTCTGGTTGTCACTTCCGTTTCCGCGATGGTGCATTTGTATTCGATTGGTTACATGCACGAAGATCCGTCGCGCGCGAAATTCATGTCTTATTTGTCGTTGTTTACGTTTATGATGCTGATGCTGGTCACTGCGAATAACTTTGTGCAAATGTTTTTCGGTTGGGAAGGCGTGGGGCTGGCGTCCTATCTGTTGATCGGATTTTACAATCATAAACCCTCCGCGAACGATGCGGCGATGAAGGCTTTTATCGTCAACCGTGTGGGTGATTTTGGTTTTGTGCTGGGGATTTTCACGGTCTTTTGGCTGTTCGGCGATTTGCAATTCAACAACGTTTTTGGCGCCGCGCCCACGTTGGGCGTGAACCGGATTTTTTATCTTTTCGGTGCGCCGTTTGATGCTATCACGCTCGCCTGCGTGCTGCTCTTTATCGGCGCGGTCGGTAAATCCGCGCAACTTGGTTTGCACACTTGGTTGCCCGACGCGATGGAGGGGCCGACGCCGGTTTCCGCCTTAATCCACGCGGCGACGATGGTGACTGCCGGCGTGTTCATGCTCGTGCGGATTTCACCTTTGCTTGATCTCGCGCCGGTGGCGCGGAATATTATTGTCGTTGTCGGCGCGCTCACGGCCTTTGTCGGTGCGGCCATCGCCTTCGCGCAGTTCGACATTAAAAAAGTCGTCGCTTATTCGACGATGTCCCAGCTCGGCTACATGGTTTTCGCGGCGGGCGCGACGGCTTACGGTGCGGCGATTTTTCACCTTTTCACGCACGCCTTTTTCAAGGCGTTGTTGTTCCTGGGCGCGGGCGCGGTCATTCATGCCATGCATCACGAACAGGACATGCGCCATTACGGCGGCCTGTGGAAAAAACTGCCCATCACCTATGCGTTGATGTGGATCGGGACGCTCGCGCTGCTCGGCATCCCGCCTTTTGCCGGATATTTTTCCAAGGACATGATTTTGGAAGCGGAATTCGCCGGCGTTACGGGTTTCACCCATTTTGCCTTTGGTGTTGGCGTGCTGGTTGCTTTTATGACTGCAACCTATAGCAGCAAAGTTATTTTCATGACTTTCCATGGCCGCCCGCGCTATGACCTTGAACACGCGCATGACATTCACGAAGCGCCTTTAACAATGTTAATCCCATTATTCGTTTTGGCGGCGGGCGCTTTGCTGTCCGGCTGGCTCGCCTATGATTATTTTGTTGGCGAACATCACGCGCTGTTTTGGGAAGGCGCGATTCAGCCCAAATCCGAACTCATCCTGGATGCGGCGGAACATGATCCGCTCTGGGTCAAACTGGCGCCGACGCTGGCCGGATTGCTCGGCCTCGCGCTCGGTTGGTTGTGCTATGTCAAGGAACCGGATTTGCCCGCCTGGTTCGCGCGCAAATTTTCATTCCTCAACCGCATCATCGAAAACAAATTCTATTTTGACAAAGTGTACGGCGTGGTCTTTGCCGCTGGCGCACCGCTGGTGGGTAAATTGCTATGGCGCTACGGCGACCAGGGCACCATCGACAAATTCGGCCCCGACGGCGCGGCGGCGGCCTCCAGCTTCCTCGGCGCGCGCCTGTCGAAATTGCAGACAGGGTATTTGTATCATTATGCCTTTGTGATGCTCACCGCGTTGGTGTTGTTGATTGGATGGCTATTATTCGGCAAGGCAGGAGCATGATGCAATTTCCCATCCTCTCCGTCCTCACCATCATCCCGCTGCTCGGGGCGTTGTTTATCGCGACGCTGCGTGGGGATGAAGCCATTGTCGCCAAAAATGCCCGTTGGGTGGCGCTTTGGACGGCGCTGATTACCTTTGCGCTCTCGCTGGTGCTGGTGTTCAATTTTGACGCAGCCAATGCGGGGTTCCAGTTTATGGAACGCGCCGTCTGGTTCGCGCCCGCGAATATTTATTACGTGCGCGGCGTGGACGGGATTTCGATCTGGTTCGTCGCGGCTTCGGCGCTGCTGACGATTTCCGCGATCCTGTGCTCGTGGAACAGCATCACCACGCGCGTGCCGATGTATCATATGGCGCTGATGATCTTGCTCACCATGATGATTGGCGTCTTTTCCTCGCTTGATCTGATTTTACTCTTCGTTTTTTTCGAAGGCGTGCTGCTGCCGATGTTCTTCATCATCGGTATCTGGGGCGGGTCGCGGCGGATTTATTCGTCTTATAAATTTTTCCTCTACACCATGCTTGGTTCGCTGTTCATGTTGCTGGCAATGCTGACGATTTATGTTCAGACTGGCTCAACCGACCTCACTGCGCTGATCAATCACCATCACCTGCCGTTGAATATTCAGGTTTGGTTATTCGCTGCCTTTTTTCTGTCTTTTGCCATCAAATCGCCCATGTGGCCGGTTCATACCTGGTTGCCCGATGCGCACGTCGAAGCGCCGACGGCGGGTTCTGTCATCCTGGCTGGAATTCTGCTGAAAATGGGCGGTTACGGTTTCATGCGTTTTTGTATTCAATTACTGCCTGAAGCATCCCAACTTATGGCCCCGTTGGTGATGATCCTTTCGGCGGTGGCGATTATTTATACCTCGCTCGTTGCGTTGGCCCAGCAGGATATGAAAAAGATGATCGCCTATTCATCAGTCGCGCATATGGGGTTTGTCACACTCGGTCTATTCAGTTTCACGCATCAAGGTCTGGACGGCGCGATGCTGGTGATGCTCTCGCACACTATTGTTTCCGCCGCGCTCTTCCTATGCATCGGTTTTATGTACGACCGTTTGCACACGCGTGAAATTACCGCCTATGGCGGCCTCGCAAATATCACGCCGCACTTCGCCGTTGTGATGATGTTTTTCACGCTGGCATCCGTCGGCTTGCCGGGCACATCCGGTTTTGTGGGCGAATTTTTATCCATGCTGGGTGCGTGGCAGACGCACCCGACGATCACGGCTTTCGCCGCCATCGGCGTGATCCTCGGCGCGGCCTATATGCTGCGGCTTTACCGCGCCTGCTGCTTCGGCGTGCCTGCGACGCAGGACGTGCGCCGCATGAAAGACATGACGCCGCGCGAATGGGCGATCTTTGCGCCGCTCTTGCTGCTGGTGATCTGGATGGGCGTTTATCCGACGACCTTTAGCAGTTTTTATCAGGCTAACTTGCAAAGTATTTTAACTCCTGCGCATCATGGAGCGGTCAAATGAACCCCTTTTTACAGGATGCTATTGTTTTCGCGCCGGAATTGATTTTGCTCGTCGGCGCCCTCGGCGCTTTGATCGCGGGAACCTATTTGCAAGATGGTTATGCAGCGGCGCAGCGTTTGGCCTATATCACCTTCGCGGGCGCATTGATTGTATTGTTATCTGCGCCTGCCGGCGGCGCGGTTTCTTTTGGGCTGAATTTCGCCGCCACTGCGGCAACGCAATTCGCCAAAATATGGGTGATGGCGGCCTGTATCGGCACGCTGGCGCTATCACATCACGCACTCGGACGCTTGCAGGTTCAGCGCGCGGAGTTTCCGGTTTTGATTTTGCTTTCGGCGCTTGGCATGTGCCTGATGATTTCAGCGCGTGATTTGCTGGCGCTTTATGTCGGCATCGAATTACAATCGCTGACGCTTTACATCCTCGCCGCCTTCGTGCGCCAAAGTGAACAAAGCGCCGAAGCAGGTTTGAAATATTTCGTTCTCGGTGCGTTGTCGTCCGGCCTGCTGCTATATGGCATTTCGCTGCTCTACGGCGCGACGGGCACCATTCAATATGAATCGCTGATACGTTTTATTTCTTCTGGCGCGCCGAATATGGCGGTGACGTTGGCGCTCGTCTTCATTCTCGCCGCGCTGGCATTCAAAATTTCCGCCGCGCCGTTTCATATGTGGACGCCGGATGTTTACCAGGGTGCCGCTACGCCCATCACCGCTTTTTTTACTACGGCGCCGAAAGTCGCGGGCGCGATGGTGCTTTTGCAATTGCTGGCGGGGCCTCTGGCAGGCGCGCATGCCGTTTGGGCGCAGATTTTATGGGCGACGGCTGCGCTATCGCTGATCGTTGGCGCTTTTGCCGCACTGATGCAGCAGAATATCAAACGCCTGCTTGCCTATTCTACAATTAATCACGTCGGCTTTTTACTTATGGCTATTTTGGCGGGCGGCCAGGACGGCAACGCGGCATTGTTAACTTATCTCGCGATTTATGTCGTCATTAGCTTGGGCGCTTTCGGCGCGATTTTATTGTTGCAACAGGAAGGCGAAGCGGCGGAAATGCTCACCGACCTGCGCGGCCTGTCCAAGCGCCGTCCGCGCATCGCTCTGGCTTTCGCGGTTTTGATGTTCGCGCTGGCGGGCGTGCCGCCAACGGCGGGTTTCATTAGCAAAATGTATGTTTTACTGGCCACGATGCATGCGGGTTACAACTGGCTCGCGGCGCTGGGTGTTGTGACATCGGTGGTTGCGGCATTTTATTATTTGCGTGTGATTAAACTTATGTATTTCGATGACGCGCCGGTATCGAATGTTATGCCAAGCATTCGCCCGTCACGCCGCCTGACCGCTTTGTTATTCTTGACTGTGGCTTTGACTTTCATCCTTATGATCATGCCGAGTGCAATCATCGGCCCAGCTACCGCCGCCGCGCAGAGTATCGGCTATTAGGACATTGGCTATTAAACAGTACCATTTTGACCAGGTTCAAAGCACGCAAGACACGGCGCGTGAATTATTGTCCGATACATCTTTGCCTTTTCTCGTCACCGCGGATGAACAAAGCGCGGGCAGGGGACGGCAAGGGCGCCAGTGGCTTTCGCCGCGCGGAAATTTTTTTGCTTCATTGGTGGTGCGTCCCGATGTGCCCCCCGCGCATTACAGCGAATATAGTTTCCTGACTGCGGTTATATTGCGTGACACGATTGCCGTTTTTTCAGAACAACCCGTCACCTTAAAATGGCCGAATGATGTTTTGGCGGATGGCAAGAAGTGCGCCGGAATTTTAATCGAAGCTGAACACGGCAGCCTGATCATCGGCATTGGCGTGAATTTACTTTATGCACCGCCACCGGATGTTGTGCCTTATCCTGCCGCCGCATTAAACATTCACGACAAACAGAAATTCACTTCCGAATTAATGATAAAATGGACACATTGGCACAATATATATTTGCGTGATGGTTTCTCCGCCATTCGCGCGGAATGGTTGTGCCGCGCCCATGCGCTGGGGCATGAAATCGCCGTGCAAACGCCGCATAAAAAACTGCATGGAATTTTCAGCGGCTTGGACGATCAAGGCAACTTGCTCTTGACCCAGGGGACACAGGCCGTCAAAGTCACCACCGCAGATGTCCTTGTTTCATAAAAAGCTGACGCTGGTAATCGACGCGGGCAACACGAATGTGGTTTTCGCCCTGGCGGATGGCGCGCGGATTGTCGCGGAATACCGTCATGAAACCAACGCGCGCGACACGGCTGATGATTTGGCGGTTTGGCTGCTGCCGTTGCTGCAACTGGAAAAATTCAGTTTTGCTAATATCGCTGCCGTTGTCATTGCATCTGTCGCGCCTGCGCTGGATTACGCGCTGCGCCAGCTGTCCCGCAAATATTTAAAGTGCGAACCGATTTTCATCACATCAAATATGAAATTACCTTTCGCGGTCAAACTGCCGCATCCCGAACAATTGGGCGCGGACCGTCTTGCCAATGCGGCAGGCGCGCGCACGAGTTATGCTTGTCCGGCAATTATCATTGACCTCGGCACGGCGACGACCTTTGATGTGCTGGACGGTGACGGCAATTATATCGGCGGCGCCATCGCGCCGGGGCCGCAACAATCTTTGCGCGCGTTGACGGATGTCGCCGCAAAATTACCGCACATTCATATTACGCGGCCGGTGCGGGCCCTCGGCACCGATACGGTTTCCGCAATGCAATCCGGCCTATTTTGGGGCTATGTTGGTTTGATTGACGGAATTTTAAAACAATTACAACACGAAAACGGCATGGTGGTGAGCATCGTTGCCACTGGCGGCTTGGCAAAATTGTTTCAGGATCATATTTCCGGCCTGACGGCACTGGATCCTGAAATTACAATCAAGGGCGCTTTGGCGCTATACGAATATCAACAGGTTGCAAATGGAAAATAAGGTTACTTTTCTGCCACTGGGCGGCTGCGGTGAATTCGGCGTGAATTTGAATCTCTTCGGCTATAACGATGAATGGCTGATGGTGGATTTCGGCATGGGCTTTGCGGGCGATGATCTGCCCGGCATTGAAATTATTCTGCCCGATCCGAAATTTATTGAAGAACGCAAAGATAAACTCCTCGGTATCGTCATCACGCATGCGCATGAAGATCATATCGGCGCGCTGCCGCATTTATGGACGCGTTTGCGCACGCCGATTTACGCCACGCCTTTCACCGCCGAAGTTATCCGCTTGAAAATGAAAGAAGCCGGGTTGCTGGAACAGCTCATCTTGCATGAAATCCCCCTGGGCGGCGCGCGTAAATTCGGCCCGTTTGAAGTGCAATTCATCAATGTCGCTCATTCTATACCAGAACCGAATTTGCTGGTGATTAAAACGCCGGTGGGCAATATCGTGCATACGGGCGATTGGAAATTGGATGCCAATCCGGTGGAAGGTTCCACAACGGACGTAGCGGCCCTGAAAAAAATCGGCCAAGAAGGCGTGCTGGCTTTGATTGGCGACAGCACCAACGCCGCCACGCCCGGCCGCAGCGGGTCCGAAGGCGACTTGCGCGAAAGTTTGAAGAAAATCTTCCTCCGTTATCCAGGGCGCCGGATTGTGGTGACGTCTTTCGCCTCCAACATCGCGCGGTTGAAGTCGGTTGCCACGGCGGCGCACGGCGCGGGCCGCGTCATGGCATTAGCGGGCCGATCGCTCTGGCGCATGAATGAGGCCGCGCGCAAAACCGGATATCTGAAGGACCTGCCGCCGTTTTTATCCGAACGCGAAGCCACCATGGCTGATCCAGGTCAAATCGTCATCATGGCAACCGGCAGCCAAGGTGAGCCGCGCGCCGCCATGGCGCGCCTGGCGACGGGTGAACATCCGCAATTAGATCTGTCGCCGAACGATGTCGTGATTTTTTCTGCCCGTGCGATTCCCGGCAATGAAAAGGATATCGCGCGCGTGCAAACCAATCTGCGTGCGCGAAACATCAATGTCGTGACCGACCACGAAGAATTCGTGCATGTCTCCGGCCATCCGGCTTATGATGACGTAGTAGATTTAATCCAGTGGTTAAAACCCAAGGTCCTGCTGCCTGTGCACGGCGAAGTTTATCAGCTTCAGGCTCATGCGAAAATCGGCGAAGTATTGCAAGTGCCGCAAGTTTTAATTCCGCGCGACGGCGACCTAATCGAATTAACTCCGGCTGGCGCGCGCGTGGCAGGCGAGGTGCATCACGGCATCCTCTGCGTCGACGGTAAAAAAATCGTCTCTGTGGCGGACCGCGCCATCCACAGCCGTAAAAAATTGGCGGAATTAGGTACGGTGTTAGTATCTCTCGCGCTTGATCAGGACGGCTCATTGATCTCCGATCCGGCGATTTCCACGCATGGTATTTATACTGAAGAACAACAAGTCGCGGGCGAAGCGGAATTAATGGAACTTGTTATCGCCGCCGTTGAAGACCTCGACGACCGCCACATTTTCAAAAACGATGCGGTGGAACAGGCGGCGCGCATCGCCGTGCGCCGCGCCGTGAATAATTCCCACGGCCGCAAACCCGTTGCGGAAGTGCATGTGATCCGCGTATAATCACGCATGGACTGGTTCACCGGCATCGTCGTTTATTTCCTGATCTGGTGGGTGACGATTTTCGCCGTTCTAAACATCGGCCACCGCACGGCGGAAAATCCGCAAGTCGGCACGGACCGGGCCGCGCCGGTAAAATTTTATCTCGGTAAGAAGATATTGCTCAACAGCGCGATTGCCGCCGTTATTTGGCTCGTCATCTGGGCGGGCGTAAAATTCAGCGGCATTTCATTCCGCGAAATGGTGGAGAATTGGCAATGAGAGGCGATGTGCGAGGAACGATATGCGAGATTGCAAGCGTTATTTTTCTCGCCTTTATTCTCTTGTTCTTTGCCTCTGGCGCGCATGCCGCCAATATTTTGATCAACCACGATGTCTGCTCCAATATCACCGCAACACCCGCGCCGGACGTCGAATACAAACCCGGCACCGAAGCGGGTGGCAAAGCCGTCGCGCCCGCGGATGTGCCGAATTCCACCATGCCGTGGCCGCAGGATATCCAAATCCCGCTGCAATTGAATCTCCAAAATGCCTTGCACCTGCCGCAAAACAGCAACCTGACCTCACCGCAGGCCGTCGTGGGAACAATCGAATATAAAAACGGCCAGCTGACCTTTAACGGACAGCCGATCTCTGACGAAGCGCGCGCGAACATCCAACAGGCTTGTGACCAGAACCGCGCCACTGACAGCAAGCCCATCATTACCCATAAAAATTTACTGCGCGGCGATTAATTTTTCCCCTGGTCTGCTGGTCTGCTGGTCTGCTAGGAATTAGGCATGAGTAAATCCGCCATTTCCCCCATCCGCGCCGAAAATTACCCCGAATGGTATCAGGCCGTCATCAAGGCTGCCGACATGGCTGAACTCTCCGGCGTGCGCGGCTGCATGGTTATCAAGCCGTGGGGTTATGCGATTTGGGAACGTGTGCAAAACGTTCTGGACGGTATGATTAAAGCCACTGGGCACGACAATTGTTATTTTCCCTTGTTTATTCCACTGTCCTATTTCCAGAAAGAAGCCACACACGTCGAAGGTTTTGCCAAGGAAATGGCCATCGTCACGCATCACCGCCTGATTAATAAAAACGGCGAACTCGTGCCCGATCCCGATAGTAAATTAGATGAACCGCTGATCGTGCGGCCGACGTCCGAAACCATTATCGGCGAAGCGATGGCGCGCGCGGTGCAGTCGTACCGCGACCTGCCGCTGCTATGGAATCAATGGGCGAACGTGGTGCGCTGGGAAATGCGCACGCGGATGTTTTTACGCACCGCCGAATTTTTATGGCAGGAAGGTCACACTGCCCATGCGGATGAGGCTGACGCACGTGCCGAGACCGAACGCATGCTTGAGGTTTACCGCGCATTGATCGAAGATTACATTGCCATGCCGGCGATTCAGGGCAGCAAACCGGAATCCGAAAAATTCGCCGGCGCGGAAGATACCCTGACACTTGAAGTTATGATGCAAGACGGCCGCGCGCTGCAAAGCTGTACATCGCATTACCTCGGCCAAAATTTCGCGCAGGCCGCGAATATCCAGTTTCAGGGTAAATCAGGCAGCCTGGAATTATGCCACACGACATCATGGGGCCTTTCCACGCGCGTGATCGGCGGTTTGATTATGACCCACGCGGATGACGATGGTTTGGTTTTGCCGCCGAAACTGGCGCCGCAGCAGGTTGTGATCGTGCCGATTTTGCGTGATGAAACCGCGCGTGAAGCTGTGCTGAATTATTGCGATAAATTGGCCACCGACATCGCCGCGCAAACTTATGCGGGCGAGGCCGTGCGCGTCAAAGTAGATAAGCGCGATGAAGAATCCGCCACCAAACGCTGGAACTGGATTAAAAAGGGTGTGCCGGTGATTTTGGAAGTCGGCCCGAAAGATATCGAAAAAGACGGCGTAGCAGTGACGCGGCGCGATGATGTGGCGGGTAAGAAAACTTTTCCGGCGCGCGCAGAATTTATCGCCGGATTACCCGCGCTGTTGGATGAAATGCAGCGCGGTATTTACGCACGCGCGCTGGAAATGCAAAAATCCCGCACGCGCACGGACATTAAAACCTGGGCGGAATTTGAAACTTATTTCGGCAAGGACACAGACGGCAAATTTGACGAGGCCCCCGGTTTCGTCCGCGCGCCCTGGTCGGGCGACGAAGCCGCCACCGAAGCCAAAATCAAACCCCTGGGCGTCACCATCCGCTGCTTGCCGTTTGACACAAATGTGCCGGACCATGCGGCTGTGCCATCCGGCAATTGCATCATCACCGGCGGCGCAGCGAAATACGAAGCGATTTTCGCGCGGGCTTATTAATGGTCGAAGAACGTCTCTCCGCCATCGAAGAACGCAACGCCCGCGTTGCAGCGGACAAGGCTTGGGAAGTCAGTATTACGCGCCGTGCGGTGATCTCGGTGATGACGTACCTTACCGCCGGGATTTTCATGGTGGTGAATGGTTTTCTGCATCCCTGGATAACAGCGATTGTGCCGGTTTTGGGCTATTTGCTTTCCACGTTATCGCTGCCTTGGATAAAGAAATACTGGTTATCGCGCCAAAAGCCATTATAGTTATTTTATGTTCTCTCTTCCTGAACGCCTGATCGCTTTCCGTTACCTGCGCGCGCGCAAAAAGGAGGGGTTTGTTTCGGTCATTTCGCTGTTTTCTTTCCTTGGTATTATGCTGGGCGTCGCGACGCTTATCATCGTGATGTCTGTGATGAATGGATTTCGCGCGGAATTTATGAACCGCATTTTGGGCCTCGGCGGGCATATCAGCGTTTACGGTACGGCTGGTCCGATCGCGGATTACACTAACACCACCGATAAAATCCGCATCATTCCGAATGTAGTGAGTGTTTTCCCTTTGCTTGATGCGCAGGTTTTGATTTCACAAAATGGCTCTGCGCGCGGCGTGATGCTGCGTGCCATGTCGTCCGCCGATATGGGGATGAAACCGCTGCTCGCGAACCATATTATCTCCGGCCACCTGCCGGAATTGCAAAGCGAGAAAATCATCATCGGCCGCCGCCTGGCTGAAACCATTCATGTCAAGGTCGGCGACCGCCTGAATTTACTCTCGCCCGCTGGAAACGTAACGCCCTTCGGCACTATGCCGCGCGCGAAGGCCTATGAGATCGTCGGTATTTTCGATGTCGGCATGTATGAATATGACGCGAATTTCATCTATATGCCGCTTGCCGCCGCGCAGGCATTCCTCAATATGGAAGGGCGCGTGAATTCGATTGAAATCACCACCGCCGATCCGAACCGTCTGGACCGCGTCACGGATAAAATTGTGCAGGCACTGGGTTCAGGTTACCGCGTGCTAAGTTGGGAACAGGTCAACGGCAGTTATTTCAATGCCCTGGCAACGGAACGGCATGTGATGTTTTTAATCCTCACGCTCATCATCATCGTCGCCGCTTTCAACATTATTTCCGGCATGATTATGCTGGTAAAGGATAAGGGCCGCGACATCGCTATTCTGCGCACCATGGGCGCGGGGCGCGCCAGCGTGATGAAAATCTTTATGCTCACCGGCGCGACGATCGGCGTAGCGGGTACGTTCGCGGGCCTCGCGCTTGGTGTCTTGTTTGCTTTGAATATAGAATCCATTCGTCAGTTTTTACAAAGCCTGACGCATACGGATTTATTCAACGCTGAAATTTATTTCCTGTCGCAGCTTCCCGCCAAAATTGAATGGCCGGAAGTTGCGGGCATCACGCTCATGTCCTTCGTACTGTCATTCCTC
This sequence comes from Alphaproteobacteria bacterium, assembly GCA_013289145.1. Classification (GTDB taxonomy): domain Bacteria; phylum Pseudomonadota; class Alphaproteobacteria; order UBA11073; family UBA11073; genus UBA11073. The sequence continues at coordinate 6,478 of JABDAM010000010.1, read as the reverse complement.
GCCACCATTTATCCCGCCTGGCGCGCCGCGCGCCTGAGCCCGGTTGAGGCGCTGCGTTATGAATAGCGTACTACAACTCCGCGACGTCCGCCGCACCTACGGCAAAGGCGAACAAGCGATCGAAGTTCTGCGCGGCGTGAATTTGGAATTACGCGCGGGTGAAATGGTCGCGCTGCTGGGCCCGTCGGGTTCGGGGAAATCGACGTTGCTCCATGCGGCTGGTTTGCTTGATCCGCCCACATCCGGCGAAGTTTTAATCCAGGGCGAAAATACCGAAGCGCTGCACGACAACGCGCGTACAAAGTTGCGCAGCCATACGGTCGGGTTTGTTTATCAATTCCATCACCTATTGCCTGAATTTTCCGCGGCGGAAAATATCATCCTGCCGCAATTGCTGGCGGGCCATACGCGCGCAGCAGCCGAACAACGCGCGCATGAGTTGCTCGTGGCTGTTGGCCTGGCGGATCGCGCGCATCATCGTCCGGCAGAAATGTCAGGCGGCGAAGCGCAGCGCGTCGCTATCGCCCGCGCTCTCGCCAACCGACCGAAACTCCTACTGGCGGATGAGCCCACCGGCAACCTGGATGAAACTACGGCGGAAAATATTTTCCAATTACTGCTGTCATTGGCGCGCGCCGAAGGCGTCGCGATGCTCATCGTCACGCACAACCAAACCCTCGCCGCGCGCATGGACCGCGTCGTAACAATGCACAACGGCCGGCTGACCTGAAAATTTTTTACAATTTTTTCTAAGAATACAATCTTATCAATGACTTAACAAGGAAAAAATTCCTTGACAAGTCCGCCCGTCTGTGCCATACTAAAATCGACACCGCCCGGAATCCGTCCCGATTCCGGGCGGTTTTTTTATCCTCCAATGCCATAGGAATCCATCATGCGCTCTGCCGCCCGGGCTGGAAAACAGCCGTCACATCCGCTAGGATTTATGCGGGAGATAATGATGAAGCCATTTTTTGCCGCCATTTTCACGCTCACGCTTTTTGCCGGGCTTGCCGCCGCGCAGGATACCGTCACGCTCGGCCTGGCCGCGCCGCTGACGGGCGATACGGCGATGGTGGGCGAACAAATCCTGCAGGGCGCGAAACTGGCGGTGGAACACATCAATCAACTTCGCTTTTACGGTCGCACGGACAGCCAGGCAGTCCGGACCGCGGATTTCCTGGAATTTAAAACCGCCGCGGGCGCCGTCGGTTTTAACGCCAAGGGCGACGTGACAGGTTTAGACTGGGCCGTCTATCAATGGCACAACGGCAATTTTGATTATTATCAAAAATAATTCCTATGACCTTCATCCACCTTCACACCCATTCCGCCTATTCGTTGCTTGAAGGCGCGATTGCGGTTGAGGATTTGGTCGATCTCGCCGTCGACCATCAAATGCCCGCAGTCGCGATCACGGATACGAATAACCTGTTCGGCGCTCTGGAATTTTCGGAAAAAGCGCGCAAGATGGGCGTACAGCCGATCATTGGCGCACAATTAGATGTCGCGATTTTGCCGGATGACGGCGGCGCAATCGGCAAAAACCAAAATCCCAACCGCCGCGCGCGCCCGGATCAAATTGTGCTGCTGGCGCAGAATGAAACAGGTTATCAAAACCTGATGGCGCTCGCGAGTTTGCCATACCTTGAACGCGGCGAGGGCGATCCAAAACCGTTGACGCTCGCGCAAATCGAAAATTACGCGGCGGGATTGATTTGCCTTTCCGGTGGTATTCGCGGCCCGCTGGCCAGCGCGGTGAAAAAATCACCGCAATGTGCGGAAGAAATCGCGAAAACACTCGCGGCCATTTTTCCCAACCGTCTTTATATCGAAATCCAGCGCCATGATATCAACGAAGAACGGCAATTGGAAAACGCGCTGATTAATCTGGCCTATGCGCATGACATCCCCATCGTCGCGACTAATGACGTTTATTTCGCCGCTGAGGAAGTTTACGAAGCGCATGACGCGCTGCTCTGCATCGCAGGTGGCCGTTATGTGGTGGAACAGGACCGCCGCCGCGAAACGTCGCAGCATTATTTCAAGTCGGCTGAGCAAATGGCGGAACTCTTTTCCGACCTGCCCGAGGCGATTGAGAACACGATACTGATCGCTCAGCGTTGTGCCTATGCGCCGAGAAAATCCAATCCGACCCTGCCGCCATTTCCGCATGAAGATGGCCTGGGCGAACCCGAACTCCTGCGCAATCAGGCGCGCCGCGGGCTGGATGAACGTCTGACCGCCGCCGCCATCCCGTCCGAAGATCAGGAACAATACCGCGCGCGATTGGAATTTGAACTCGACGTGATCATTCAAATGGGCTTTGCCGGATATTTTTTGATCGTCGCAGATTTCATCCAATGGGCGAAGGCGCAAAATATTCCCGTTGGCCCTGGCCGTGGTTCGGGCGCGGGATCTGTTGCAGCCTGGGCCCTGACGATTACGGATTTGAATCCGATCCAATTCGGATTGCTGTTTGAACGCTTTTTAAATCCCGAACGCGTTTCCATGCCGGATTTCGATATTGATTTCTGCCAGGAACGCCGCGATGAAGTCATTGAATACGTCCGCCGCAAATATGGCAACGAACGCGTCGCGCATATTATCACCTTTGGAAAACTTCAGGCGCGCGCAGTGCTGCGCGATGTTGGGCGCGTGCTGCAAATTCCCTATCCGGTTGTGGACCGCATTTGCAAAATGGTGCCTAACAATCCCGCCGCGCCGGTGACGCTGCAAGAAGCTATTGATGGTGAACCCATGTTGCAACAGCAACGCGCGGAAGACGAAAACATCGCGCGTATGATGGGTTACGCGTTGCAATTGGAAGGGCTATACCGCCATGCTTCCACGCACGCGGCGGGTGTTGTCATCGGGGATAAAGCGTTGATTGAACGCATTCCGCTCTATAAAGATCCGCGCTCCGATGCGCTTGTGACGCAATTCAGCATGAAGGATGTGGAAAATTCCGGCCTCGTGAAATTCGACTTCCTCGGTCTGAAAACCCTCACCGTGCTGCAATATACGCTCGCTTATATGGCGCAGCGCGGCATTAACCTGCGCCTGGAAGATATTCCATTCTCCGACGACAACAGCTTCGCCATGCTCGCGCGCGGCGAAGCATCTGGCGTGTTTCAGCTTGAGAGTTCGGGGATGCGCGACACGCTGCGGCGTCTGAAACCCAACCGGTTTGAAGACATCATCGCGCTTGTCGCGCTTTACCGACCGGGCCCGATGGATAACATTCCGAAATACATCGCCGTAAAAAATGGTGAGGAAGCGCCGGATTATCTGCACCCGTCGCTTGAGCCCATTCTGCGCGAAACCTACGGCATTATGATCTATCAGGAACAGGTGATGCAGGTCGCGCAGGTTTTGGCGGGTTATAGTTTGGGCGGCGCGGATTTGCTGCGCCGCGCGATGGGTAAAAAAATTCAATCCGAAATGGATGCACAGGAAAAGAGTTTTATCGAAGGCGCGGTGGCGAATGATGTGAACGCCGATCAGGCGCGCATGATTTTCCAGCAGGTGAATAAATTCGCGGGTTACGGTTTTAACAAATCCCACGCGGCTGCCTATGCGCTCATCGCCTGGCAAACCGCATACCTGAAAGCACATTATCCCGTCGAATTCATGGCCGCGCTGATGACGCTCGATCTGGGCGATACCGATAAACTGGCTAAATTCCGGCAGGAATTGCAGCGTTTGAATATCAAATTATTGCCGCCTGATATCAATAAATCCGCGGCGGATTTCGCGGTCGAAAAAATCACGGACGATACATACGCCATCCGTTATGCGTTGGGCGCGATCAAAGGCGTCGGATTTGAATCGATGAAAAATATGGTTGCGGACCGCGAAGCCAACGGCGTGTTTAAAGACTTGGCCGACATCGCGCGGCGCGGCGTAGCGCATGGCATGAATAAAAAACAATGGGAAGCGCTCGCCGCCGCCGGCGCGTTTGACGGTGTTACTAATAACCGTGCCGCCGCACATGGCGGGGCGGATATTTTGTTAAAATACGCCCAAACCCTGCGCGCGGAACAATCATCCGGCCAGGGCAATCTGTTTGGCGAAGAAGTCACCATGGCCGCGCCCGCGCTGCCCGCCACGGCGCAATGGCCGATGCTTGAAGCTTTGCAAATGGAATTCGGCGCGGTCGGGTTTTATCTCTCCGCCCACCCGCTCGACAGTTTTGCGCGCGTGCTCAAACGTATCAACGTCGCGCGTTATGCGGACCTGGCAGATATGCTCGCGCGTTCGCGCACTTCGCGCGTTAAACTGGCGGGCGTTGTCGTGGGCGTGACGATTAAAACCGCCAAATCCGGTAACCGTTTCGCCTTTGTGCAATTGTCGGATGCATCAGGCGTCTATGAAGTGATGGTCTTTGCCGAAATCCTGCTGCGCCACCGCGATATTCTGGCGGCGGGCAAAACGCTGATCCTGTCGGTCGATGCGCAAGCGAATGACGACGGCTACCGCCTGACGGTGCAGGATGTGCAATTGCTCGAAGCCGCGGCGGCGGATGTTGCCGACGGTGTGGTGATTTCCTTGCAATCGGAAAAAGGGATCCCCGCGCTCAAAGAAACTTTATCCGCCCTGCCGCCCGGCAAGGGTGAAATTTTCCTGACGCTCTTCCTCCCGGGTGGTCTGCGCACGGAAATTCAAATCCCTGGCCGCTTCCGCGTCCCACCCACCCAGCGCCACGCGATTACGCAGGTGCAGGGCGTGGTGGGGGTGGAGGAGATTTAGCAGACGAGCAGACGAGGTACGAGTAGACGAGAAAAATAAAAAAATTTGCAAAAAAGCCATTTTTCCTCTCGTCTGCTAGTCTGCTAGTCTGCTAGTCTGCTCCCCGGGTATCCCCCCGCGGGCGCGGCGTGCGCCAACCCGGTCAGGGCCGAAAGGCAGCAGCCGTAACGATTTTGCCGCGGGTCGCGGCGGGGGTGCCTAATTCAGTTTGTATGGCGTTAATTCACGTATGGACACTACAGATCTCTGAGGTCCCTCGTTTGCCAGAGATTCAGATTTCTTTTTTGCAATGCGCGCATGCGCATCTTTTGTCATAGGTCGCGTTATCGTCTCAATCGTCGGCCTATTAATATTTATAAAAGCTGCCATCCGTCTTCCTTTGGGCTGTCCCCGGGCGAATTGAATTTTGCCGATCCCTAAATCCGTTGGCTTTAATCTTCCCTTTTCCCAATGCCATGCGATTTCCTCTTCTATTTGTTCAGGCGTCCCCTTTGTTTCGTCCTCCATATTCCCCAATAATGTGAATTTCAGGCGCGCGAGGCGAACATGGTTGCCATGGACAGCATCATCAAACGCTTTTACTGCAAGTTCTTCTCTCGGATACTGATAGGGGTCTAAATTCTCATGAATAAAGTTTCCCAAACTCTTGCCCATCCTACCAGTCCGTCCCAAAGCATTAGTGATAATATCGAGATCTCCGCGAAGATCATCGGTCGTTCCCGTAATAATTTTTAAAAACGCCGTTTTGGATGATATATCGTCTGGTCTGGGCATGGGATTTCCTTTGGCTTGGCCTTTATTTTAGCAAAAAACTGTTACATTTGCACGATAAATGGCTACATTCTTATATATTTTTCCTTTAATTTTGGTAAGGTAACCCCATGTTATTCGCCGCAGAAGAATTGCCCGTGCAAACCTCCGCCAACGCCGCCAACAACAACGCCTACCGCGTTCTGGCGCGCAAATACCGGCCGCAGAATTTTGACCAGTTGATCGGGCAGGAAGCGCTCGTGCGCACGCTCACCAATGCGATCAATATGGGGCGGCTCGCCCATGCCTGGATGCTCACCGGAATTCGCGGCATCGGCAAAACCACAACGGCGCGGATTATTGCCAAGGCATTGAATTGCGAGAACGGCCCCACCGCGGCGCCCTGCGATGTCTGCAGCGCCTGTGTTTCCATCCGCGAAGGACGCAATGTCGACGTGCTGGAAATCGATGCGGCCAGTAATACCGGCGTCGATAACATCCGCGAAATTATTGACAGCGCGCGTTACGCACCGACCTCCGCGCGGTTTAAAGTTTATATTATCGACGAGGTGCACATGCTTTCCAAAAGCGCGTTCAATGCGCTCTTGAAAACGTTGGAGGAGCCGCCCGCGCATGTAAAATTCGTTTTGGCGACGACGGAGGTGCGCAAAGTGCCGATTACGGTTCTGTCGCGCTGCCAGCGTTTTGATTTACGCCGGATTGAAACCGGCGAACTTGTCACGCATTTCCAAAAAGTCCTGGCGAATGAAAACGGCGCGGCGGAGCCCGAGGCATTGCGTCTCATCGCCATCGCCGCTGACGGTTCGGTGCGTGACGGCCTCTCACTGCTCGATCAAGCGCTGGCCGAAGCCGCACTGGGCGAAGATCAAGCGGAAATCAAAACCGACACTGTACAAAACATGCTCGGCCTCGCCGACCGCGCGGCGGTGCATGCGCTCGCCGCCGCGATTTTTGG
>JABDAM010000009.1:48564-49332 GCA_013289145.1 Alphaproteobacteria bacterium | reverse complement strand
AAGCCCCAGGCGACCGCATCGGTCGCGGAAACCACGCCGATATCCACGGTGCGCTGTTTGAAAATCCGGTTGTTGGAAAGGAGGCCTTCCAGTTCATCAATAAACTTGCCGAAGCCATCGTAATAGGTGCCGATATCTTCGGCGAGGCCGGGCGGCAGGTCAAAAGCCACGCCGCCGGGGCGGAAATAATTCGCGTGCAACCGCGCGCCGCAAACGCGGTCGTAGAATTGCATTTGTTTTTCGCGTTCTTCGAACGCCCAAAGTGACGGCGTAATCGCGCCGACATCCAGCGCGTAGGTAGTGAGGTTGAGTAAGTGATTCAGCGTCCGCCCGATTTCCGCATATAAAACGCGGATCGCCTGGGCGCGCGGCGGCGCGGTGATTTTGAGTAGCTTTTCCACTGCCAGCGCGAATGCATGTTCCTGGTTCATCGGCGCGACGTAATCCAGGCGGTCGAAATAGGGCACGGCCTGTAGGTACGTTTTATGCTCGATCAGTTTTTCCGTGCCGCGATGCAACAGGCCGATATGCGGATCACAGCGCCGCACGGTTTCGCCGTCCAGCTCCATCACCAGGCGCAGCACGCCGTGCGCGGCCGGGTGCTGGGGGCCAAAGTTCATCGTATAGGGGTTGATTTCCTCACCCGTGTTGGTGGGTAGCGTCTCGATTTTCAGCGCGGCGGTCATGGGGCCATTTTACAATGGCCGGAGGCGAGAAGCTAGAGGCGAGAAGCTAGAAATTAAAGTTCAGGCGCGGCATACAATATGT
>JABDAM010000009.1:0-48554 GCA_013289145.1 Alphaproteobacteria bacterium | reverse complement strand
ATTGTATGCCGCGCTATGGACTTCGTTTCTAATGCAAACGGCAGCATGGCTGGTTTCCGGCTGATATTCATTGCGATCGGCGGAGGTCTGTAAAATTTCCAAATTCTGCGTAAAAGACTGCGGCCATGCGACCCCGGCGATATCCAGAAATTCTTTCATCAAAGACAGCAATTTCCGGTCCACGGCAAATTGACTGAGAGAGGTTTCGCGGTGAATCCGCTCAGCCAGGCCATAAGCGCGGCGCAAAACAACCAGCGGACTTTTTTGCACGATCTTTCCCTTTTCATCGCGCGCCACGCGGAAGACGCCTTTGATCACGCAGCACGCCTTTGTGCCCGGGCAGTGGCCGCATTTCCCCGCGGGCGCACGGCCGGACAGGGCGCCTTCGATTGAGCGAACGACGCCTTGGTGTTCCGTCCAATAGGGATTAGGTCTTGCGGCCATGCCGCAATTTATCACGGCATAGGGCGGCGAGCACGGAAAATAATACTTTCATCAAATGTCTGGGGGGATTAAACCTTCTTATGGCTGATCCATTAATCCTTACCCTCATCGTCTGCGCCGCGGCGCTGGTGTTTGATTTTATTAATGGGTTTCACGATGCCTCGAATTCCATCGCGACGATTGTGGCGACGCGCGTGCTGTCTTTCCGCCGCGCGGTGCTGTGGGCGGCGCTGTTTAATTTTATCGCGTTTTTTACCTTTTCCACGGGCGTTGCGAAAACCATCGGCGCGGGATTGATGCATTTGGATGTGATCGCGCTACCCTCGCTGTTGGCGGGATTGCTGGCGGGGATTGCGTGGAATTTGATTACCTGGTGGCGCGGGATTCCCGCATCATCGTCGCATACGTTAATCGGCGCGCTGGCGGGTGCGGTTTATGCGCATGCGGCACTGGGCGGTGATTTGGATCCTGAGCATGTCTTTATCGCGGCGGGCTGGATTCGCGTTCTGGCCTTTATTTTCATCGCGCCGGTGATTGGTTTTGTGCTGGCCTTCGGCGTACACCGCGCGGCGCTGGCCTTGCGCCGTCATGTGAAACCCGAAAACGGCTGGAGCAAGTTTTTCAATTACGCGCAATTGGCGTCATCTGCGGCGTTGTCCTTTAATCACGGCACGAATGACGCGCAAAAAACCGCCGGCGTGATCGCCACCGCGCTGGTTGCGGGCGGTTATATGAATGCGGCGGATTTTCATATTCCATTATGGGTTTTGTTTCTGGCGAATATTACGATTGCCCTGGGCACCTGGACGGGTGGGTGGCGCATTACGAGAACGATGGGATTTCGTCTGGCTAAACTACGCCCCATGGATGGTTTCGCGGCGGAGACGGGCGCGGCGCTGTCGATTGCCTTGGCAACCGCGTTGAAATTGCCGGTATCGACGACACTTTCGACAACGGGCGCAATTACCGGCGTCGGGCAATCGCAAAAAACAGGCTTTAATCACGAAGTGTTCAAACGGATTTTCATCACCTGGTGCGTGACGCTGCCCGTTTCATTCATCATGGGCGCGGGCGTGATGGTGGCGGGCGAGGGCCTATTCGGCCGTTAGGTTGTGTTTGCGGCGCGTTGTCGCCATTTGAATGGCCTCGACGAAACAGGAAAAGGCGATGGCAGAATAAAGGTATTCATCGGGGATTAACAGATGCACGGCTTTGCCGATAAGCGCCGCGCCGATCAGCACGACATAACACAACGCCAGCATTTTAATGCGCGGATGGCGCGCGATAAAATCGGAGATCACATTCACCGCCAGCACCATCGCCGCCATGGCGATCACAATCGCGCCGATCATCACCCATAAATTATTCGCCAGGCCGATTGCCGTCATCACAGTATCGAATGAAAAAACGATATCCATCACCGCGATTTGCAACGCGACGGCAAACAGGGTGTCGAAATGCTTGTGATGGGATTTATATTCCGCCGCGCCTTTGATCTTTTCGCGGATTTCGCCGCCGCCTTTGGCGACCAAAAACACGCCGCCCGCCAGCAGCAAAATATCACGCCAGGAAATGCCGAAGTCACCCAGATAATAAAACGGCGCGGATAGTTGCGCGGTGAAAAAGGCAATCGAAAGCAGCATCACGCGTGTGATCAGCGCCAGCGCCAAGCCCAGCCGCCGCGCCGCCGGACGCCGCCGGGGCTCCAGCCGCTCCGTCAAAATCGCGATGATGACGAGATTGTCAAACCCCAATACGATTTCCAGCACCGTCAGGGTGACAAGCGCCGCCAGGGCGTTCAGGGAAAATTCCATCATCATGATTCAGCCGCCATTTTCGCGCGAACCGCCCGCCTGCGCCAGAGGGCGAAGGCGACAAAAACCAAATTGGTCATGCCGATCACGATCGGGTAACAGGCCGTGGCAAGTGTAACGCTGTTCAGCGCCAGAAACGAAACGCCGTGCCGTATGCTGTCCACGCCGTAACATAACAGGTTTTCTTCGCCGGGTTTGCGGTAGCTTTTGCGGAAGGTGGGATAATAGGCGATGGCGTCAATGCCGGTTGAAATTACGGCGGCATAGGCGGCCTGGCGCGTCGCGTACCAGACCGGCACGGCCGCCAGCGCAATCGCCAGGCTAATCCAATCGCCGCGCGTGAAATTTTTCTCGCCGTGCCGCCAGGCGTAAACCGCGACCATCCCGCAAAAAACCGCTGATAGCGCCGTGGTCCATGCGCCCGGCCCCGCGCCTTCGGTAATCTGCGCGGCTAGGATAATGGTGACGGAAATCACCCAGATCAGCCAGGTGAAAAAATGCGGCCGCACCTGGGACAAAAAGATGCCGCGGAAATAGGAAATATAACTGATGACAAACAGAACGACTGCGATCGCGCCGAGGATTTCTTTGTGGGGCATTTATGCCGTGGGCTGAGAGTTTTTTTCGCCGGACAAGCAAGCGCTTTTCATGATTCCTGCAAGCCGCGCACATAAACGTCGAATACAGAACCCAGGATATTTTCCGGCGGTACTTTCAATGATTTGGCCTGGCGTTCCAATAGACGGTAATGCTCACGCGCAATCGGCACGGATACCATGACGTCCGGCTGTTTCAGGCGAATTTTGGCGACGGGCAAAAAGTCTTTCGGCAAACGCGCACCGCGCGCCATTTTGGGGCCGTCCGTGTACTTAACGGTTTTTTTGATTTTCCCGCGCATAAATCGCCTTTCCTTTCCGCCAAAATCCGGCGCCGAATATCCTTATCTTATCATGGCGCAACGTAAAACGCACGGTTAAAATTTCACCTTCCACCGCGCCATAACAGAAATAGCGCTACTCACCTGAACTGTGATCGGCATCGTATTCAATAATTTTATCAGGATCCAGAAAGGTATACTGCGCGAGCCTGAAAGGCACGCCGTGTTTTTGCTGATTGATAAAATCTTTTACGGAATCCCATTCAAAATCATACATGCATTACGCCGCAGGCTTCGTCGCCTTTTCATCGCCCGGCAATTGCACGGCGGTCATGCCTTCCCAAGGGGAGAGGAAATCAAAACGGCGGTAGTCCTGGGTCAGTTTGACGGGTTCGTAGACCACGCGCATTTGGGCGGGGTCGTAGCGCAGCTCGACGTGGCCGGTTAATGGGAAATCCTTGCGCAGTGGATGGCCTTCGAAACCGTAATCGGTGAGGATGCGGCGCAGGTCGGTGTGGCCTGCGAAAACGACGCCGTAGAGATCATAGGTTTCGCGTTCGTACCATCCGGCACAGGGGAACAGGCCGCAGGCGCTGGGTACGGCGGTGGCCTCGTCGGTTGTGACGTAAACGCGCACGCGCAAATTCTTTTTCATGGACAGCAGGTGATAAACCACCTGAAACCGCTCCGCCGCGCTGGGGTAATCGGCGCCGCAGATGGAAAGCAATTGCGTGAATTGGTAATCCGGATTTTTGTACAACCATTCCAGCACGGGCAGCAGGTGGTCCCGCGCGGCATGGATGGATAATTCATCCCCGGCATTCGCCGGGGCAAGCCCGCGTGTCAAATCAAACCCCAGCACCATTTCCGGATGCGCAAGCGACAGGCCTTCGGCGAGGAGTTTGAGAGGTTCGATCATGGGTGCATTATCTGCGAATATTTATGTCATGGCAATAACCGCCGTTATCCCGCCGGAAGCCTTTAAAATCATAATCCGATGGCCAGCGCGAAAGACAGGCGTTCCCTGCGCTTTTGCCAGCCATGCATTTTCTTGGCCAGGCGCGCGGCCGAATCTTCATAAAAAGTCAAAGCAATAAGCGTGAATGCGCACATGCCGTCTTCCGGCATGATGACCGTGCCATCTTTCATAATGATTTCGCATTCCTTTTGACTGATAAATTCGATCTCATCTTTCGGCAGGGCCGAGGGCAGTAAAGCAGCCGGGTTTGCAACGATATCGTAAAAGTCATTCATCATGGATTGCTGTTCTGTTTCATCATCGGGCCAGCAACCGGCGAGCGCGGTAAATACAATTCGTTTCAAAAGCCCAATATTAACATTGCAAAGCGCTAGCTGATCAGGCGCGGAATGAAGGTGACAGTCTAAAGTTTTTAATTTGCGATGTTTGGTTCGTGACATTATGCCGTTTCCCGCACAATCACGCGGCGCTCACCGCTTGCTTCGCGCTGGATTTTTTTCTGCAGCAGCATGATGCCGTAAACCAGCGCCTCGGCCGTCGGCGGGCAACCGGGCACGTAAACATCCACCGGCACGATGCGGTCGCAGCCGCGCACGACGGAATAGGAATAATGGTAATAACCGCCGCCGTTGGCGCAGGAACCCATCGAAATCACCCAGCGCGGTTCGGGCATCTGGTCGTAAACGCGGCGCAGGGCGGGCGCCATTTTATTGGTCAGCGTGCCCGCCACGATCATCACATCGGACTGGCGCGGCGTCGGGCGCGGGATGATGCCGAAACGGTCGAGGTCATAGCGCGCCATATAGGCGTGGATCATCTCAACCGCACAGCATGCGAGGCCGAACGTCATCGGCCATAGGCTGCCCGTGCGCGCCCAGGCGACGAGTTTATCAAAACTTGCGACCAGGAAACCTTTGTCGTTCAGTTCCTCACCCGCCGCCTTGGCGAAAGCCTGATGGCCGTCGGTAACCGTGAGGGCATGGCTGCCGGTCCAGCCCGAGGAGTGGATGATATTACTCATGCGCCGAATGTAGGCTGAAGCGGCGCGCGCGGCAATATGGATTTCAGGCACAACGAATTTCCCCATCGCCGCAATCAAGGGCAAGTGGGGGTGGGAAGGCCCTGCGCGCCTGACGCGCATATCTGCAATGCTATATCCATCGATAGCAGTTGCAGCCTCCGGGGCTTTGGGGTCGAGCGGATGGGATGCAGGCCTGCGTCCCATCCGAAGCGGTCAGTCGCCGCGCGCGTGTCTCAAAGGGCTAATGAAATATTGTCCCCGCCTGGCCGCGCAGCCGAACCACAATATGAATATATACCTAATTGGCGGGACTGTCAAGGAATTTTTTCATAGATTGGGTTATTCCCAATCCAGCGCGCCTTTTTTCCATTCGTAGAGGAAACCGATGGTCAGGATCGCGAGGAAAATCAGCATAGATACGAAACCGAACACACCGATTTTCCCCAGCGTAATCGCCCAAGGGAATAGGAACGCGATTTCCAAATCAAAGATGATGAACAAAATGGAGACCAGATAAAACCGCACGTCGAATTTAATGCGCGCGTCGGCAAAGGCTTCAAAGCCGCATTCATAGGCGGCGTTTTTGTTCGCGTCCGGCTTGGCGGGGGCGAGGATGTAATTGGCGACCAAAAATCCCACCGTCAGCGCCGCCGCGACGGCGAAGAACAGCAAAATCGGCAGGTACTGGGCGAGTTGCGCGGGAAGCATTTCGCCTTTTTAGTCCATTATTCGTTTTTTGTCATCGCCTGATGCGACATAATGTTTGACAATGAAGAGAGGGGATGCCTATAACCACCCCCGGTTAGCGGGTGTAGCTCAGCTGGTTAGAGCGCCTGCCTGTCACGCAGGAGGTCGCGGGTTCGAGTCCCGTCACTCGCGCCATTTATCAATTCGATGGCGTCCGAAGAAGTCCAAAAAGCCGCAGAAATGCGGCTTTTTTGTTGGGTTTTACGTTCGAGGAGGTTCGGGGGCATCCGTTGACATCCGACCTATTTGGGGGCAGAAATAAGGGTACAAATACACATGGCAACCTTGTACCCCCTGTGAGATCAACCCATGCCCCTGACCAACACCGCCATTCAAAATGCCAAAGCCAAGGACAAATCCTACAAATTGACCGATGGCGACGGTATGTTTCTGTTAATTCACCCTAATGGGAGCAAATATTGGCGACTGAAGTATCGTTTGAATGGCAAAGAAAAGACCTTCGCAATTGGCACCTATCCTGAAATAACCCTCGCCTCAGCCCGCGAACGCCGGGCTGCCGCACGCAAGTTAATTGCTGAGGGGCATGATCCCGTTGAAATCAAGCGTGAGGCAAAACGTCAGGAACAGATTAATACTGAGAACACATTTATTAATATTGCCAAAGAATGGCATGAAAACCGTAAGGGTAGCTGGACTCCCAAGCATGCCCGCAATGTAACTCGAAGATTGGAAGCGGATATTTTTCCATTCATAGGGCAGCGACTTATTCATGAAATTACGGCTGCCGACCTCTTAAAAGTTTTACGCAAAATCGAAGCACGCGAAGCAATCGATCTTGCTCACCGCATGCAACAAATCACGGGGCAGATATTTCGCTATGCTATCGCTACAGGTCGTGCAGAACGTGACCTGACCGCTGATCTTAGGGGCGCATTAAAACCTATCAAAGTACAACATCATTCTTATTTGCATGCCAAGGATTTACCGGAGTACCTGCAGAATCTGGAGAATTACCAGGGGGATTTACAAACTAAAAACGCATTGAGACTTTTATTGTTAACTTTCGTCAGAACATCAGAACTTCGCGGGGCTGCATGGCATGAAATTGATTTGGAGAAAGCAGAATGGCGCATCCCGGCAGAACGCATGAAAATGCGTGAACCGCACATTGTGCCATTATCCAAGCAAGCCGTTGCTGTATTTAAACAGCAGCTCCCGCTTAGTCGGAACAAACGCTTTGTATTTCCAGGCGTGAATCCGACAAAGTGTATGAGCGAAAATACAATGCTTTATGCCCTTTACCGTATGGGCTACCATAGCCGCACGACTGGACACGGCTTTCGTGCTACCGCATCAACCATTCTGAATGAATTAGGATATCGGTCGGACGTTATCGAGCGTCAACTTGCGCATGCTGAACGAAACAAAGTTCGCGCATCTTACAACCATGCCCAACATTTATCTGAGCGAAAGCTGCTTATGCAGGGATGGGCGGATTACCTGGCAGGATTATCTTGTGGTGATAAGAGCAAATGATGCCCGTTTATTGGTTGAGGCCATGCAAATATTCTTATTGACTATATCCTATAACAATGTTAGTATTGTTATAGGATATAGCGAGACAATGAGCCATCAAACAGATCAAATCATAGCCCTGGCACGCCAGAAAGGCATTATTCGCCCACGTGATCTTGTCATGCTGGGGCTGGATCACCGATATCTTGCTAAGCTTGTTTCAGAGGGATGTATCGTGAAATCCGGGCATGGGCTTTATCATCTTGCAGATTACGATGTCACTGAATCTCATGGTCTTGTTGAAGCCGTTAGCGCACAAGCTAAAGGGGTCGTTTGCCTTGCCACCGCCCTGAATTTCCATGGAATTGGAACCCAGCTTCCCCATAAAGTATGGCTATCGGTGCCCTATGGGAGTTGGATTGCGGTCAAAAAATCGGTCCCTATGAGGATTATCGTCATGCGCTCTCCAGGTTATGAATCCGGCATTCAAATCCACCGTCTGGAAGGCGTTGACGTGCCTATCTATAATATTCCCAAAACCATCAGCGATTGTTTTAAATTTCGTAATAAGATTGGGCTTGATGTTGCGCTTGAAGCCCTGCGCGAAGTTCTTCGCGACAGGAGATGCACCCGTGAAGAAATCAGGCATTTTGCTAAAATCAACCGTGTTGAAAAAATTATGCAGCCTTATATGGAAGCCCTGAGCGGATGAATACCACTGCAACAGAACGGATGGCCGCATCTGTGAATGCGCGACTGCTTAATCTCGTCAAGGAAAGGGATGAAGACCATGGTCTTGTTTTGACGCGATACGCTTTGGAACGTTTTTTATATCGCCTGTCTTGTTCAGCCTATAAAAATGAATTTATCCTAAAAGGTGCAATGCTGTTTCAGCTCTGGGAGCAAAATCCGCATCGCGCAACCAAAGATTTAGATCTTCTTGCTGAGGGCGATATAGGCTCGAACGCTATTCATAAAAAGGTTGTAGCAATCTGCAATACTGTCGTTGCAGAAGATGGGCTATATTTTGATCTTACGGGCCTATCGATTAAAGAAATTCGTGAGGAGGCCCGCTATGGCGGTAAGCGGGTCAGGTTTGTGGCACGGCTCGGTTCCGCCAGAATTCCCATCCAAATTGACATTGGCACCGGCGATGCCGTAACTCCGGCTCCAACCGACATGGCATATCCAACGTTGCTGGGTATGGCCATGCCGCAGGTGTTGGCTTACCCAAGAGAAACGGTTGTGGCAGAAAAGCTTGAAGCAATTATAGAACTCGGTATGGATAATAGCCGGATGAAAGATTTTTTTGATCTCTGGTTTATTTTTACAACATTTAAGGATGATCCTGATGTTCTAGCACTCGCGGTCAAACACACATTCGCCCGTAGAGAGCAACCAATTCCTCTCGAAGTTCCAGTTGGACTGAGCGATGCATTCATCAATGACCCACGAAAACAAACTCAATGGAAAGCATTTCTGGAACGGGCAGTGGGTGGCAAACTTTCACTTGATACTGTTGTCGCTATAGTCCGCGATGCAGCGATGAGAATTTTTGCAGCTGCGCGAGCTTAACAAGCTCATTCATATACTATCGCCGCCTCAAAACCAAAGCAAAGGCATTGGGAACGTAAATGCCCTGTGTCGCCAGTTGTTGCCGACGCCACAGGGTTAAGTCAGAAATTCAATTAACGATTAATTCGACTGCTTTCCATACGGTTTATAACCCACGCAACGACTTCGGATTTTATCCAACCGACTGAACGTTGACCCAAGCTGATGGGATGTGGAAATTCTCCTTTGGCGATCATATTGTAAATCATACTGCGGCTCAGTCCGGTGCGTGAGATCACGCTGCGGATACGCAGGATGGTAAGATCATCCATTGGGATCAGTGTGTTTTGTGTTGCTGTCGTCATGGCTCTTCCTCTTAAAACAAAGGCCGCATGATCGCGTCCTTATGAGCAAGCGCCTTGGAAACCGCCGAAACCGTGAGCATTGCGCTCCTGTCAAACTGAAAATTGGGGGTGACCTTCAGGGGGAGCCGATTTTCTGCTTGACTGGCACGGTGGTGGTTTCAGCGTCTCATAACTGAGGACGTAATGCGGCCAGCAAGAGGAAAAAGAGCCACGATAGCAAATACAGAACCAGCAAAATGTTAAATCTCAAGCGATAGATATCCCGCGTAAACAGTAATCAGTATCTTTTTATGATATAATTTGGGATATAATTTCGACTAAGTTCGGCAATTGTTGTCTAAGAATAATCGGCATTTTTAATTGTGCTGCAAATTTAACAGCGGCAGGTGCAAGTTGGGCAGCATTAGAAATTAAAATTAACTTGCGATAATCTTTTACCTCATAATGAGGAGAGGCCCGCAATAAGTCATCAATTCCCGATCTATCTAAAGGCTTTTCATGATCAATTTTATGTTTGCATTGGATGATGCCAACAGGCTTTTGCTCTTTTGACATTAATAAAATATCCGCTCCATTTTCATGACTAAAACTTGTTCGTTGTGCATAAATTCCAGCCTGTGTTAATGTATCAGCAATCCAATCCTCAAATCCATGCCCATGACATCTATCAATTATATCCCAATCAAAAGCAGCAGCCTGCGGTAAAATTTCTGTTGTACTTCTTATAATTGAATACATATCAGTAAGATCATTGACAGTAACTGGTGGAATTAAAACTTCTCTGCTTAATCTTCGCTTGCGATCAATCAAACTATTTAATTTCAAATCAAAAGATTGGTCATTAAATTCTGGATGTACGCTAAATGGATAATAAACTTTCACTTCTTTAGTTTGCCCCATGCGATATACGCGATCAGTTGCCTGATCTTCCACAGCGGGATTCCACCAACGCTCAAGGTGAATTACATTATTTGCAGATGTAATGGTTAACCCAACACCTGCTGCGTTGGGGGATAAAACAAAAATATTAAATGGAAATTTGCTGTCTTCAAATCCATCAACAATTTTCTGCCGTCTGGTAGGTTCTGTTTTGCCATTAATATTAGCAACAAAAGGTAAAGAATACCGCTTAGCAAGATATTGGGTAAAAAACTTATGGTACGATTCATCACGCACAAAAATTAATACCTTCTCTTGCCTGCTTTGAATTTCATCAAGAATTCTCATGGTTTCAGACAAGCGGGCCGATTCCATAATAAATTTATCGTTTATCCCTGCTGATATTTGCTCGGGGTGCAGGCTAATGCGCTTAAGATGATGAAGCACCTCTAGCATAATTCCTTTGGCCTTTTCAGCATTAGTATCTGTAGGCCCATCACTTTTAGCCTTTTCAACATATTGCGAATACATTGCCGCCTGGCCTTGGGGCATTATCGCTGGCCTTAAAATCTCTTTTTTAGGCGGTAAATCAATCAACCCATCACTTTTCATGCGCCGCAGCATAATTGCAGGATTTGGTGGATTTTCAACTTGCAGAAAAGCTTTCAACTCTCTGTTTGCTTGTCGCACAGCTTCATCTTCAAAATTAACACTGCTTTCATATTTTTTACTAAATGCTTTTAAATCACCCAAGGCCGCCGGCTGCGCGGTATCCATAATACACCAAAGATCAGCCAAGCGGTTTTCAATTGGCGTTCCAGTCATGCAAACACAGAAGTCAGCATTAAGCGTTTTTGCAGCCCAAGTAACTTCACTTGTCGGGTGTTTTATTTTTTGCGCTTCATCAAAAACCAAAATATCAATTGGCAACGAAGCCAAATCAATTTGATAATTTCTTAAAGTTTCGTATGTAGTAAGGATTAAATTTTTGTTGCGCAATTCTGTAACATCTAGTCTGTATGTTCCGTTAATTTTCTTTGAAAATTTTCTAACCTCTTTGCCGTATAGATTTAATGTGTTGCGAATAGTGCCTGCATCAAGATGCCTTTCAATTTCTTTGTGCCAGTTACCTAACAAAGATGTTGGAGCAACAATTAAGCATAGATTTGAGCCGATAATATTTTGAGCGCGCAAATCTGAAAGCCAAGCAAGAAAAGATAATACCTGTAATGTCTTTCCTAAGCCCATATCATCGGCCAAAAGCGCCCCTGGCGCGCCAACACAATAATTTTCACATAGCCATTTAAAGCCTTTTAGTTGATGTTCTTTAAGCTGTGTGCGTACCGAATTTGGGACATCAATTTTGAAATTTTTAAGGCGCGATTGATAAACCCTTTCAAATTCTGATCCATCAAAATTGCTTTTCACTAAAAGAACGCGCTTTGTGTGAATATCCTGATCTGTGGGTTGCGGTGGTGGCGGCGTATAACTTTCTTGTTCTGCACTATCTCTTAACCCGCGCTGCTCCTCTGTCGTTAAGCGTAATTTATTTTTAAGGCCTCGCAAATCATCTTGCAGCATTTGCGATACAGAAACAGGAATATCATCAATAATAATATTTGTTTCGCCACTTTGTATTGCTTCATCAACTTGTCTTGTCAACTTATCAAGTTTGGTCCGATCCAGCTCAACTACAGTATCATTTATGCGTAGGCCAAAAATTTCTTTTGCAACTTCGCCTGCATCGCGCCCCAACCAATCTGTAGATGGCAACTTCATCCAAGGAACAACAATTGGCGGGCGCTCACCTATGCCAGTAATTCTTTCAGAGTAAATTACCGTCAATTCTTCATCGTCTAAAATATCACCGATTTCTTCACTAAAATATAAACGCGGATTTTTTAAGAAATTAATTTTTTCACTTTCGCTGCTTGCGGCCTGATATTTTTTGACAACTTGCAATACACGCTTCAACTTAGGCGAAATAAAAATATAATGCCCTTGATTACCCAATGCATAGCAATCCAATACCATTGGCGTTTGCGCAAATGACTGCATGAAAAGTTTATGATTGGCAGAGGTCAAAACATCAAAGCGCTGCACTTCTTCTGTTAATAAGTCAGTTTGGCTGGGTGCAATTGCCTTAAGTCGCGGTGTAAAAAATAAATGATCGCCGGTTGGGTCAATAGTGAATGAATCTGCAGTGGAGACAATTAACCTGCCCAAGTAATTATCTTCTTTAACAGAGCTAGAAACAGATTCTTCGCCTTGGTTGCTGCTAATTACGGATTTAACAGCGCCCCAAATTTGAAGTTTTTCTGCAGGTGTTAAATTTGGTTTGGATAAATCTAATTTGGCCTTATGCAATGTTAAAAGAATTTTGTACAAATGCGAATTAAGCCGCAAATAACGTGCGCCAAATTGTAAAAAGCTACCGATCTCTGCATCAATTAACAGTGGGGCATTGCTTTGTGGTTTATACCATGTCCATTTAAAATTACTGTTTGCTGCAGTAATCGCGCCTTGTGCATTTATTGCCAGAACAAGATTTGCATGCGGAGGCAGCCCGACAAAGGCCGCTTCTTCATCTGTTAGTGATGCAGCACATTCATGTGAAAGAATTGTTGCTGCATTTTCTGTACGGACAAAAGATGGGCTTTGTTGATAATAATAGAGCAAAACGCCATGTGTTTCTTGTGTAACACCATCCTGCAAAGGCTGATCAATGCTAAAATCATAATAAATGCCATCTTCTAAGATTTTGGGCGTTATCGTCATCTTCTACCTCGGAAGCGTGAATATGTGGGTTTCTGCTGCCTAACTTGCTGCTGCGCCTGATGATTTTCTGCCACCTCATTGGATATTGCGATGCTGCCAAGCTCTTTTAGCTTTGTAGCAATTTTATGCTGCCAAAGGCTAGGAGGCCCCATGTGTGCAATCCATTTTTCCTGATGTCGCGCCTGCCGCAATTCGGTGGCCTTATAGCGCATTTCATATAGTTTTGGCGCATCCGTGTCCGAATCTTGCCAGATATGGCATGCCCCATCATGACTCCATTCGGCCACTGTTAATTCGTATGCCCGACTTCTAAAGCGCATTAACAATACGGATTGGTTGGGTTGTGCCTGGCTCAATACTGCCGCATTAAATTCTCTGTTAAAGAAATTATCAGCAACCGCCTTGGCTTCTGCCCCTAAAATTACCCAAACTTCATCTATTAAATCTTTATCATGGTAAGTTTGCCAAAACTTTTGGCGTTCACGCCAGTGCTCATCTTTTGCCGTTTCCTGAATGATCTTAAAAAAGTCTTCAAGTGATTGCCGCGATAAATAACGCTTAATGGTCAGTGCTTCATCATGGCAGTCAAGCCAAACATCATTTGCACCTTTCAATCTAGGATCACCAAAAATCTGAATAATTTTTTGGATAAAATTTTCTATAGCATCAGGCTTTGCTTTACCTTGACTATCGCGAAAAGTTTTTATTGAAGATTTTAACAGGGACTTATTAATCTGAAAGCTGCAACCACTGGCACCGGCTGGCCACAAGGTTTGGTAAATATTTAAAAGCGACTGTGCCAGCCCTAAAGAATCAGCAGAAAAACTGCTTACTTGAATACATAAACTTTCAAAAAGGCCTTTAATAAAATCTGTTGGGGGGCTTTCAATTGAAGCACCTAATTCTTTCGCTATAATTTGTGCATCTAAATTTTTTCCGCCTGAAATTATTAGTGCCTCTGCCGTGGCGTTTAACTCGCACCCCTGATCAAATAAATTATAGTTTTTGATAGCATTTTTATAAACGTTGAGTGTCTCATCACTTAACTGCGCCGCAAGTTGCTTTATGGCTATACACAATTGATCGAAATTAGGCCGTGAATTTGATTTTGCGCCATCGGCATATGGAAAAAAGTTAAAATAAACATAAATTAAACTTTTTAAAATTCTGCGGCGCGGATTTTCTATCACTCGCTGCAGGAATAATTCAACAAATTTGCTATACGCAAATAGGGATGAATTTAAAATCTTACTTTCAGCATAAATGCCAGGTATTAGCCTTTGCCAGGTGCGGCCCTTCTCAAAAACATTTTCTAAATTTTCATCCAAAATCGCTTGAGAAAACTCTGCAATTGTATCTCTATCATAGTAACCGCTGCTGGCATTATATATTTGTGATATGGCCAAAGTAATTTCGCGATTAAGTTTTTCGTCCACGAACAATTCGGCATTTTCAAATTTAGTAGTGATTTGTGATGCTAGTGCTACAGAGTTACGGAGCAGCATGCTGCAACTCCGTGTCTTGCTTAATTTCTTTAACAGGCTCCGGTTCAGATGTTTCCATAACAAATCTAAGATCAATTCTGCGATCTTTTGGATTATCTAATAAATCTGCATTTTCATCAGGTAACGGACGTGTATCGCCATAGCCGCTAACAGAAATAAGGTTTTGTTTATCTTGGTTAGTTAGATCTCTGATATCTGGGAAATTCTCCCAAAAGAATTGATACACATTAACAGCACGATTTACTGAAAGCTTCCAATTGCCATATGCATCATTTGCATACTTTTGTTTATCAGTATGGCCTTCAATAAGTAAAGTATTTAGCCTGGGGCGATCTTTATATGGTTTGGCATAAAATGGAAATTTTTTTGTACAAAAGTCATTGTTTTTTGTGCTATCGGTTAAACATGGCAAATAATTTCCTATTGTCTCAAAGATTTTATGTACTTTAGGCTTTTTATCTTCTGCCAGATCACTTTGGCCGACATCAAATACTACGCCTTCTGGTAATCGAATAATCCCATTTTTGATATCAAATTCAATACGAATGGATTGTGCCTTCAAATCATTAACTATGGCGTTTAATACTGCTGATCGCGCTTCTTGCGCTGCTAAATCGCTATCTGTTTTTGCTTTGAATTGCTCTGCTGATTGCGTGAGCAGAATAATGAAAATAAAAATAATGCCAACAAGTAAATCTGTAAAAGATGCAAAATAACTTTCGCCTTCATCTTCTAATAGGTGATGATGTTTTTTTCGCATATTTATCTCGTAGAAACCGCTTTGGCGCTCTCATTAAATTCTTCATATAAATCGCGCATGTCCTGCACATTGCCGCCGACTGTCTTCATTAAATCTGTTAAGCTACTAATGGGCTGATTGATATTATTTGACCAATCGCGCACTTTTTCCTGAAAACTTTCTAAGCCTTTCAGCATTACAGCATGGGCGTTTGCAAGCTGTGTATCCACTTCGCCAAAGCGATCTTGATGCTGCTTCCATGCAGATTCAAATTGCTGTGCGGCCTGTGTCAATTGCTGGCCGCTTGTAATTATTGCACTAGAAGTCTGCTTAGATTCAGTAAGAGCATAATTTAAAGCTAAAATTAATTCGCCAAACTTGTCTGTGATTGCCTGTAATGGTTGCGCTGCATCTACAAAGCCACGAGTGATGGCAGGCATTTTATCCACCAGATCATGTAACTGTGATGATAATTTCATCACGCTACTTGTTTGCGTATCAACTTGCGAGAATATACCCGTAGTGCCTTCATTGATCTGATTTAAGATGGATCTGAATTGGCTAGCCATTTCACTGCCGACTTGATCAACAGTATTGCCCAATGTTTTTTGTAGATTTTGCGTGATTGCTTCTAAATTTGTTGCCTGTTGCCCAACTTGATTTAGCAATGCTTGCGCGGTGCTTTGCATTTGCCCTGCAGCATCGCCTATTGAGCCAGCAGAACGGCTTAATTCACTGCCAATTGCGCTGCTGCCATTATTTAGCTGTTCAGCAAGCTTGCCTATGCCGGATGACAAGCCAGCAAAATCATTTTTAAGGCCATTAAATTCTGTAACAAAGCCATCCAATGCGCCCTTAGTGCGATCTTCCAACAAGCTATGAAAAGATGAACTCATATCTTTCATGGCATCGCCATTAACACTGCCAATTTTGCTGCCAATCTGCTCCAATTTTTCTATCGCAGGCATAAATGCAGCATTGAGGCTATTGCGTAGATTTTCCCTTAATAACTCATCAAATTTGATGGCCATATTATCTGCCAGATTATAAACAGCAGCATTGTTTTCACTCTGCAAACTAACCAGTTTCATTAAATGATCATTTAAAATACGCTCAGCCGTCACCACTTCAGTTAGTGTTGCAAGTTTATCCACGATATTAGAAAATAATTTCGTTGTTTTATGCCAAACTCTCTTCAAAAGAATATCAAGTGAAATACTGCACAGAATTGCAACTAATGAAGAAATAAATTTAATACTAGCAATCGTTAGGAGTTCTTTGGTTGCCTCAACATTTCCACCAATGGCAGCAGCTTTGTGAATAGCGGCCACAAGTCCTAGAAATGTTAAAAACAAGCCAAGTAAAATTATGGTCCCAGGCCAAGCAATCATAAGCTTTGTATTGTTATGCTTTGCAAGAATAATTGGAGGATCAAAAAAATGGTCTGCAGTAATGGGCGAACGTGCAACTTGTTTTTCAATATCACAATCTAATGTTTCAATGTATTCGCTCCAAGCGTGACCCAATAAATTTTCCTTTTTAAGGTTTTCGATTTCATTAGAATTTTGCGCGATAGCCCTAAAAAAGCTTTCTCTATTATAGTTCTGGATTTTATTTATGCTGTTTAAAATTTCTTCATTAAAGCCATTAAATCTCTTAATATAAAAAATTGCTATGCCAACAGTTACACTGATTATAAAAAGAGTCACGATAAAGGCTATCCAGCCGCGCACATCTTCATTTGCAAGAAGGTTCAAGAAATCTAGAATCGCATCAAGGCCGGAGTTCATCATGTTGGGTTCGCTAGGGACAGGGTTTCTACAAGAACTGTTTTATGTGATGTTGGTCTAAATGCAAGGTATTCTGAGCTTAGTCTCACAAGAGTGGGTCATATATTCTAGTTGCCATTAAGGTGCTTATAAAATATTACTTTGACTTCATGGGGTTTTATATCCGTAAAAGCATTCGTCTGGGGCCGGTCAGATTAAATCTGTCAAAATCGGGTATCGGCACCTCAATTGGTATTAAAGGATTTCGTATTGGCAGCGGCCCACGAGGTAATTACATCCATGCAGGCCGTAATGGATTTTATTATCGTACCTCGTTACCGTCTAGCAAATCAATTTCACGATCCGCACCAGCACTTCAACAGGAACCGATAACCTCTTTACTGCCTATCCCCGATGCAACACATGGTCCTTTTCAAAATATTGAGAGTGGTGATGTGCTGCAAATGGTGGATGCATCTTCGGAGTCTTTGTTAGAAGAATTGAACCAAAAACAAAAATTAATCCGCTTTTGGCCATTTATAGCTGCTCTGACTACCGCAGCTGCCTTGTTAGGAAATAGCGATTTTTTGCCCTGGACAGCAATTGCAGGTATAATCGTGACCATCGCTGTCTATTACTATGACGAACAACGTAAAAGTGTTGTGATGTTCTATGATTTTGAGCCAGAGCAAGAAGCAATATTTCAGAAGCTGCATAATGCTTTCCAATTAATGGCGAATTGTAGAGGTATATGGCATACTGAGGCGCAGGCCAGCATTAAGGACCGGAAATATCATGCTGGCGCAAATGCGTTAGTTAAGCGTAACTTAATCCGTCTTGCTTTCGGTCAACCTTCCTTTGTTAAAACAAATATTAATGTGCCTGCGATTCCCGCTGGCAAAAAAACACTTTATTTCTTCCCTGATCGGCTATTAATCTTCCAAGAGAACACTGTGGGAGCCGTAAATTATCGTGACCTAAAAATTGCCCTTAATCAAAGTAGATTTGTTGAATCCGGGACAGTGCCAAGTGATGCAAAAATTGTTGACTATACATGGCACTATGTAAATAAAAATGGCGGGCCGGATAAGCGTTTTAGGGATAACCGGCGACTACCTATAGCCCTTTATGAGGAATCTCATTTTCAAAGCACTAATGGATTAAATGAAATCATTTCATTTTCTAAGTGTGGAATAGTGTTAGGATTTAACATCGCCATTGCAGGACTAATAGCAAATGAGGCGTTTGCAGAAACACAATTGCAGCCACAATTTCAAAAACTAGAAAGCACTACCAGTTCTTTGTATAATACAAATTATGGGATGTCCCAAAATTTAAAGAACATTATTTGTTGGGTTTTAATTGTGGGCGATCTCACTTATGTGAGAACCATAAATCATCATCCTGTATATGATGCAAATATATCGCAAGTCAGCATGGCACAATCCCAACCCATTACGACAAATGAGCCTATCAATAATAATGTTTCCACTAGTGGCGGGTCATTACAACAATCATATGAATCTAATTCTTCTGCAGAATCACAACCCATTGATGACACAGGTAAGAATTCAAACGCTTCTATCGTTTCAAGTCGCTGCTATGGTGATGGTGATACTATTATTATGCAAGGCACCGCTTCACCCCGATCTTTCACATTAGCAGATGGCTCTATAACAGTCGCCTGGGTTTTAACCACTACGATTCCAGTATGTATTAGCTCTCCTGGCGCCCAGGATTCCCAGGTTTCACGGTTTCAAGTCATTGGCTCAAAGCCACCTGAGGGAGAAATTATTGAACTTACAGGAAAGTTAAGTACTGGAAATTTTACGCAAAATTATACAGAAAGTAATGCTATCAAGGTTATTAGCGGGAGGCGGATATCAAATGCCTCAACAGCACCCTCATTATCTTCAAATCCCCCAGGCACAGCAAGCTTTGATTGCCAGAATGCCAAATCAACTTTGGAGCTTTTAATATGCGCTGATAAGGAGCTTTCCGCGCTTGATGGCCACGTTGGGCAATTATACTACCAAATGCTGATGGCTGCTTCTAATGATATTAGCAGGAAAGAAATGCTGAGAGATGAACAGAGAGAATTTTTGAAAAACAGAATAAAAACCTGTACCATTCCGTTGCAACCAGCTCTCTCCGAGCAAGAAACTCAATCTCTTATAATGTGTTTAAAGGATGTTTATATTTCAAGGATTAATGCCTTAGAGGCAAAGCAACATGTTGAATAAATCGCGTGGCAGTAAGGACGTTGAAGGGACTCAGGTTGCATACGCAATATTCATAAGTGGTGGCCCAAAGCCAGAAGGTGCTAAATTTTAGCCCCACTTACAATCATCCCTCACCGAGGATGAAACGCAAACCAAAATGCTGCAACGGCCACGCATAGTAGCGCTACAGCGGTCCAAATAACAATCTTCACCATCTTATCCACGTTATACAACAGTGTGCCAACTTGTTCGATAATTTCCTTGCGTAAGGTTTCCTTTACCGTATTCGGCAGACTGTTTGTCCCTTTTTGTAGCACCTCTTCAACCTGTCTTTTGCTGGTCTCCAGCGCAGCCTGCATAAACTCTTGTGTTCGGGCTTTGTTATTTTCGGCTGACTTTTTGGATGCGGCCTCTATTTCGTTCAGGAACGAACTTAGATTCTTTTCCAAAGTTTCGTTGAAGGCTTCGAGTAAATGCCGCTTCATCATGGAAAGCACCATCAAGGGGTCATCCTTGGTGGGAGTAAACGTGGCCATGTTCTGCTCATGCTTCATGTTGGCGCTCTCGGAGGTTGAATGGGTGGTGAAGGTCCTGTTTTCCCAGCCGTTGCCCAGCTCAAAGGTGGCGGGTCCGGTAGCCACCGGTTTGGCGGGATCGGCGGCGATAGCCGCACTATTAATGGGTGACGATGTTTGATTGTAATCCAGCGCCGCAGCGTCAGGTTTTGGTGCCGCCATCATCGGCGGCGTTTTTATAACCACCGGTTTTGCCTCCGGCAATTTAACCTTCGGGGTAAAATGACCCGGAAAGTGTTTCCGCATCATTTTCCAAAAATAAGCATAGTTGCAATCAATGCTCCCATCCTTGCTGAGGTTCTGCCAGATGGTTTTGATATCGTGACCCTGAGCGAGGATTTCTTCGATCTCGGCGCGGTGGGAAGAAATAAACGCCGCTGTTTTACCCTTCGCAGGCACAGCACGTTCTTCGCTCTCTGCAATCATACTTTCCAATAAAGTCTTGGCCATGTTCACCCCGCATAAGGATAACAACTAACCCGCGATATGGGAGGATATTATGGTATATTTTGAGGATATTCAACAGGATATCGATGACAGGATATTGAGAATATCCCTGAGCAATCCAATGTTTTCAATGAGATAAAGCCGTGCGATCTTTTTTCCTGGCGTTATCCTGCCGATATACCGCAATTTCCAATTCAATCACCCTACAATATATGATAAAGTGGTGGGCAGGATGTGTGAGGTGTGCACACCTCACTATCTTATTCGCCTGCGGCTCAACGTCCTGCCCTTCGGGGTGACCGGCTACCGCCTGCGTTATGTTGTTATTGTAATGAATAACATCGGAGGGATCAATGGCGCAAAAATCCACTGAAGTAAAAGCCACCCGCAAACACAGCCCTTCGATCCGGGTCCATTGCCTGCCCGAAGAAAAAGCAAAAATTGAAGCCCTGGCCAAACAGTGCCGCCTCAGCGCCTCCACCTACCTCAGAAACCTCGGCACCGGCTATCAGCCCAAAAGTACCTTGGATGCCCAGGCCATGATCGAACTGGCCAAAGCCAGTGGTGATTTGGGACGGTTGGGCGGTTTGCTCAAAATGTTTTTGACCGATGATAAGCGCTTGCAATTGTCGGGCAGAGACCAGACCGTTTCGTTTATTCACCGCCTTCTGTCCGACATTGACACGGCCAAGGACGTGCTGCTTGCGGTGGCAAGGAAACTGTAACCATGGAGCTCTTGCCATGATCGCCAAACGCCTCCCCATGAAAAATGTTAACGCCAGTAGCTTCACGCGGCTGGCGCAGTACATCTCAAGCGCCCAGGGCAAACACGAACGCGTCGGAGAAATCCGCCTCACCAACTGCGGTGCGGATACCATCGAACTGGCCGCCATGGAAATCGAGGGGGTGCAAGCCCTCAATAAGCGCACCACCATGGACAAGACCTATCATTTATTGGTGTCATTCCGTGAGGGCGACCGCCCGGCCCCGGAAGTTTTGCGGATAATAGAAGACCGGCTGATTGCCGCCATCGGTTACAGCGAACATCAACGCATTAGCGCCATCCATTACGACACCGACCATATGCATTTGCATATCGCCATCAATAAAATCCATCCCCAGAATTTCAAAGCCATTGAACCCTATTATGACAAACGGAAATTGGGCGAAACCGCTGAACAACTCGAAATTGAATTTAACCTCGCGCGCGATAACCACATCCCGCGCATAACGCAGGGCGCAGCGCGGGCGCAGGATATGGAAAAGGCCGCAGGGCTTGAATCCTTAATCGGTTGGGTGAAACGCGGTTGCCTGCCAGAATTGCTTGAAGCCAAATCCTGGGAGGCTCTGCATCAGGTGTTGGCCGATAACGGTTTGCAAATCCTGCCGCGCGGCAATGGCCTGGTCATTACCAATGGCACCATTGGCGCGAAGGCCAGTTCCATTCACCGGCAATTGTCAAAAAAATCCCTGGAAGAAAAACTGGGGGTTTTCCAGGTCGCCAAGGTAAAAAGCAAATCGCAAGGCAAATCCCAAGGGCAAGGAACTGGCGGATATAAAATCCAGCCCATGGCGTCAAAGATTGATACCAGCAGTTTATGGCAGCAGTATCAGCAGGAACGCCAAAAACAGGAGCCACAGAAAAAAGGACAAGAAAAATCTTCGCAGCTTGAACAGGCTAAAGCGCGTAAAGACCGCTTGATTAAAGCCGCCAAAGCCGGTGCGCGCATCAAACGCGCGGCGATTAAGTTGTTAGAGGGGAAAATCTCCAAAAAGATATTGTATCATCAAGTTTCTCAAGGGCTGTTAAAAGAAATTAAAAAGATTAATGAAGCCTATATTGCGGAATGCAAAACCTTTGCTGCAAACAACAAAACCAACCGCATGATCTGGCATGACTGGCTGAAAGCCCAAGCCAAGGCAGGTAATACTGAGGCATTGGAAGTATTGCGGCACCGGTACGAGAGCCAAAGCAAACACGGCAACGTTGTAACGAGCATTGTCCCCGGTAATGATAATCGCGATACCATTAAGACCGTCAAGATTGATACCGTCACCAAGCGCGGCACCATCCATTATCAGGTTGCCGATGGGATTGTGCGGGATGATGGCAAATCTCTTCGTATGGCGGATAATCTGAGTGATAAGGCTTTAAAAGCCGTATTAGAACTTGCGGTCAAACGCTTTGGACGAGAACTTGCCGTTCAAGGTACGGAAAAGTTTAAATCCGCCATGGTGAATATTGCTGCCAATAGTATTATCCAAGTCAGTTTTGCCAACCCTGAATTGGAACGTCAGCGGCAAGCCTTGGTTGATGAAACTATAACTGCCCGCCATAGGGAAAACACGCCGGTGCGCGCGGCAGAAAAATACATTGCAGAGCGCAATGAAAAACACCAACAAGGCCTCAAGGATGTTTTGCCGCACCGGATGTTTAATGAAAAAACCGATGCCGGAAGATACGTCTATGCAGGGACACGCGAGGTCAAAGATAGTCGCCTCATCCTCCTGCAATCCCCAACGGAAATGTTGGTTTTGCCGGTTGCCAAAACTGCCATCGCCGTAGCGCGCGCACGGCAGACCCGGGTTGGCAACGAGATCACCGTGACGAATGAGAAAGTGCTGCACCCAACCCCCAGCCGAGCGCGGGAGCTTAAGCTTACGATTGAGCGATAAGCCATCTTGTTTTGAGTGATTTATTTCGCTATGTTGGGGGACCTTCTTTTTGAGAAGTTTGGAGTTCAGGTTGCAGGTTTGAATCCCAAATTTCGGAAAAAGAGGCGGGGGTACAAGCCGGGGTACAAGAAAAACAGATCCAAAGAAAAACTAGGAAATGTAAGACTTGTAAGCTAAAATGTGGCGCCCGTCACTGCCATTTTTTTGGCGCTATCGCTTCGCTACTTGAGCGCCGTTGGCCTTTTCCCCTATTCTTTGTAAATTTTGAGGGTGCATGTGTTAAACCCGATCAGAAGTCAGAGAGCTTTGACAAAAAATGACAAACAACCCTATAGACCCCCAATCCCACAGAATAAGATTCCAAAAATAGCTCCATATATAACATATAATTACCATTGTGCCGCATCGCATCTCGACAGAATTATTACAATAATATATGTAATTCTTTGTGAAGCATGAAATGATTCTGCCCTCCAGCCAAACGGCACGCGCCCTAAAGCCGGATAAAGCCGCCGGGTTCCCGCGTATTTTTGAGGTGCGCGGGATGCAGGTGATTGTGGATAGCGATCTGGCCGCCTGTTATGAAACCACGACTTTCCGCCTGAATGAAACGGTAAAGCGAAATATTGAACGGTTTCCAGAGGATTTTTGTTTTCAATTGACGCAGAAGGAATGGGCAAACTTGATATCGCAATTTGCGATATCAAGTTTTCAACCTATTGATTCTAAAAGGAAAAATACTTCAAAATCCGATAATTACGGCGGCCGCCGCACATTGCCTTATGTTTTTACCGAACATGGCGTCACCATGGTGGCTGGACTGTTGCGTTCGCCCAAAGCGGTGGCGCTCAGCATTCATATCGTGCGTGAATTCATCCGCTTGCGCCGCGCCGATATCAGTTACGCAGAACTGAACGACCGCATGAACCGCATCGAAGCGCGGCTCGGCGATGAAGTAAAGGATATCTGGGAAGTCCTGCATCACATGCTGATGCAGCCGGAGCCTGAAATATTATTTGCGCTACCGCTTCGCTGCTTGAGCGCAAAAACCTATTGGATTTATTCCCGCGAATGTCTAAAAGAACGGCATGACAGACGATCTGGACGACCTGAAAAGCAAACTTGATAAAGCCGATCATGAGGCGGAGGCGCTGAATCCCGCCGCGCCGTCGGCGCCCGATGCCAATCCGTCCGGCACCAATATGGGCGATGCCATGCGCTTGGCGATTGACCTCTTTGCCTCCGTCCTGGTGGGCGGGGCGATGGGTTATTTCCTTGACCGCTGGCTGGGCACAAAACCGTGGTTTTTAATTGTTTTCCTGATTTTTGGACTTGCGGCGGGCTTCAGAAATTTCTATACGTTTGCCGGAAAATTGCTCAGCCCAAACAAGTAGCAATAACCGGTAATTCAGACAGGAAATACGACCTTAAATGGCCATCCAACCGCTTGCCCAGTTCCGGATTGAACCCATCGCGCCGCTGCATCTGGGCGGGATGAATATTATGTTCACGAATTCGTCCTTGCTGATGGTGCTGGGCGTCGTGCTGTCGGCCGGGTTTTTGATTTTCGCCGGCCGCCGCGCCGCATTGGTTCCCGGCCGCCTCCAAGGTTTTGCGGAAATGGTTTATGAGGCGCTGACAGGCATTGTGCGCGAAAACGGCGGCGATGAGGCATTGAAATTTTTCCCGCTGATTTTCACGATTTTCCTGTTTGTGTTTATGGGGAATTTCCTGGGCATGATGCCGTTTTCATTCGCCTATACCAGTCATATTATCGTCACCGGTGCGCTGGCGATTTTTGTGATTTTGACGGTGATTTTGGTGGGTTTGATAAAACACGGGTTCAAATTCTTTTCACTCTTTGCGCCCGCGGGCGTGCCGATTTTCGTCATGCCGATTTTAATTCCGGTTGAGGTGATTTCGTTTCTGGCGCGGCCCTTCTCTCTCGCGATGCGACTGTTTTTGAACATGATGGCGGGACACATGGTTTTGAAAATCTTCGCCGGATTTTGTATCATGCTTGTTTCCATGGGCGGCATTGCGTCACTCGCGGCCATTGTGCCTTTCGCGATTAAATTCGCCGTGACGGCCTTTGAGTTTTTTGTGGCGCTGCTCCAGGCTTACATTTTCACGCTTTTCACTTGCATTTACCTGCGCGATGCGATTTATCTGCACCCGCACGAAGAGCATTAATTCAACCAAACCAACCAAACCAACCAAAACGAGGAAACCATGGAATTACCTGTAATGAAACTGCTGGCTGCCGCCATCGCACTTTTCCCCCTGACGGGCGTGGGCATCGGCCTGGGCATGATCGGATCAAGCCTGACGCAATCCATTTCGCGCAATCCCGGCGCATCCGATAAAATCACCCAGGCGGGTATTCTTTTGACCGCATTTACCGAAGCCATCGGCCTGTTCACCTTCGGTGCGGCGATGGTTATCTTGTTTGGTTAATCGGATCTGTTGATGCGTTTCCTGTCGGCATTTTTAGTAGCGGTGTTTCTGGCTGGTGCGGCAATGGCCGCGCCGGTTCAAGTGACGACGGCTGAAAAAAATGCCGCCAAGGTTACGACGAAAGCCACCGAAGAAAAAAGCGAAGAAAAAAAATCCTCGGGGCCGCCGCAATTCGCGGTGGAAACTTTCCCCAGCCAGTTATTCTGGCTGGTGGTGACGTTTGGCACGCTTTATGCGCTGATGGCCGGTGCGGCGCTGCCGCGCATTCAGCAAGGCATAACGGCGCGCGCGGCGCATGTTCAAGGCTTGCTGGCCGATGCGCGCCGCCTGCGCGACGACGCCGAACAGCACAAAAGCGACATGAGCAGCGCGGCGGATGCAGCCTATGGGCGCGCGCATGACATGCTGAACAAGGCCGCCATGGAAGCGCAGGAACTTGCCAACCGCCGCAACCATGAATTGGAAGCGGTGCTGCAAGCGAAACAAAAAGCGTCCGAAGATAAAATCAACATCGCGCGCGCCAATGCGGTGCAATCGGTTTACGACGCGGCACATATCCTGGTGCCGGCAATCGCGCAAAAACTGGCCGGCATGCGCCTGACCGACCGGCAAATCGCCGAAGCTTTAAATGAAGTCAATGACAATAGCCATTCAGCGCGAGGCGCAGCATGACCGAAGCGGAACCGGCATTATTTTCTTTGCAAAATCCGGAGCTCTGGTTCGCCATGGCGTCGGTGCTGGTCATCGTGACGCTATGGAAACCGATTGGCTCGATTTTGGCCAAGGCGCTTGATGAGCGCGCGGCAAAAATCAAAGACGAAATCAAGGAAGCCGAAGGCCTGCTCGCCCAGTCGAAAGAATTATTGGCGCGTTACACCGGCCAGCTCGCCAATGCCGAAGTCGAGGCGCGCCGCATCATCAAACAGGCCGAAGCCGAAGCGGAAATGATCCGCACGCGCGCCGCCGAAGAACTCGAACATTCCCTCTCCGCGCGCCAGCAACACGTGCTCGACCGCATCAGCCAGGCCGAAGCCGCCGCCGTCGCCGAAATCCGCGACGCGACGGTAACGCTCACCATGCAGGCAGTGCGCGCGGCTTTGAAAGACGGCATGAACGACAATCAGCAAGAAGCCCTGGTGCAAAAAGCGATTGGCGCGGTGAAAAGTAATTTGCGCTAAGTACAGGTTCCAGACCATCTGGATTTCCGGCTGAAATCACCGGAAATTTTGATGAAAGTAAAAAAATCCTTGAAAACCAAACTGGCTCTATAATACAGTTGTGCCATGTTTAGAAAATACAAGGAACAAAAAGTTCTCGACCAGCTGAGCCAGCTTTATGGCGCGATCCTGTCATCCGTTGACGCCGGTAGGGGTGATTACGGCCAGTTGAAATCCGAATTTCTTTCCAACCCCCTCGCAAACCGCGCTGTAGTCGCGAACCTGCACGAAACTCAGCTCGAAAGCTTTGCCAGAGCCGGGGGAGCGCTGGGATGGTTTGAACAGGAATTGACACCCAAATGGGGAAAAAATGTTACGCAAAACAAAACTGTTAAGGAACAAGCTGCTTTCCAGGAAACATTTTTTGCGGCCGTCCGGACAGCGCGCAGCGGGAATGAAATGTTCCGGTCTTTCGAGACGGAGGTTCTGAGCTCACCGCACATTGCCTGGCTGGAACAACAGGGCCCCGTGAAAGCGGAAATAGCAAATCATTCAGATGCCAATACGCTGGAAGAATATTTTACTTCTCTCGATCATGCATACAAAGAGAAAAAATTGGAAAAACTGCAAGGCGAGGTTTACAAGGCAACGGATTGCGGCACGCTGGTTGAAAATTGTCTGGCCGTCCAGGCTTTCGTGCTGACTGAGAAGTTGCCTCAAGCCGCTTGGGATGAGACGGTTGATTTTGCAAAGAAACAGGCAGTACAGCTGATCGCCTTGCAAATTCGGGATCTTTCGCTATCCCGCTCAGAACGAGTAACCCAGACCCTGGGTGCGGCTGAAAGTTTTGCAACTAATCTAACCAAGCTAACGAATGATATTCAGCTTTATGAGAAATTAACCGGATCAAGCATTCCTAAGGGAACTTTTGATTTCTCGCCCTTACAGGGAATCTGTGATGCTGCTAATCGAATGGCAGGCGCAACCGTTATGATTATGGAATTCAGGGCATGCGCAGCAAGAATAGATACATTAACGAGGGTTCTTCAGGAAAACTACGGCCGCAAAGACAGCGCGCCTGTATCGCTGGTACAACCGGGATAGTCCGCCGGTTATTCGAAAAACTTGAGAAGGGGTGCCATGAGCGGCGGATTTGACTATAAGAATCCCCGTGCCGCTCTATCCCCAGCCGACTTTGCGTAACGCCGCCGCTTATCGCGGCTTGCGCGTCGGGTTGTTTGGCGGATCATTTAATCCGGCGCATGCGGCGCACCGGCAATTGGCGCTGCGCGCATTAGAGGCGCTGGATATCGATGTCGTCTGGTGGCTGGTTTCGCCGCAAAATCCGCTGAAATCCGCTAATGACATGGCGCCGCTGGCCGCGCGTATGAAATCGGCGGAAAAACAAATCGACGGGCCGCGCATGGTGGTGACAGATATCGAGGTGAGGCTCGGCACGCAATATACGGCGGATACCATCCGTGAAATCAAAAAACATTTTCCCTATACGACATTCACCTGGATGATGGGGGCGGACAGTCTGCGCACTTTTCATCATTGGGAAAAATGGCGAGAGATCGCGCGCATGGTGCCGATGGCCGTCTTTGCCCGCCCGCCACAACAAATTCGCGCCCTATCTGGCTTTGCCGCCAAGACTCTGCGACAATCGCGCAAGCGGCATCATGACAAAACCGGATGGCAATATATCATGATGCCCTTGAACCCCATTTCCGCCACGGAGATCAGAGCCCGCAATGCCAGTCAAAAAAACAATCAAACCTAAAACGGTTAAAACTGCCGCGAAAAAATCCGCGACCAAAACACCAGCGAAAAAAGCGGTCAAAAAACCAGCCGCAGTGCCCGCCGACAAGGCGGATAAACGTATTACGGAACAGCGTTACCTGGTGTTAAAAATGCTGGATGAAGGCAAGGCGGAAGATATTCTGGATTTTGATTTGCGCGGGCGTTCGAGCCTGGCGGATTATTTGATTATCGCCTCAGGCCGTTCGACGCGGCAAGTCGCGGCGCTGGCCGAAAATATTTCCAAGACTTTGAAGCAGGCAGGTCATAAAATCCTGCACCGCGAAGGCGAAGGCACAAACGACTGGGTTATCGTGGATACGGGCGATGTGATCGTTCATATTCTGCGGCCTGAAGTGCGAAATTATTATCGCCTGGAAGATATTTGGAGCCAAAACTAGGACTAAAGACGCGGCGCCTCGGCACCAGGGGGCTGGGGATTATTGTTTTCCACCCCTTTAAGAGCCAGCCGAAAAACATCCGAAACGCGCTTGCAAAAGAATAAAAAAACCGGCGTGCATATAACCGCCAGCGCAAGATAGGCGATACCCCGGTTTGGATCCCCGTGAGAATACAAATTCTGTGCCTTACCGTAGCAAAAGCTGCCAGCCACACCACTGACAACTGTTAAGGCTGTATCGCGACCCATGGTATGAACCAGTTTGCTCGCATAGGCGGATTCTTTTTCAGACAAAGCCATTATATTTTTTCTCAGTTAAACAGGGGAAATTATTAGCAAGTTATTTATTTTAAAGTCAAGAAAATAATCCCTAGTCCTTCAGTTTTCCATTCATTATAACAACCCCATGACACAACTCATCCTCATCCGCCACGGGCAGTCGCAATGGAATCTGGAAAACCGTTTTGCCGGGTTCCGGGATGTGCCGCTCACTGCACAGGGCGAGGGCGAGGCGCGCCGTGCGGGTGAGAAATTAAAAGCGGCCGGCATCGTGCCGGATGTCGTTTTCACTTCGACGCTGGAGCGCGCCTGGCGCACGGCGGAACTGGTTTTGGAAGGCGCCGGATTAAATCTGCCTTTGATCAAATCCGAAGCCATCCGCGAACGCAATTACGGCGATTTGAACGGTTTGAATAAAGCCGAAACGGCGGAAAAATACGGCGCGGAGCAGGTGCATATCTGGCGCCGTTCATACGACGTGCCGCCGCCGGGCGGGGAGAGTCTATCCGATGTCGTGGCGCGCGTGCGGCCTTATTATGAAAAACACATTGCGCCGGAATTGGCGGCGGGGAAAACGGTTTTGATCGCGGCGCACGGCAACAGTTTGCGCGCGCTGATGGTGATTTTGAATTTCTTCACGCCGGACGACATTAACACCTTTGAAATTCCCAATGGCGAACCGCTGGCCGTGGAATTTTCCGGTGGCGCAGCCACAAAATATTATTATTTATAGGGCATGGAAATAGCGCCCGTAACATTGGAAGGTCAGCATGTTCGGCTTACCCCGATGTCGGAAGATTACATCGATGACCTATGGCGGGTCCATGGTGACGGTTCTTTGACCCAGTGGTATGCAAATCCGATCGCCGATTATAACGGTATGGTCAAATATGTCCGTGCAGCTTTGCAAGACCAGGCCAGCGGCAAAAGCACCCCTTTTATCACGTGGGATAAAGCCACAGGCCAGTTGGCCGGATCGACGCGGCTTACTAATATTGATGTGCGGCATCGGCGCACAGAAATTGGTTCAACCTGGCTGGGCGAGCCATGGCAGCGGACGGCATTGAATACCGAGGCGAAATTGCTGATGCTGACGCATGCGTTCGAAGTTTGGAATTGTCTGCGCGTTGAATTGTTAACCGACGTATTAAATCTTAAATCACGGCAAGCGATAGCGCGGCTTGGCGCGGTGGAGGAAGGAATTTTCCGCAATCATTATGTCTGTGCCAGCGGCCGGATTCGCGATAGCGTTTGTTTTAGTATTATTGATCGCGAATGGCCCGATGTTAAAGCCAGGTTAATAGAACGTTTGAGCAGGCCGTCATGATGCGGATTTTTGTTTTCTTAATGTTTATCCTGATGCTGCCCGCGGCGGCACATGCCGAAAGCGCGGCGGATAAAAAGGCGGAATTGAATAAGATTATTCAGGCGCAGCGCGCCAAGGAAGCGGAATCGAAAAAACTCGCCGCCGCCAGCGCGAAAATCCAGGCGGAAATGGCTGGGATTAAAACCAAACTGGTGGATGTTTCAGGCCGCCTGGCCGAACATGAAGAGCGTTTGGAAGACCTGGAAAGCGAGCTGGTGAATATCCAGCAGCAGGAAAGCAAATTATCGGCCCAGCGCAACGCGAACCAGAAAGATTTGTCGGAGGTTTTGGCGATTGTCCTGCGCCTGTCGCGTCTGCCGCCCGAGGCGATGATTTTCTCGCCCACGCCGCCGCAGCAAACCATCCGCGCGACATTGGGCATGCAAACCGTCATGACGGAATTGAACCGCCGCGTCGCGGCAGCGCGGCAGCAGTTGAACGACCTCGCCGCCGTGCGCGAAAAATTGCGCCAGCAGCAGGAAGCCATCACGGCGGAGAAAGATAAAATCTCAACCGACCGGGCGGAGCTGGATGGCCTGCTGAAAAAACGCGAGGCCGCGCGCAAGCAGACTGAAGCCCAGCGCGCCGCCGCGGATCAGGAGGCCAAGGCCCTGGCGGCCAAGGCTTCGGATTTGCGTGAATTAATCCAGCAACTTTTGGCCGCTCGGAAAAAACATCATGCGCCGCCGCCGGCCAAGATGGCTTTGATTGCGGCGGGCGCGGCGCGCCTACCTGTATCCGGCCCCGTCACCCGCGCCTATGGCAGCGGGGACAGCGCGGGCAACCACGCGCGCGGGATTACGATTTCTGCTCCTGCTAAGGCGGTGGTCAATGCGCCGCGCGGCGGGCAGGTGGTGTTTGCGGGGGCTTTCCGGTCTTACGGCCAGGTGGTGATTATCGAAATCGGCGAGGGCCAGCATATCTTGTTAACCGGCCTGGGCGCGATCGACGTCAGCGAGGGCGAAACCGTCGCGGCGGGCGAACCCGTCGGCCGCATGCCGGACGGTGCCGGTTCTCTCTATTTAGAGACGCGAAAAGACGGGGAGCCAGTTGACCCAAGTACCTTTGGTCTGACACAATCAGGTAGGATTCAGACGCGCCACCAGGAGAACCCATGACGCAGAATAATACACCGGATAAACAGCAGAAAGTTAAATTTACCCTTGTGATTGCCCTGGTCGCCGCCGCGATTGGTTTGGGCGCCATGACGCATCCGCTTTTGGCGAAGACCGCGACCAATCCGGATAAGGTTCAGGATAAAGCGGGCGCGCAGGATAAAGCGCCGCCGGATCAAGTGACAGGTGAAAAAGGCCCAAATGAAAAAGGGGTGCCGTCGGATGTCACGGCGGATACTTACCGTCAGCTGAATTTATTTTCCGAAGTCTTTGAACGCGTGCGCCGCGATTACGTGAAGCCTGTTTCGGACAAACAATTGGTTGAGGCTGCGGTGAACGGCATGCTCACCAATCTGGACCCGCATTCGTCCTATATGAACGATGAAGAATTTAAAAACATGCAGGTGCAAACGCGCGGCGAATTCGGTGGGTTGGGCATTGAAGTGACGATGGATAACGGCGTGGTAAAGGTCGTTTCGCCGATTGACGATACGCCTGCGGCCAAGGCCGGAATTAAGCCCAATGATTTAATCGTCGGCATTGACGACGCGCCGGTGATGGGGCTGACGCTAAATGACGCGGTGGATAAACTGCGCGGCAAGCCGCAAACGCGCGTGACCCTGGCGATCGTGCGCGGCCATCAGGAACCGTTCGACGTTACCCTGACGCGCGACATTATCCACATCAAATCTGTCAAAAGCGCGATGAAGGGCGATATCGGTTATCTGCGCATCAACCAGTTCAGCGAGGAAACCACCAGCAGCGCGCATGAT
Source organism: Alphaproteobacteria bacterium (assembly GCA_013289145.1). Lineage (GTDB taxonomy): Bacteria > Pseudomonadota > Alphaproteobacteria > UBA11073 > UBA11073 > UBA11073. The sequence continues at coordinate 16,340 of JABDAM010000009.1, read as the reverse complement.
GCGCTGGAAAAAATGTTCACTGAACAAGGCGGTAAATTGAAAGGTCTTGTGGTTGATTTGCGCAACAATCCGGGCGGTTTGCTGGATCAATCCATTTCCGTGGGCGGATTGTTTTTGGATAAGGGCGACGTGGTTGTTTCAACCAAAGGACGCCATGAAGAAGACAATGAAACCTATAACACCGACAGCGATCCGATTGTGCGTAAAGATTTGCCAATGGTGGTTTTGATTAACTCAGGCTCCGCATCGGCGGCGGAAATCGTCGCGGGCGCATTGCAGGATCACAAACGCGCGGTGCTGATCGGCACGCAAAGTTTCGGCAAGGGTTCGGTGCAAACCGTGATGCCTGTGCCGGGCTACGGCGCGATCCGCCTGACGACGGCTTATTATTTCACGCCGTCGGGCCGCTCCATTCAGGCGACGGGGATTAAACCCAATATCGAAGTGCGCATGAAGAATGAAAAGGATGCGGGCTTTGTTTATCACGAAGCGGATTTGAAAGGCGCGCTGAATAACCCCAACGGCAGCAAAGCCATTCACAATCACGACCTGGGAGAAACCAACGAAGCGGCGAAAGATCACGCGCCGGATGAACCCATCAAACCGCTCGACAGCGAACGCGATAAATCGCATGACGAGAGCGTGAGCAACGACATCTTCGGCGATGAGAAAAAAGACGTGCAATTACAGCGCGCGCTGGAAATGCTGCACGGCATGGCGGTTTATCACGACGACGGCAAAACGGGCGATAAAGGCGCGGCGAAAACCGACGCTGCGCCGGCATCCGCCGCGCCCGCCGCAAACGATAACAGCGACAGCGGCCAGGAATAACCACGGTGCTGCGCTACGCACCCTTTGCGCTGATCTGGCTGATTGGAATACCGTTTGCCGTTTGGCTTGTGCTGGCGCCCTCCAATGCCGATCCGCGTTACTGGCAGGTGGATATTGTTGACGTCAAACTCGGCTCCACCGACGTTTTTAATCCGGCGGAAAATGCCAAAGATAAAACGACGTTAAAAGACGCGGCGAAATCCAATACTTTGCCGTTCGCGCCGCCGCCTAAAATGGATGGCGGTTTTTCCCCGCCGCCGCCTTTGCCCAGTGACGGCATTCGCATCAAAGCGCTTAATCCGGATTTGCAGGAAGATACTGATCACGGCACCTTGCCGCGCGCTGCCGCCGACGGCCGCGCGCCGTGGCAATATTACGCGCGGCCTTTCCCGCCGGATGATAAACGCCCGCGCCTGGCGATTATCGTCAAGGATATGGGCCTATCCGCGGCAGGCGTGACGGATGGGATCGCGACGCTGCCCGGCACGATTACCTTTGCTTTCTCACCTTATGCGGATGACTTGGCGAAATCCATGCAGTCCGCGCGCGATGCGGGGCATGAAACCATGCTGGAATTGCCATTGGAAGTACCGCCGGGCTCAACCGAGGATCCCGGCACGCTCGCGGTCAGCAGCACGCAAACCACATCCGTCAATCAGGATAACTTTTTTAAATTGCTTTCGCACATGCCGGGCTGTGTCGGCGTGATTACCGAAGGCGGCCAGCAATTGGTGAATAACCAGAATATGATCCAGCCGCTGATGCAGAATTTATCCACGCGCGGTTTGCTGATGGTGGATGATACGCAGCAGAATGAAACCTTGACGCCTTTGATCGCCGAACAGCTCAAGGCGCCGTGGGCGCGCTCGCTTTTCAGCATTGACGGCACGCTGTCGCAGGACGCGATGGATGCGGCGATGGGCAAGGCGGTTGAAGCCGCCAAACAAAACGGCCGCGCGGTGGTCATCGCGGGCGCGGAGCCTTTGACGCGCGCCACCATCGCCAACTGGGCGCGCCGCCTGGACCGCGAAGGCGTTGTGGCGCTCGCGCCGATTTCAGCGGTCGTGACCCTGGGTTCAGCGCAAGCCGCGCCCCAAGTTGCACCGGCGCCGGCGCCCGACAATACATCGCAAGTTCCGGCCGGCGCGCCGCCCGGCAATACGCCTGCGAATGCGCCCAATGCGCCCAATACGCCGGGTAACGCGCCGGGCGTGATGCAGCCGCCGCCGGAGGTAACGCCGCCCAGTGATGACAGCAGTATCACGCCGCCGGATGGTTCAATGAATCTATTGAATCCCAAAGCGTCAAACGGCGCGCCCGCGCCGAATTTATTGGATCCATCCAAATCCGCTGCAACGCCTGCGCCGCCGCCTGTGCCGCCCGTCAGCCCGCAGGCCAATCACTAAAATTGTTCAATTAATTCTTATCCACAATCGTCACATGAACGCTTGTTCACGTGTTCGCGTGCGCCTCTTGCGATAGAATAAGAATATGCGCATCATGCGCCGGTTCTTTCCACAACCCCAAGGAGACTGACATGAAGAAATTATTGCTACTCAGCGCCGCGCTGATGCTCGCTGCCGCGCCTGCTTTCGCCGCTGTGCCCAGCACGCCGAAACAAACGAATGCGCACATTGTGCAGGCGGCCCAAAAAGCAAATGTGAAAAAGCATGTGAAAAAACACAGCAAGAAAAAAGGCAAACATGCGAAGAGCAAAAAATCCACCGCAGTTAGCAAACCAGCGCCGGACGCAGGCAGCACCGCCGCGGGTGAGAGTTTGCCGCCGGTAACGGATAATTCCGCCGGACCGCAGTAAGGAAGTAGGAACTAGGAGTTGTAGGATTTTAGGAGCTTATATGGTTATATCCTAATTCCTATAACTCCTAAAACCTTGGTTTCTAATCCATGCATTCGAATAGCAGTCTGAAACTCCCCTACCGCCTTGGCACCGGCATTGTCGTCTTTAACGCGGCGGGCAAGGTTTTGATGGGTGAACGCCGCGATTTCCCGGGCGCTTGGCAGTTCCCGCAGGGCGGGATTGATGAAGGCGAAGATATCTGGGCCGCCGCCCAGCGCGAATTATACGAAGAGGTCGGTATCGCGGCGGATAAGATTTCGCTGCTCGCCGAAACGTCCGATTGGCTGAGTTATGATTTCCCGCCCGATATCAAAGGCCATCCGGTTTACAAACATATCGGACAAAAGCAAAAATGGTTCGCCGTGCGTTTCACTGGCACCGATGCGGATATCAACCTCGACGCACATCACGCCCCGGAATTCGCGCGCACAGAATGGATGAACCTGCGCGACGCGCCGGATTTGATTGTGGCATTTAAAAAAGAATTATATTTGAAATTGGCGCAGGAGTTTGCGGATTTTTCGGCTTAACGCGGTTCATGGTGCGCGTGTTTCTTTTGCTGAATGCCATCCGACAGCCATTCGTATTTAACTGCCAGCGCGCCGGTTAAAATCATACCCGCGATTTGCAGCCCCGGCAAAACCTGCGCCAGCGCAATGATCGTGGGAATAATGCTCAGGCCGTTGACCACCGCGCCTTGCTTGGTCGGGTCGTTTTTAAAATTATGCGTCTCCACAAATATCCGGCGCCCCCAATGACGCGCGCGGGAAATGCCCGCCTCCGGCTGTTGTACCGGCAATTGTGGCCCTTCGGTTTTATTCTCAAGCCGCGCGGCACAGGCAAAGCCGATATTGGCAATCAGCAAGGGCACGGCAAAGCCCGGCTTTTCAAGCAGCTCCGGCACGGCCAGGATGCCGTCCGCCATATAGGCGGTCATGCCCAGCCAATTGCTGGTTTTAATCAGAGGCTCTTCATATTTTTCGTGGCAAAAATAGGTGGATAGGCCCGCCGTTTCGCTCAGCACGAAAAACGCCATGGAGGCCGTCAGCAAAACTTTGGCGCGCGGGTCCGCATTGCCGGAATGGATCATCGCGCCGCAACCCCAGCCTTCAAACATCGCCATGGCGAGATACCAGGCTTTGGACGCGGCATAGCGCTTGTATTCGCGCGTTTCGTGATTGTGATGTTCGGGCGCCGTCCGTTCCAGCGTTATGTCAGAAGTATGGGCGTTAATGGCCATATCGCCACTTCATATAAATTCCGGACGATGTCAAAACTTATCGCCGCGCGCTGACGGCCAGTCTGAGCGTGCCTTCATCCAGATACTCAATCGCCCCGCCGACGGGGATGCCGACGGCCAGGCGGGTGATGGCGATGTCGGGCGCGGCGGCGGTGATTTGCTGCTGCACGATGTGCGCGGTCGTCTGGCCGTCCACCGTGGGCGGCAGGGCGAGGATAACCTCGCGCGCAGCAGGCAGGCGGACGAGCAGTTCCGCAACGCGCAGGTCATCGGGCGCGACGCCGTTCAGGGCGGAAATCACGCCGCCCAGAACGTGATATTGCCCGCGGTGCGCGCCCGTGCGCTCAAAGGCCCACAGGTCGTTGATATCCGCCACAACGCAAATCGTGCCGTCCGCCGCGCGGTTGGGATCGGCGCAAATCGCGCAGGGATTTTGGCTGTCGAGATTGCCGCAAATCGCGCAGACCGAAATCGTCTCCCGCGCGCGCTGAAGCGCCGTCATAAAGGGCGCCAAATGCTTGTCCGGCGCGCGCAACAAATGCAGCGCAATCCGCCGCGCCCCGCGTGCGCCGATGCCGGGGAGTTTCGCGATGGCTTTGATCAGGTTTTCCAGTTCAGGGGAGTGCATGGTGGAATCTATACGTAATGGATTTTCGCTAAAGTGCAAAGCGTTGCGGATTACTAAATTTAAACCGGTTCCAATTGACGATTGGAAACACGTTTGGTGCCAATCAGATTGGAATGTCCAGGCTGTGGAGCGGCTCGGCGCCGTTGTAATTTAACGTCGACCAAACTCCGATTTGTAGTCATGTCGCTATTTAGCTTATCCAGATGTTCGGTTACTTTTTCCCAATCATCTGACCAATAGGGACGTTTACCGCCACGGGCCTGTTTCAAGCGATAACGAAGCGCGGGATCCGTCATATTGTTCTCTTGTGTGCAGGATCGCCCTAGGTTAAAGCCGCCGTTGCAGGAAAACAGCATTTTTGCCAGTTCTCCGAGACTGGCACTTTCTGTTAACCCGGGCGGAATCGGTTGTTTACGGAGTTCCAAATAGCACAGCATTGCTCTTGCCATTTCCGGCAAAGGGCGCGTGCTGTTCAACTGATAATGACAGGATCCGTATTGCGCCTCAATCTCTTGCAGCTTTTTTGCGTTTATTGTCTGTAAACTGGCCAGCTGCATAAGATCGGATCCCAATTTCTCCTCAACACGCACTAATTTATAAATTTTAACCATTCGTTTCAGGCTTTCGCGCCCCGATTCCTGTGAAATTTGTTTACGTTCTTCTTCCGTCCATTGACTGTGCTGCAGAACCATAACAATCAACGAAGGAATAGGATAATCCAAATCAAAGAAGTTAGGCGGACAATTATTCCAAGCCTGTGAAATTATACGGGCGTCGGGCGGCTGAGAATCTCTGCGATTAAAATTATCCCAAGCTTGCGATAATTTTTTTGCCTCGATTGCGCTCAGGCCACCTTCGTTTTTCCCCAGGCGGCACAATCGTGCGGCGGTTTCCGCATATCCGCCCCAATATTTGGTTATAATTGCTAATTGTTGGCGCAAGGATATCTGTTGGAGAGCTTCTTGCGGATTTTTACCCCAAATGAATTCCGCCTGAGGATGTGAAACGATCACGGCAGCGAGTTCGGCGGTGCCAGGCATATCAGGGAGATCAGGTTTGAGTTTTACTCGAAAGACTTTAGTTTCGGCTTCGTCTGCGATAGATGACTTTCCAATAGAAAGTAGCTTTTGATGTAAATCGAGCGGCAAACCTAGCAAAACAAATTCGTTGCCTGACGGGGTTAGGCTAGCATGGATAACTTGAAGGGTATCAGCTGGGAAGTTGGCATTTCCTATAGCTTCTGCCAGGTGAGCATTAAAAGGAATAGTATCCATTTTGCAATTCTTAGGAGGTTAAATTCTATGGAGTTGATTTTATCAGAAATAGCCGGATAAAAGCAAATAAAACTGTGACCCATCCGCATCACTCGCACCAAAATCCGCCCCAAACCCCACGTAACAAAACTTTAACCCAGATTTTTCTTGCGCAAGTAAAAAAATGATGTCATATTCACCCCTTCGGCATCGCTGTGGTGGTGCCGGGTCATCTACTAATTTGAAGGGGGGAGCCATGAAAGCTCAAGCTACTCTCTTCCAATTGGGGACTGACTTGCAGGAAGCGCCGACCCTTAATGCTAAAGCGCCACAGTCAAGACAAGCCCAAACGGAAGGTTTTGATAACTCGGAGGTCGGCCTAAACCAGGCTTACAGTACCGACAATGTTGTTCAGGGGCCGTGGACATCCTCGGACCATGACAACGATCATTTCATCACGGCCATCAATGATGCCGGGGTGGAGGTCAAATGCGCAGGCAAACACATGATCATCGATCTGTTTGGCGCGCGCAACCTCGATAAACTGGATCTGATGGAAGCCGCGATGCGCAAATGCGTCGAGGTTTGCGGCGCGACGCTGCTGCATATCCATCTGCACCATTTCCAACCCAACGGCGGCATTTCCGGCGTGGCGGTTTTGGCGGAAAGTCATATCTCCGTTCATACCTGGCCAGAGCGCGACTATGCGGCATTCGACGTCTTCATGTGCGGGAATTCCAAACCCGAACTGGCCGTCGGCATCCTGGCCGAAGCCTTCAGCGCGACAGAGGTCAAATCCGACCGCCTGCTGCGCGGAGAGACGGCGGAATAACCAATTTTTTCAAATTCTTAAAAGGCCCTGCGGGGCCTTTTATTTTTTCGGCGTATAAAATTTATCATAAATTTTAAGCGGTCTTTTTTGCGGTTAATTTAAAGATGTGGTAAACTATTCCATATCGATAGAGGATTATAAATGAAAGTTACTTCATTACCGATTGATGAATTATTTGGACTGGCGGAACGTTGCCAAAGCAAACTTGAACGTGACAAGCAAGTCAGCAAACTTGAGGTCATGGCAATGCAACGCGTCGCCTGGGTCGAGGCGACAGAGCAGGCCATTACGCAATATCTTGAAGCGGTCAATGAAACCCGGCCGCCGGAACAGCGCATCGATCTGGCCGCAAATCCGGTGCATGTCACGATGATTGACGATCACGCCTTGGCCGCGCGCGAAAAACAATGGGTGCCGCATCTGGGCGGCCTTACGGAAGGCGATGATTATTTCAATTGGGACGAAGTAACGCGGATTCCCTATTATCAGCAAAGCATGGACATGCAGCGTTTTGAAATGGCGGTATATCTGGGCGATAATCTGATGACCCTCGCGATCGGTGAAAAAGGAGACGACCACGTCGCCAGTGATTTTATCGAACGCGGACGTACGCCGGCTGCGGCGGCATTAAAAGGGCACGCTTATAATATCCGTCAAGTTGCGCTGGAATTGTGGGCTCAGACAGTGGGCGTCAATCAGGTCTGTGTTTTTGACCCCAGCCCGCACACCAAAGCCAAATGTGAAGCCGAAGGATATGTCTATCGAGATACCATAAAGGAACTCGGCGAAAAAACAGGTCCGGCATTCTATCCCTATATGTCTAAGTCTATGGACGGCGCAAACGCCCAGGATTTCCCATTGATCTTGTCACCCATCGATCTTTCCAACCTTGGAGAAGCCTATGACCCGAAACAACACTTCAGCACCACAGGACACATCCCGGCAGCCGTCACGCGAGCAGCTCAACGAGAAGTTAAAAGCCGTTACGGCGGCTATCCTGAAGCCATTCCTGTCTAAATCAGCCATGGCTGAGGCGGAAAAGGATGAGCGCTGCGCCGAGGGTAGCAAGCAGCGCTATGAGCGAATAAAAAAACATCGATCGTAACATTCTGCGGCGGCGTTCAAGCTTAAAAAATTCTTGTAATCCCAGGCTAAAAGCCCTATATCACCCCTTCAATTCTACCAAGGGGCAGGACATGGCAAACGCGGTAATGGGCAGCAAAAATAAAATGTGGGGGCAGCATTTGGTGCTGGACCTGTCGGGTTGCCCGAAAGAGAAAATTTCGGACGGCGAAAACATTCTCGCCTGGGGGCGCGAGCTGGTGAAGGCGATTGATATGGTCGCTTACGGCAAGCCGCAATTGGAACATTTTGCCACGCATAAAACGGAAACCGCGGGTTATACGTTTGTCCAGCTGATCGAAACTTCCAACATCTGCGCGCATTTCGCGGAGAATTTAGGCGAAGTTTATATCGATATTTTCTCCTGCCGTGATTTTGACGAGCAAAAGGCGCTGGAAGTCACCAAGCAGTTTTTCCAACCCGAAATCGCGCGGATCAAGAATTTCAACCGCGGCGAAACGTTCCAGGAAAACCTCTACGGCAGCCGCAACTATCAGGGTTTCGCGGTCGATGACGTGCTGTTCGAAGGCCAAAGCGATTATCAAAAAGTTTCCATTCTGCAGAACAAGGAACTCGGCCGTGTCCTGACGCTCGATAACATTATCCAAACGACGCAGAACGATGAATTCACCTATCACGAAATGATCGCGCATGTGCCGATCATGTCTTTGCCCCACGCGCCGGAACATGTGCTGATCGTGGGCGGCGGCGATGGCGGCTGTCTGCGCGAGGCGCTCAAATACCCCACGCTGAAACGCGCCGACATGGTGGAAATCGACCAGATGGTGGTGGACCAGTGCGTCAAACATATGCCGACGCTCAACAACGCCGGCGCGATTTACAAAGATTCGCGCGCGAATTTGCTGATCCAGGATGCCTTCAAATTCATGAAGGACACGACGGAAAAATACGACGCGATCATCGTCGATTCCACCGATCCATTCGGCGCGGCGGAGGCTTTGTTCGGTCTGGAATTTTACCAGATGTGTCAGCGCGCGCTGAAACCCGGCGGCACGATTTCGACGCAAAACGGCGTGCCGTTTTTCCAGGCGGCGGAACTGGCGCAGACTTCGGCATTCTGGCGGCAGCTTGGTTTGCTGGGGCAATGTTATCTGGCAACCGTGCCGACTTATTACGGCGGTTCGATGGCGCTGGGCTTTGGCGTGAACGCGAAGGAATTCAAATTGCCGACGCTGGAACAGCTAGAGGCGCGCATGCAGGAATACAAACTCGACATGCGCCACTATACGCCGCAATTGCATTTGGCCGCTTTCGCCTTGCCGAAATGGGTTCAGGAAATCATGGCGGGCAATGCGAATGCCATTCGCAAGGCGGCTTAAAAGATTTGTCTGAGCAAGAGGGCGTGTGATGACACAAACGGCTGGAAAACTGGAAACAGCAAAGCCGGAAGTTTATGGCGGCGGTTTGCATCCCCAGGTGCATGATCTGGGTGAATTGCGCCTGTACCAAAGCCGCGTGCTGGCTGAAGAACAAACGCCGTTCCAAAAACTGACGGTCTTTGAAAACCCGATTTTGGGTCGCGTGCTGGGCTCTGACGGGATTTCGCAAACGTCGGAAGGCGATGAGGCCACTTATCATGAAATGATGGCGCATATTCCCATGTTTGCGCATGGCCATGTGAAATCGGTTTTAATCATCGGTGGCGGCGACGGCGGCATTCTGCGCTGCGTACTCGATCACAAAGGCGTGACACGCGCCGTACTGGCGGAAATTGACGCGGCGGTGCCGCGCCTGGTGAAACAATATATTCCGGCGATCTGCGGCGGCGCCTTTGACGATCCGCGCGCGGAAATCAAAATCGGCGACGGCTTTGATTTTGTCCGCAATACGCATGAAACATTTGATGTCATCATTGTGGATTCAACCGATGCTTATGGCCCCGGCCGCGTTTTGTTTGAAGATGAATTTTTCCGCCTTGCGAAACAACGCCTGAATCCCGGCGGGATTTTCGTCAATCAAAACGCCACGGATTTCGTGAAGTACGCCGACGAAATGCTGGTCACCACCGTCGCACGCGCGCTGCGCAGGCATTACGCCGATGTATCGTTTTTCCGCTCGGCCATTCCGCTTTATTGGGGTGGTGATACGTTTTTCGGCTGGGCGACGGACGACGCGGCGCTGCGCCGGCAACCCCTTACGGCAATCCAGCAGCGTTATGATGCCAGTGGCATTCAAACCAAATATTATAATCCAGACATGCATGTCGCATCTTTCGCGCTGCCCAATTCCGTGCGCGCGATGATGCAGAAAGCCTAACTTGAAAACCGTCGCCATCATTGGCGCCGGAATTGCAGGCCTGACGGCGGCGCGGGAACTCAGCGGTCAGTACAACGTTCTGATTTTAGAGGCCGTGGGCGAAACAGGCGGGCGTTGCCGCACCATGACGCATAACGGCACGCGGTTGGATTTGGGCGCGGGATTTATCCAGGGTTCAGTTGCCGATAATCCCTTTGCCGCCGTGGCCGCGAAGCATGGCTTGAAATGGGCGCCTTTGGACGCCACGCGCACTGTTTATTACAACGGCAAAAAATTGTCGGATGTCGAACAAAAAATGATTTCAGATTTTATCGTCGCCGCGCCGCGTGAATTACAGCAAGGCCATTATACCGGCGCGGTAAATGAATTTTATACGGCGCGCAAAAACCCGCTGGAGAAAATCGCGCTGCAAATGCTGGCGGGGCCGACGGAAACCGGCTGTGACCTGACGGAATTGTCCGTGCATGACGTGGCGGATCAACATGAAACCGGCGAATTCGCCGTCATCACGGGCGGGTGGGATGAATTTTTGCAAAATTATGCGGCCGGGTTGAATATCGTTTATGATTGCGCAGTTAGTGCAATCAATTTTACAGGCGATCAAATTCAAATCACTACGCCGCAGCAAAATTTCACCGCGGACTATGCGATTGTTACAACCTCCATCGGCATTTTGAACACGGGCGCGATTCAATTCACGCCGCCGCTGCCGCCGGAACAATCTGCCGCGTTGGCGCAACTTCATATGGGCCTATTGGATAAATATTTTTTTCTGCTGGCGCCGCGCGCCCGCGCTGGCAGGACCGGTTTATTGGGAAAAGGGCGAAGCGCGGTTGGAAATCTGGCCGCAAGAAAATCCAGATCTTTGGCTGGTTGTAGCGGGCGGCAATTGGGCGCGGCAATTGGAACAAATGCCGCAGGACGATGCGATTGCGGCGTTATTGGAACATTTGTCTGAACTAAATCCCGCTTGTCAGCGCGACAATATCGAATGGTATTACCCGGCCGTCTGGCATGCGGATCAGTTTACGCGCGGCGCCTATTCGGCCTTGCGCCCTGGTGCGGCGGCGGATACGCGCAAGCGTGCAGGCCAAGCGGTGGCCGATAAAATCTTTTTCGCGGGTGAGGCGTTTGATATCGAATACGCCACAACCATTACCGCGGCTTTCCTATCCGGCCGCCGCGCGGCACAGGACATTTTATCTATTTCTTCGCCGGATTAAAAACAAACAAACGCGGATCGAAATGATCTCCCGCAGTGGGATTAACGAGCGTGACATTGCTCGTGCGGCCGGTCGGATCCGTTACCGTCCATTGCCGCAGTTGCAGCGGTTGGTCTTCAAATACCAAGGTCAGGCTGCCTGCGTTCGGATCAGCCGATTGCACCAGCGTGACATAAAGCAATCCTGATTGGCGCTGCACGCCGGTAACGATCACGTCATTATCAAAGGTGATATGGTCCTTCAGGATAAAATCCGCCAGCGTCTGGCCGATAGGCGCGTCGGTGGCGTTATGCATTTTCGCGTCCCAGAAATGGATAAAGGCGCCGTCGGCCACAATATAATTATTATTCGGCGGCGCATATTCAAAACGCAGCCGCCCGGGGCGCTGGAGCCAGAACTGGCCGTTAAACACCTGTCCGTCCGAGGTTTGCTGAACAAACTCCGCCCGCACCGGCGGCATAGCGTTCATGTAGCTCTCGATGCGCTGAAGGTCGGATTGGTCTTGCGCAGTCAGGGCCGCCGCATGAGAGGTGAGAGGCAAGAGGCAAGAGGCAAGAAAAGCCAATAAAATGAGCAGTTTTTTCATGCTCCAAACCTAGGCGCGGCGATGAGATTTGGCAAATGACTTTTTAGTCAGATAATGTTTGACAGGGGACAGGTTTTTTATTGTTTATTGTTAGAATATATGGCGACCGCAGTTCTACCTAGAAGTATATTTCCAAACTTAGCGTTAGTCGGGAGCATAATTGCTTTTCGCCGTCGCAGTTTTCGTCGTCGGCCTCCAAAGCCTAAGCAGCGCTCTTATGGTCCTTGGGAGATAGCTGTTCTGGGGGTTAAATCTGATCCAATTCCAGACGCTTGGATGACCCGCGATTACTGGAATGCCATTGGCGTAGACCGCCATCAACGTCAAACTTTTGACCAGACACCTTAGCCTGCCTGGCCATGCCTTGGCCTTCTATGGCATTCCATAATGCGGGCGGCGGAGTTTGACAAATAGAGTTTTTAGGTTATTTCATAAATAATCCCGAGGGACGAAAAAATATGTTGCTTTTGGCGAAAGAAGAGTAATAAAAATATATAGTCTAGTCACAGACAAGGGAGATCTACGCTATGTCAGTACTAACGCCGCGTCAGGCCAATAACCAGCAATCTTCAAAAATCAGAATATCGGGTCCTTGGACCTGGTTAGTTCAAGCGGAACAGCCAACCCCAGATAGCTGGGCTGCCGCGAGAAGAACGTCTGGATTAAAGCCGGCGCCGCAGGGCACCTTATCTAAAGGGCCAAACGGTTAATTACCCCGCCTCGCGCAGGTTAGATTTCGCGTTTGCCTGCGGCATTCGCCGAGTGGGCCGCGTTTTGGTTAATTCTGAATGGCTTCGCGCCAGGGTTTGTTATCGATTAACAGATCAACCGGGCGAACTTCATGCGCAATGATTTGATAGGCTATTTTACATTGCTTGGCGCGGTCGCGCAAAGCTTGCTCTAGCGCTAAACTGTTCTTTTCCGGAATATAAAACCTGCCGTTCGCAGGCAAATAGGGCAGATGGGGTTTTTGGCTGGCGGCATTATCCCAGTCATAGCGGAAATTCAAATAATGGCCCATCAATGCATCGCGCGGATCATAACCTGTAATCACCACTTGCTGTACGGGGATCTGCAATTTCTGATCGGCAAGAAAAATGGCTTGACCGCTAATCGCCAACACGGGCAGCAGAATGAAAAGCATAGCAATGCTGCGCTGGATGGATGGCTTCATGTCTGGCTCCAGTTACGCAATTTCAACCGGATGCGGTTAGAAGCATAAATAAAACAAAGCAAAATTACGCCCGCGGCAATTAATCCGACGCCGGTTTGCAGCATAGTGCCGAACAGTTCCCAAAAAGCGACATAAATCCGAATGGCGATCAGGACGACGCAAAGATCGACTAATTTAACTTCGTTTTCGCGCTTGCCGTAATAACCAACCCCTAGCCACAAAGCCGTAAATAACAAAGCCGAGAAAACGGTGTTGGCGAAAGGCAGAATACCGGGCAGTAAAATAATCCCGCCTGCAAACAACAAAAGTTGAAATCTGGTTTTTTGTTCCGGCAAGATAAACCGGGGATGAATGAATCCGATAATCAAAATCGCCAGCATCAGCGCATAGGGCAGCGTCCGCATGACCATATCGGATTCCGGCACGTACCAGCGCGTAAAGCTGGCCATGGTGCTGGCCGCCAGAATTGCAAAGACCGTGGCAAGCATGATAAAAATCCGGCCAAGCAAAAGTTTCACATGATGCCGTTGTAATTCGGATCCAGCGCAAAAGAATAAGACCGGAATAAAAACAGCATAGGCATAGTTAAGCCAGTTCAATTCATGCTGATAAATAAGCCGAATGAAATGATCAATTTCATAAAAAACATAAAAGCCAAGCAATGCCGCAAAAGGCGTTAAAATGTATTTGCTGCGCGCGAACCAGGCGATCATTGGCGCGGTGATCCAGAACCACACGCGCAGCAGCTCCTCAGCCGTGCCGGATAATTGAAAGATCTGGCCGTTCAAAGCCATGAAGGTCAAAACCAAAACCCACAAAAAGAAGATGCCGATTTCAAGCGGCACATCAACCATATCGGGTGCGATATTCCTGCTGATACGATCATAACGGTTAATCAGCCACAGCGCCAAACCAAGATTAATAACGGCATGCAGGCCCAGTTTAATTTGCCAGGAAATAGCGTCCCAGTTGGATGCGACGATCAGGGCGAAACCAACGCCAATCGCCAAGACGGCCAGAAAGATAAGGCCATAACGCCAGCCGGTTTTCGCATGGCCGGATTCATAACTTTGGATTGCTTCAACCTGGGAGGAGGTGATAATCCCAGCGTTGCACCAGTGGGTTAACTTTTGCTGTAAGCCCAAATGAGTCTCCTGGGCGCAATCATACCATCGTCCATGGGGGCCAGCAATTCATCAGCTTGCCTGGCGCAGGAAGATTTCCCGTTTCCCCGTCGCGTTCGCGGCGCTGACCATGCCTTGGCGTTCCATCGCCTCCATAATGCGGGCGGCGCGGTTGTAGCCGATTTGCAGATGGCGCTGGATGAAGGAGGTTGAGGCTTTACCCTCGCGCGCGATGATGGCGACGGCCTTGTCGAACATGGGGTCTAGGGCTTCGCTCTCGCCGCCTTCTTCGCCTTCACCTTCTTCTTCGGGATCTTCGGTGACAGCTTCGATATATTCCGGCGCGCCTTGGGATTTCAAAAAGTCGACGATTTTTTCAACTTCGGAATCTTTCACGAATGGCCCGTGCACGCGCGTCACACGCCCGCCCGCAGCCATATACAGCATATCACCCTGGCCGAGTAATTGTTCCGCGCCGCCTTCGCCCAGAATGGTGCGGCTGTCGATTTTGCTGGTCACCTGGAATGAAATACGCGTGGGGAAGTTGGCCTTGATGGTTCCCGTGATCACATCCACCGATGGGCGCTGGGTTGCCATAATCAAATGAATGCCCGCCGCGCGCGCCATTTGCGCGAGACGCTGAATGGCGGCTTCGATTTCTTTTCCGGCTACCAGCATCAGGTCCGCGAATTCGTCCACGACGACAACAATGTGCGGGAGGTCGACAAGGTCGAGCGGTTGTTCCTCAAACACGGGTTTGCCCGTGTCGGGATCGAAACCGGTTTGCACTTTGCGTGACAGCGTTTCGCCGGTTTTACGCGCTTCGGCGATGCGCTGGTTATAACCTTCTAGGTTGCGCACGCCGAGTTTCGACATGGCGCGGTAGCGGTCTTCCATTTCGCGCACGGTCCATTTCAATGCGACGATGGCTTTTTTCGGCTCCGTCACAACCGGCGTCAGCAAATGCGGAATTTCATCATAGATCGACAGTTCCAGCATTTTCGGGTCGATCATAATCAGGCGGCATTGCTCGGGCGTCATGCAATATAACAGCGATAAAATCATCGCGTTGACGGCCACGGATTTCCCCGAACCCGTCGTTCCCGCCACCAGTAAATGCGGCATTTTCGCCAGGTCCGCAATGATCGGCCCGCCGCCGATATCCTTACCCAGCACCAGCGGCAGCTTCAGCACATGATTTTGATATGGATCGGTTTCAAGGAGTTCGCGCAGCCAAACCGTTTCACGGCTCGCATTGGGTAATTCAATCCCGATGACATTGCGTCCGGGCACGACCGCCACGCGCGCGGCGGTGGCCGACATGGAACGCGCGATATCATCGGCCAGTGAAATCACGCGCGATGATTTAATGCCCGGCGCGGGCTGGAGTTCATATAATGTAACGACAGGGCCCGGATGCACCTCGGTAATCTCGCCGTTGATGCCGAATTCTTCCAGGACGTTCATCAGCATTTCGGCGTTGCGGGCCAGGGCTTCTTTGCTGATCTTCGTGCCTTTGCTTTCGGGCGCGTCGGTTAATAATTCCAGCGGCGGCAGTTCAAAGGTTTCCTCGCCCACCTCCGGCAACTCGCGCTGTTTGCGGGCCCTGTCATTTTTCGGGGCTTTTTTCACGGCTTTAGGTTTGGGGGTGTTTACCTTGGCGGCGCGGCGGCGGGGTTGTTCTTCTTCGTCCTCTTCCGCTTCGTCGGTTTCTTCTTCTAATTCTTCCTCTTGCTCTTCCGCGTCTTCAACGTGCGTGCGCAGTTTCGGCGCGCTATGCGCAAAGACGGCGATGATCGCTGAAATGTGATCAAGCAAACCGCGCCATAACCTCCACGGCGCGATCGCAAAAACCGCCATGCACAATCCGGTCGTGATTAAATGCATAAAGGTCAAAACCGGAATTTTCCATGCCAGCGCATCCGGCAGAGCGGCATATAACATCGCGCCCATCACGCCGCCCGCGGGAATGCCTATCGGCGCGCGGCCCCACAGCATCAGGGGCCAGGAACCGAACGACATCGCCCCCGTGATCAAGGCGAGCACCAGCGCGGGCAATTTCAACTGCCACCACGGCAACTGCCCCCAGCGCGTCATGCGCCAGCCCCAATTGAGCAGCGCGAGCGGCAGCAACAGCGCCGTCAGGCCCAGGGTTTGCCAGAATAAATCCGCCATCGCCGCGCCCCCGCCGC
>JABDAM010000008.1 GCA_013289145.1 Alphaproteobacteria bacterium | reverse complement strand
ACCTCACATAAAGGGTGGTCGACCTGGCACGCCAGAAAAAGACGCGCTGCTGATAGTAAAAGAACACCACGTCTCAATCGACCCCAAAATAGCACGGCGTGGTTTTTGCCCCTAGTTACGGCTAATGCGACAGCGCGCTGCGCGGATCGGTATTGTCATACTGGCCGGTGCCGTTTTGCAAGCCAAGGCGCATCGCGCCGCCATCGCCAAATTTGAGTATGTTCACAGCCGAATTTCCGCCTGATGTTTCATCCAGCTTCTCATCCGGATCGGAAAATTTTGAAGTGCCGTCAGAGTTCGCATAGGCGCTGCCGCCCGATTCCGTA
Source organism: Alphaproteobacteria bacterium (assembly GCA_013289145.1). GTDB lineage: Bacteria > Pseudomonadota > Alphaproteobacteria > UBA11073 > UBA11073 > UBA11073. Next base: position 51,523 of record JABDAM010000008.1, on the reverse strand, counting down.
AAAGCACGCGCGGGCGGCGCCACAACCACCATCAGCGCGGCGAACAGAATAAGGAATACAAAGCGGCATTTCATAGGATAATTTTAACGCGCCGCGCGGATTTTTTCAATGGCTTCGCGCGCGCGTTGAATATCCTTGATGCCAGGCGCGATTTCCAGGCGGCTGTTTAGGTCCAAGCCATAAAGTCTGGGATGATCAAACGCGATTGCCTGTGCAATATTTTCAGACCCAATGCCGCCTGACAGAAAAAATGGAACGTCGCCGCGATAACCATGCAATAGCGACCAATCAAAAGTTTGGCCTGTGCCGCCATGTTGCGCCGATGGCGTATCGAATAACAAAAAATCAAACGGCAAATCTGGTGCAGATAGCATAGCGATATTCTCCGCCGTCGCGGCGAAAGAGCCGAGAATAGTTTCCGCAAACCCTTGCGCGCGCAGTTCCCGCGCGCATGCGATTTGCGTGGTGCCGCAGAGCTGCACGCCAGACAGGCGGATGGCGAATGCAGTGGCGATAATTTGTTCAGCCGCTTCATCGACGAAAACACCGATGGCGGGTGCGGGCGCGGCAGTACGGATTTGCGCGGCGGTTTCAAGGGTGACGGCGCGCGGCGAAGGCGGATAAAAAATCAGTCCAATATAATCGGGAACAAGCGCGCCGACCGCCGCCGCGTTTTCCGCATCGGCCAAGCCGCAAATTTTGATTTTCAAATCGCTTTTTAAATTATTGGGCATCGTCACCCGCCAGAATTTTTTGCGCGCCGGTGATCATATCTGCGCAGGCCTGCGCCGGCCGGCCCGTTTTCAGGAATTGTTCACCGATGAGAAAGCCATGATATCCCGCGCGTTTCAGCCGCGCAAGCTGTGCCGCATCGCGAATACCGCTCTCCGCCACCGCAGGCATGCCACGCGGCAAGTGCGGGAAAATTTCCGCATGCAGCGCCTGGCTGTTTTGCAATTTGTCGAGATCACGCGCGTTTACACCAATGATATTCGTGCCATCGCAAAAATGGCCTGCTATTTCCTGTTCGTTATGCACTTCCAGCAACACATCCATGCCGAGCGATCGCGCCAGAGCGGCGAAAGCCCGAGTCTGTTGCGGCGTCAGAATCCGCGCGATCAGCAAAATCACATCCGCGCCATGCGCGCGGCTTTCGATGATTTGATATTCGTCGATGATAAAATCTTTACGCAAGACCGGCGCATCGGTGGCGGCGCGCGCGGCGGTTAAATCTGCCAATGTGCCGGAAAAGAATTTTTGATCGGTAAGAATGGAAAGCCCCGCCGCGCCGGATTGCACATAATCCGCTGCAACTTCCGCGACGGATAAATCCGGATACAACACGCCCGCCGAAGGCGAGGCGCGTTTGATTTCCGCGATCACCCCAAACGTCCGGCCGGATGTGAGCGCCGCTGCTAGTGAAACGGTCGGACGCGTGAAACCGGGGAGTTTTTCTAGCTCCGCCGCCACACAGGCGGCCTTACGCTCGGCCACTTCGCGCTGTTTTTCGGCGATGATTTGATCCAGAATATGCGTCACCTCTGCCCTCGCAGTTTTTCGATGATTGTTTGCACGCGGCCGCTTTGTAAAATCTCGCGCGCGGTTTGGAAATGCTGTGCAATGCTGTGCGATGGCTCCGCCAAATGCATCGCCACAGCTGCGTTCGCGGCGACGGCGGTGCTTTTATGATGAGACACACCGCGCGCGATGGCGAGGAACGTGTTTTTATTTTCCGTCATGTCGTTTGACAATTTTAATTCCTCGGGCGCCAAGGGCGCCAGATCAAAATCCTCCGGCGTTAGAATCTGTTCTTCGCCATTCACGCAAATCCGCGCGGGCGCGGTGAGGGACATTTTATCGTAACCTGCTTCGTCATGGATAATCGCATAATTACCGCCACCCCGGCCTGCGCCGGGGCAAGCATGCAGCGCGGCGGCGCGGTAAATATCATAAACTTCACGCGACGCGACGCCCAAGATGCGATATGCGGGCGCGGCGGGATGACACAGCGGTCCTAGGATATTGAAAACTGTCGGGAAATTCACCTGCTTGCGCGCCGCGCCGATGGCGGCGAGCGCGGGATGAAAATGCGGCGCGTGTAAGAATGTGATGCCGCATGCGTCGAGTTGCCCCCGCGCCGCTGCGGCGTCGGCGGGCAGCGAAATTTCCAGCGCGCGCAGAATGTCCGATGAACCGCTGGCGGAAGAAGCCGCGCTGTTGCCGTGCTTCGCCACCGCATGCCCGGCGGCGGCCAAGGTTAGGGCCGCGAGCGTCGAGATATTAAACGTATTCTTGCCATCCCCACCCGTGCCGCAAATATCGATGACCGGCACATCAAAATCGAAAGTTTTCGCGCGCGCCATGATCGCATCGCGAAAACCCAAAACCCATTCGGCGTTCAAGGGAATATTTTTCAAGGCGGCCAGGAATTCACATAATTCATTCTGGCTGTGATTGCCATCTAGGACGGCGGCGAGAATGTCGCGCGCGCCCATACGCGATTGTAATTGTTTTGGCGAAACAGCAATCATTTACGCACCGGATAAAGCTGGTTCAACGCGCGCAACATTAAATCCATGCCGCGTTCGGACATAATGGATTCCGGATGCGCTTGAAATCCGGCGATGCCCGGCGCCTGCATCGCGATGATGCGGTCGCCGTCGAGATCGAAATTGAAATCCTTTCGCGCGCGCGCCGCGTCATCATAAACCGGCGAGAAGGAATTATAAAAACCCAGGCGATGCAAATCGCCCATCACGCGCACTTCGCGTTGCAAGCCCTGTGTGGATTGCGGCTGACGCGCGACAGTAAGTCCTTCATACACTGCAATCGTTTGATGGCCGAGACAGACGCCGAGCAACGGCCGCGCGCGGGATTTTAATTGCGCGACGATATCCTGAAGCAACTTCATGCGCGGATGCGCCATGTCCGTGGGATCGCCCGGGCCGGGGCCGATGATGGTGACATCGGCATCATCCGTTGCCGCATTATATTCAAACGTATCGACAACGCGCACGCGCGCCTGTTGCACGCGCAGCATGTGGCCGGTCATATGCGCGAAATCGTCTTCGTTATTGATGATGGTGATGCGCATGCCGTCGATCGGCGTGATGTCGCGCGTGAAGGCACTCTGGCGATCCATCCAGAAATGCGAAAGTTTTTCATTCCGTGCGGCGAGCATGGGCGCGACAGCGGCGCGCAAATCGTCCGTCAAATAACGGTCCTGGAATTTCGATGTGCCGGTGAGAATGCCAAGGATTCCCATGGCTTTCGCGCGGCTTTCGGCGGCTTCGGACGCCGCATCGGAATCGCGCACGATACCCCCGCCGGCTTGCACGCGGAATTCACCGTCCGCGTTGATCTCGGCGCAGCGGATAAGGATCGCGCAATCCAGATCACCGTTCGGCGCGTCGGTGCGCGGGCACTGATAGATACCGATTTCGCCCGCGTAATAACGCCGCGATTGGCCTTCATATTTTTTGATAATGCGCGCGGCGGATTCCATCGGCGAGCCGACCACCGTCGGCGCGTGGAGCGTGCGGCGCAGCGCGGCAATCGTATCGCGCGTGCGCAGGCCGATGAGTTGATATTCCGTATGCACCACCGCACCGATTTCACGCAGGAACGGCCCGTTGATAACCCCGCCGTCGGGGCAAATCACGCCCATCATTTTCATTTCTTCATCCACGACCTGGAACAGTTCGTTGATTTCTTTTGGATCGTTCAGAAAATTTTCCAGACGCGCGGGGAAAGTTTCGCGGTCTTCCTTGCGCAGCGTGCCCGCGATGGGGATCATGATGGTTTCGTTGCCGCGCACTTCCAGATGTTTTTCGGGCGTCGCGCCGATGATGAACTGGCCCGCCGCGATGTTGGCGAACAGCACCGTCATATATTGGCCCTGTTGCTGTAAGGTTTTGCGATATGTCGCCAGGACGGTTTGCAGATTGAAATTCTGAATGCGGCCTGAAAAATAACGCGCGATGGTGCATTGAGAGGCGTGACCGGCTTCAATTTCATTGGCTTGGAATTCGCGCACGAGGTTCGCATATTCATCGTCGGATAATGAGGGCGTGATGTCGCCGACCGTAATTTCCACATCCGGTAAATCGGCGATCAATTTTTCCTTGGGAATTTTGATTGCCGTTTCAACGGCGATGGCCAGGATTTTTTCATCGCCGTGCGCGGCGAATCCGCGTTCGCGGATGGCGCAGTATGGCAGCACGAAAACCACATCGCGCGCGGCGCGGCGCGCGAGGGTGTGGATGTCGTCGAGTTTTTCCAATGCGTGAAATTCACCCTGGTAGGCCGTCACGAAACCGTCTTTTTCAAACAGGGCGAAAGGGCGTGCGGTGTCGATTTGCGCGAACATCTATACGGCCTTTGCGTTTTGCAAAACGTCACGGATCGCGCGCGTGTAATAAGCCACCTCACCCACGTCGAAGTCTTCCAGAATTTCAACCAGGCGGGAGCCGACGATAACGCCGTCCGCGCCGGCTTTGAGCATCGTGACGACATCTTCGGGGCGTGAGATGCCGAAACCGGCGATGGCGGGCAATCTGCAATTCGCGTGAACGCGCGCGAACAATTCCGAAAGCTGCGTGGAATAATTCGCCTGCGCGCCCGTGATGCCCAGGCGCGTGACGACATAAATAAACCCCTCCGCAACAGTGGAGATTTCAGCAAGGCGCGCGGCGGTCGTCAGGGGCGACGCCATGAAAATTAATTTCAAGCCATGCGCGCGCAGCGCGGGCAAAATTTCATCCGTGCGTTCGAGCGGCAGGTCGGGGATGAGGATGCCGTCGGCGCCCGCCGCCGCGAAATCAGCCGCGAATTTATCCACACCGCGCGCGAGCATCATGTTGTAATAACACATGACGGTAAGCGGCGCGGCGGCATTCAGCGCGCGGATTCTTTGCACCAGCCCCAATGCGTTATCCACCGTGAAACCCCGATCCAGAACTTTATTCCCTGCAACCTCAATCACCGGGCCGTCGGCAACGGGATCCCGGAACGGCAGGCCGAGTTCAAGACCTGCCGCGCCATTCTCCAGCAAAACTTTCGCGGCGGCAAGGCAGGTTTCGGAAGATGGATAGCCGAGCATCAAATAGGGCAAATAAGATTTGCCGGTTTTTAGGATGTCGTAACGGTTAGTCATGTCTTGCACCTTTATAATTTTCCAAAATATGCAAGTCTTTGTCGCCGCGGCCCGACAGATTGACTAGAATTTTCGCGCCCGGATTTTCGCGCGCGATTTTAAACGTATGCGCGATGGCGTGTGCGGATTCCAGCGCGGGAATGATGCCTTCTGCGCGCGCGCATTCGTGTACGGCGGCGATAGCTTCATCGTCCGTGATGGAGGCATAAGCCGCGCGGCCGGTGTCGCGCAGGTGTGCGTGTTCAGGACCGATTAAGGGATAATCCAAACCGGCGGAAACGCTGTGCGTTTCCAAAATTTGTCCGTCGGAATCTTGCAAACCCAGCGAACGCATCCCGTGCAGCACGACCATTTCGCCGCGCGCCAGCACAGCGCCATGACGCGGCGTGTCCAGGCCTTCGCCCGCTGGTTCGACGCCGACGAGTTTGACTTTATCTTCCAAAAACGCCGCGAATAATCCGATCGCGTTCGATCCGCCGCCGACACAGGCTACGGCGTAATCGGGCAATGCGCCGATATCCTCCAAACATTGCGCGCGCGCTTCGGCGCCGATGATGGATTGGAAAAAACGCCCGATAGCGGGAAAGGGATGCGGGCCCGCGACCGTGCCCAGTACATAATAAGTCGTCTCACACGTCGCGATCCAATCGCGCAGCGCGGCGTTGATGGCGTCTTTGAGTGTGCGGCTGCCCGATTGCACTTCAACCACTTCGGCGCCCAGGAGTTTCATGCGCTGGACGTTCGGCGCCTGGCGCGCGGCATCCACCGCGCCCATGTAAACCACACAGGGCAAACCCATTTTCGCGGCGGCCAGGGCCGTCGCCACACCGTGCTGTCCCGCGCCGGTTTCGGCGATGATCCGGGTTTTGCCCATGCGCCGCGCGAGCATCACCTGACCGATCGCGTTGTTGGTTTTATGCGCGCCGCCGTGGAGCAGATCTTCGCGTTTGAAATAAATCTGCGCGCCGTGCGTGCGCGATAAATTCGCCGCGTGATACAGCGGCGTCGGCCGCCCGGCCCAGGTGCGCAATGTGTCTTTAAGTTCCGCCAAAAAGGCAGGATCACTTTCCGCCGTGCGAAACCCGGCGCGTAATTCGTCCAAAACGGGGATAAGGGTTTCAGTGGTGTAAATTCCGCCGTATTGGCCGAAAAACCCCTGGTCTCCGGCATCCGCCGGAAGGCTGATAAAGTTGGTCATGGTGGAGAAACGATTGGATTAGGTTGGGAAAAAAGGCAAGCCGCAGCCCGCCTGAGGCGACAAGTTATTTACTGCGCCAACGCCAAGAAGATTTGATAATCCGGCAATCCATGGGGTGAACATATGATACGCACACGAGGAATGCAAGCAGAAATAAAGACTCCCCTCTCCCTGCAGGGAGAGGGTGCCCCGAAGGGGTGGGTGAGGGGGACGTGACGCATTCCCGCATTCTGAAAATTCAGGATATCCTCACCTCCCCCTCATCCGGCGCTACGCGCCACCTTCTCCCTGCAGGGAGAAGGGAAATATGGTTGAGCTATTCGGTACGGAAGCCCTCGGCACAACACCAGCTGAAGTTGCTGGGCTCGATGCAATTACAAACCTTCCCATGGCGCAACAGCCCCAAGCCTTTGAAGAGTTACAAGCTTCACTCGGCAATAGCCCGCAACCGCTTTAGGAATTGACCCACACGCCGGATTTCGGCACAACTGCGCCCATGATCCCGGCTTCGACTTACGCAAACATTGACGCGGTTTCGCATGACGATATGGCCAACGCCATCCGCGCCCTGGCCATGGATGCGGTGCAGGCGGCGAATTCCGGCCACCCCGGCATGCCGATGGGCATGGCGGATGTCGCCACCGTTCTGTTCACAAAATTTCTGAAATTCAATCCTGCCCATCCGACCTGGGCGGACCGCGACCGCTTTGTGCTCTCGGCCGGACACGGTTCGATGCTGTTATACGCGCTGCTCTATTTGACGGGCTATGAGCGCATGCCGCTGGATGAGATTAAAAAATTCCGCCAGTTGCACAGCCACGCGGCGGGACATCCCGAAGTCATGCATAACGCGGGAATTGAAACCACCACCGGCCCGCTCGGCCAGGGGATTGCGACGGCCGTCGGCATGGCATTGGGTGAGCGCATGTTGAACGCGCAGTTCGGTGATACGCTCGTCGACCACCACACTTATGTCATCGCGTCCGACGGCGATTTGATGGAGGGCATCAGCCACGAATGCTGTTCCCTTGCCGGACATTTGCGGTTGAATAAATTAATTGTGCTGTACGACGACAATGGCATTTCGATTGACGGCAAAACTGATTTGTCTTTTTCCGACGAAACGGCAAAACGGTTTCAAGCCTACGGCTGGAACACCTGGGAAGTGAACGGCCATGATCCCGCGCAAATCGAAGCCGCCATCCATCAAGCGCGCGAAAGCGACCGCCCGGCCCTCATATCCTGCAAAACCATCATCGGCCTAGGCGCGCCGACCAAAGCCAATACCGCATCCTCGCACGGCTCGCCGCTCGGCGAAGAGGAAATCGCAGGCGCGCGAAAAAACCTGGGCTGGATTCATCCGCCCTATTTCATTCCAGAAAAGATTTTACAGGCTTGGCGCACAGCCGGCGCGCGCGGGGCGGCGGATTACGCAGAATGGGACAAACGTTACCAGGCCGCGCCAGCCCAGGCCCGCATTGGTTTTGAAGCACGCCAAGATTGTGAAATCTTACCTGCTGCGACCAAAGCCATTGCGGAATACAAAAAACAAGCAGTGAAAGACAAACCCAAAATCGCCACCCGCGCCGCGAGCGGCCAGGTTTTGGAAGCGATCAAAACATTAGTCCCGCAACTCGTCGGCGGCAGCGCGGATTTGTCGGGATCGAACCTGACCAAAACCAAAGGCGTGCCGGACGTTGTGCAGGCCGGTAATTTCAAAGGCCGCTACATCCACTACGGCGTGCGCGAACACGCCATGGCGGCGGCGATGAACGGCCTGGCATTGCATGGCGGGTTTGTTCCGTACGGCGGCACGTTTCTGGTTTTCTCCGATTATTGCCGTCCTGCTATCCGTCTGGCCGCGCTGATGGAGCAGCGCGTGATCCATGTGATGACACATGACAGCATCGGCCTGGGTGAAGACGGTCCGACGCACCAGCCTGTGGAACACCTTGCGAGTTTGCGTGTTATTCCAAATGTGAAAGTCTTCCGCCCTGCCGATCCGGTTGAAACCGCGGAATGCTGGGAACTCGCCTTGCAAAATTCCGGCGGGCCGAGTGTGCTGGCGCTGTCGCGTCAAAACCTGCCCACTGTGCGGACGGATTATAACGAAAATAAATCCGCACGCGGCGCATACGTGCTGTCCGACTGCAAAGGAACGCCGCAAGTCGTCATCATGGCCACGGGTTCCGAAATCACCATCGCGCTGGACGCGCAAAAACTGTTGGAAGAATCCGGTGTGGCTGCGCGTGTCGTCTCCGCGCCATGCCTTGAACTCTTCGCCACCCAAAAAGATTCCTACCGCGCCGAAGTTCTCCCCCCAGCCGCCTTACGCGTCGCCGTCGAAGCCGCCAGCCAAATGTGCTGGGACAAATACCTGGGTGAACATGGCCTGTTCTGCGGCATGTCCACCTTCGGCGCGAGCGGGCCCTATGAAGAGTTATACAAACACTTCGGCCTGACGGCCCCCGCGATTGTGACGAAAATTAAGGACAAATTGCAAGCCAAATCATAGTGCTGGTTTTAGAATGTTAAAAAACTTGCATATTGGGGCTCAAAATTCCTATAATCGCGGCCAGTCTTTAACTTACACCTTATAACTACACTTGGAGCAGAATTGTGACAGAAATCAACATTGAACGTATTTATCCGGAATTCAAAGAAAATATTAAACACACACACAAAACACTTATGAAGGCCTTTGCAGCAAAAGACTGGGACGGGGTACAAGATGCGCATGCCTCAATCGTGCAACAAGGTGCGGCCTTGCTCGACTTCGCGCCAGCAAAAACCGATCCGACCGTAGAAGAACAAATGATTGTTGCTTTCTGCCTCAAGAAGGTTGCACAGGTTATTCTTGGCCCCGGAAATGAAAATCGCATTCCGACTGACGAATTGCAAATTGTGCTGGATTCTTCTGATCTTTGCCTCAGCTTTCCTTTATTCACCGGAACAGATGATGAAACGCGTGAGCAAGCAAAAATTTGGCGCAGCATGCAGACAAAAGCAGAAAGAATCCTTCGCAGCCGCGGAGATGCTAATTTTAAACCAAACATGCACGCACGCGGATTCTCCGATTTAGCTTCAGTATTTCTTGGCCCTAATCATTAAAAACTTGTCATCTCTTTAAGAATTGTTTAAATGGCCGCATTGAAAGCCATGGAAACATTATGACCACACGCATCGCTATCTCCGGCACGGGCCGCATCGGCCGTTTGTGCATCCGCGCGCCGTTTGAAACGGGCCGCACCGATATTGAAATTGCTGCGATTAATTCGCGCGGAAAGCTGGATGCGCTGGTGCATTTGCTGAAGTATGACAGCGTGCACGGGCGGTTTAACGCGGATGTTTCCTACGACGAACACTCCATCACCATCAACGGCAAAAAAATTCCGGTGCTCCAGGAATCCGATCCGGAAAAGCTGGACTGGAAACCGCACAACGTTGACGTCCTGTTCGAATGCACCGGCAAATTTTCCGACCGCGAAGGCGCGGGCAAACATATCAAAGCCGGCGCGAAAAAAGTTCTGATTTCATCGCCGGGAACGGATGAGGACATCATGGTGGTTTACGGCGTGAACCACAACGATATCAAGGCGGAACACAAAATCGTCTCCAACGGTTCCTGCACCACCAATTGTCTCGCGCCTGTGGCGAAAGTTTTAAACGACGCCGTCGGCATCGCGCGCGGATTTATGACGACCATCCACGCCTATACCAACGATCAAAACATCCACGACGGCACGCATAAAGACTTGCATCGCGCGCGCGCGGCGACGCTGTCCATGGTGCCCACCACCACCGGCGCGGCCAAATCAATCGGCAAAGTTATTCCCGCATTAAAAGGCAAGCTCGACGGCACCGCCATCCGCGTGCCGACGGCGAATGTGTCCCTGGTGGATTTGAAATTCGACGCGGGCCGCCCCACGACGAAAGAAGAACTGCAAGATGCCTTTCGCGCCGCCGCGAACGGCGCGATGAAAGGCGTTTTGGGCGTCTATGACGAGCCGCTGGTCTCCATCGACTTCAACCATTCCGAATGCTCCGCCTATGTCGCGCTGAATGAGATTAAGGTGATTGATGGCACGCTGTGCCGCGTGATGGCCTGGTACGATAACGAATGGGCTTTCTCGCTGCGCATGCTGGACATCGCGGGCGTGATGAAGGCAGCCGGCTAAACAAACCGGGTATGGGGGCCGCCGCCCCCATGCTATATACAGATTCATGCGGACACATTTAATTTCCGGCGTAACATCAGGCATGGGCGCGGCTTATGCGGCGCTGGTGCGCTCGCGCAGCGAAAAAATCATCGCCATCATCCGCGATGACACCCAGCGCGCCAAAGTTCCAGCGGATGATTACATCATTTTCGATTACGCGCGGCCGGAAACTGCCGCCGCCGCCTTCGCCAAACTTGGCGCCATCGATATTTTCGTCAATGCCGCCGGGGTTTTGCACGGCGATAATTTTGCGGAAATGTCGCTGGATGATTATCAAAATACGCTGACTATCAATTTGCTTACGCCCATGATGCTGGCGCAAACGCTGGCGCCGAAACTGGCGGCGAAGGGTGTGATGATTTTCCTCGGCTCTATCTCCGGCCACAAGGGGAGTTTTGACGATGCCTATGCCGCATCCAAAGGCGGCATTCACAGTTTTGTGAAATCGCTGGCGCTAAAACTCGCGCCGCACGGCCAGCGCGCGGTTTGCATCGCGCCCGGCGTCACGCAGGACACGCGCATGACCGACAGCCGCCCGCAGCATGAAAAAGAAGACGTGCTGAAAAAAATCCCCCTCGGCCGCATGGCGCGGGCGGAGGAAATTGCGGAGTGGATCTGGTTTTGCGCCTCCCCCGCCGCCGCATCCATGACCGGCGCGATCATTGATATCAACGGCGGGCAATATATGCGATGAGCGCGCAGGCTGACCTGATCATCATCGGCGCGGGGTTTTACGGCTTGCGCCTGGCGCTGCGTTACGGCGCGAAAGGCATGAAAATCACGGTGTTGGACCGCCTGCCCGAAGCCATGACCAAGGCCTCCTATATCAACCAGGCGCGCGTGCATAACGGCTATCATTATCCGCGCAGTTATATTACGGCCAAGGCATCGCACGACAATTACCAGCGCTTCATGCGTGAATATCCGGAATGCGTGGACAATAATTTCACCCACCTCTATGCCGTCGCGCGCAGCGGTTCACAGATTTCTGAATATCAGTTTCAGCAGTTTTGCGAAATCGTGGGATCGCCTTTATTGCCGGTGCGGCCCGATGAAGCCGCGCTGTTCAACCAGGACCGCATCGCGGCGGTCTTCCGCGCGGACGAAGTCGCCTTTGACGCGGCGGCGTTGCGCCGGACTTTATTGGCGGAAATTTCCGCTTATTCCAACATCGCCATTCATTATAATACCGATGTGACGGCGCTGGATCAGACGGGCGGCGCGATTACTGTGACGACGAATAACGGCGACTTTACTGCGCCGCGCGTGTTGAACGTCAGTTACAGCAATTTAAACGATATCATCCGCCGCGCCAGATTTTTGGAGGCAGAAAAAGAACTGCTGAACATCGACATCGAAATCGCCGAGGTCGCGCTGTGTACCGCGCCGCCGGAATTGCAGCATATCGGCATTACAATTATGGACGGGCCGTTTTGGGCGACGCTGCCCTTTCCCGCCGACCGTTTGCGCAGCCTGACGCATGTGCGTTATACGCCGCATACGTCCTATTCCAGCCGCCAGGTTGCTACGCCGCCGGAGGAAATCCTAAGCGCCTATCACGCGGAAACGAATTTCTATCATATGCGCGCGGATGCCGCGCGTTATGTGCCTGCGGTGGCGGAATTCCAATATGCGCGATCACTTTTCACCAACAAAGCCATCCTGGCCAATCACGATCACGATGATGCACGGCCGATTTTATTAAAATGCCATAGCCGGGAGCCGGTCTTTATTTCCGTGCTGGGATCAAAACTCGACAGCATTTACGCGCTGGAAGAAGCGATGGCCGATTATCTGGATTAGGCCGCGCGCACGATACTGGCGATTTCAACCGTGCGGCTGGAGATTTCCTCAGCGACATAATAGAGCGGCTGGCGTTTGGTTTCCGCCAGAATGCGCCCCACGGTCGTTGCGACGATAAACAGAATTCCGTTGGTGAGCATCAAAAGCCCGGTGACCATCGTGGTGATGAAAGCCTGAAAATCAGAAAACCCAGACAAAATCCAGCTAACCAACGCCACCAGGAATGCAAGGGCGGATAATCCCATCACCGACGCGCCGAACAGCCACAGCGGCCAGCGCGAATAAGCCAGCACGGATTCCAGCATGTGTAAAAAATTCCGGCGCTGTTCGCTGTGCCCGATGCGGCGCGGCGTTGTGATGCCGAGATAATCGATATTCATGCCCATATAGGCCGCCAACGCCGCGATATGATGCATGCGGTCTTTCAAGGTCAGTAGCGCATTCATCGCTTTTCGCCGCATGACGACAAAATTCGTTGCGGCGGGATTGATCGGCAAACCGCTGAGCCGCGCGAGCCATTTGCCCAAGGGTTTCAATATCCCGCGCGAAGCCGGCGCCATGGCGAAAACCGCGTCATAACCGCCTTTGCAGTGCGCCAGCAATTGCAGGATGGATTCAATCGGATCGTTTAATTCCATCACCGCCGCGTAATCGCCGATGGCGTGTTGCAATCCCGCAGCGACGGCGATACCCGCGCCGTAATGGCGCGAGAGGCGCAGCAAACGGATATTTTTCTGCTGGCGCGAAAAGTTTTTGATGATCATTGAGGTTTGATCAGCAGAACCATCATCCACAACAATGATTTCATAATTCCTGAAATTCTCGCTCATGAACTGCGTGATGGCGGGCAGGCGCGATGAAACCTCATCCCCCCGGTTGCGAACGCACAATACGATAGAAAGCAAAATATCCGTGATCATGGCTTTTGCGCCTCCAGCACCAGGGTTTGAAAATCCTCCACCCACGGATGGCCGAGCAGGTGGTGCATTTCCAAATTGTTTAATTCCGCATTTGGGCTGCTGCGTGGCATCTGGCGCGTGACGGCGGTGAAACCTGCGCGCTCCAGCAATTCGCGTAGGGTGATTTCATCATAAACAAACGCATGGCTATAGGTGAAAAACATATTGTTAATCGGAAAACTCGCGCGGTTATTGTAATCGCCGCCGAAGGATTGGTTGATGAAATCAACGTAATTCCGCTGGGTTTCATTCAGCGCATCCGCCGCCAGCGAACAGGTACGCGCCAGATCCGGCGTCGCCAGCCGCACGCGCCCGCCGGGTTTCAAAACACGAAAAATTTCCTGCGCCAAAAACAATCCTTGGTCATAGGAAATATGTTCAATCATATGTTCGGAAAAAACCGTTTCCATGGACGCGCTGGGCATCAATAACGCCTCACGCGCATCGAATGGGATATACCGTTCGTCATGCGGGCATAGGTCCAAATGCAGCCAGCCAGGATAAAAATGCTCGCCCGGCCCCAGGACCACGCGCGGCGTATTGGTTTGCGCAAGGTATCCGGCAATCTGTCCTGCATGCTCATCATTCAAAAACAGCAACAGCAAGGTTTGTTCCGCCGCGTCATGGTCGCCCACCTGACGCTGCAGGCTATATTGCAAACGCAGCAAGCCGTTATGGTCAGGATGCAAAGCCAATCCGCGCTGGGTCAGCGCCAGCGCCGTCGGCAATTCACCGCGCATGCGGCAATGGCGCGCGCGCAGCGCGGTCACATCCGGATCATTAGGAAACTTGCCAAACAGATGGTCGGCGAAAGCCAGGGCACGGTCACGCTGCACCGTAATATTCGGATTGGGATCGCGCAATTGCTCTCCCAGCGTCACATAGTCGGCAAGACTCAGTTCCATTCCGCTACTTTAAATTTAACCCCGCCGCCACGGTAGCCCCTATTTAGACAGTCCGGCGGATTTGCTGTAGTTCCGGCGATAGGGAAGCTTGATACAGCCGCGCCGCCAAATCCGCATCGTCACCGTGGATGGCGGTGACATCGAAATAATTCACCCCGCGGTAAACGTCGCGCAGCATGTAAAGATGCAAATTGATTTCATGAAACCGCGCCAGATGATCGGCGTTGATTTGCGTGATCATATGGCCGCGCCCATCCTGCACCAGAAAATGCGTGTAACCGCAATCGAGCAGCGTCTTCACCGCCGCCAGTGATTGATCGTGTCCCGCCTGGCGGTCTTTGACATATTCAAAATTATGCTCAAAGAAAATCACCGGCCGCGCCGCCGCCCAGAAACCCTTGCAGTCCTGAATGATTTGCCAATCCCAGCCTTCGGCATCGATTTTCACCAGCTTGCTGTCCGCCCAGCGCGGATAACGCGCGATAATGGTATTCAATGAAACCGTCGGCACCGCGCCTTCCGCGCCCGCATCAACCGGCGCGGCGAAACCCCATTCGGGTTTTTTCGCGCCGGGCATGTCGAAATGCTTGGCATATTCAAAGGTGCCGTACAAACCCTCCGGCCCCACCAGCGCATTGACGACTTCGTTATCCGCGCTGATGCGTTTGGAATTATAGCGCGCAAGCGCATAATTTTGCGGCCCGCATTCCACCGACAGGCACGGTGTGGGCGCATAGGCATAAACCTCCGCCACGCTTTGCGCGACATTCGCGCCGACATCCAAAATCGCCAGGTCGGGATATTTATTTTTGATCACCTTCGCCCATTTGCCGAGGGTGCGATTGAAATAGGGATATTCCGCATGTTCCTGTGCCGTATCCGGAAAGGCAAACCAGACCAGCATTTGCTGTCCGTGAATATTGCGCAGGCGCAGCGGCAGATCAATCGCCGCGCGCACGGTGGGATTGTCGCGCACCGAAATATACAGCAGCGCGGCATGGGCATGAACCATATCCGGAGCTGCGCCGCGCACGCGTTCGTAGATGGCGGTTGCGCCTGTCACATCGCCTTCGGCCAACATACAATCGGCCAGGCGGCATTGCGCGGCATAATCGTTCGCATTAGCGGCGAGCGGCTCCACCATCGGCTTCAACAATTCCGCTTCATCGCGCGACAAGGGAGTGAAATGAAAAACGTCTTCTGCCATGTTTACACCTGAATAAGCGGACCGGCCGCGGGCGGATGCCCGGCCGTCAGGGCAAAGAAAAAGCGTGGCGGTTCGTAATGCTGTTCCGCCGTAAAAGGCGGCAGGAATTTTTCATCGCTCACCAAATCGCTGCGCACAAAAAAGGCATTGCCGCCGCCGTAATTTACGCCGACCAAGGCATAACCCTTTTGCGCGCCCAGTTTTTCAAAGGCTTTCAAACTCGCGCCGAAATAATTATTGCCGCCGTTCCATGTATAATCCGGACGATAAGGCTGCACGACGGAAACCGGCGGCCGCCAGGTGCCGTTAAATTCCACCACCACGACGCGCGGATTAACAACATTCACCGCTTGCCAGACCCAATAATCATTGCCGTCGATATCAATATTCAACAGGTCGATTTCACCCGTGAAGCCGTTTTGCGCGAATAATTCATTGATGTTTTCCGCCGTAATAAAGGCTTCCGCCGCCACCAGTTGTCCCGCCGCCTGATAAGCGCCCAGGGTTTCCGCGATGCGCGCGATATTCTGCGCGCTGCCGTCCAGCCACAGGCCGGACCAGCCCTGGATCAATAAATTCAGGGTATTGCATTCAATCCCGCTTTCCACGCCGAATTCAATAAACCGCTGGTTCGTCGTGCCGATGCGGCGGAAAATTTCCGCGATGATCCCATCCTCATCCGTTTGCGAATAAGTCTTGTAACCATGCGGCACCAGATGACGCGGATCGCTGTAACGCGGCGTGCCCATTTGCTGATGCCAATCCTGCTGAATGGCGAGCCATAACAGTCGCTGGTTTTGGAGTTTGATGTCTTGCAGCAGCGCGGTGTGGCGTTCACTCACCTGTACTTGCGCCAGCGCAATCTGCGCGGCCGCCGTGGGATCGTTGAGATTAAGCGCCATGAATCTTTATATTCCGATAAAAGATTCTCTGCAATTATAGGCTGTCATGGGAAGCGTGGTGGGTACGACAGGGATCGAACCTGTGACCCCCACCATGTCAAGGTGGTGCGCTACCGCTGCGCTACGTACCCGGGCCGCGCCTGTGATAGCAAAGCCCGCCCGGGCGGGCAAGCAAAATCAGCCCTTTAATAAACCCTGATACAAATCCTGATAAGCCGCCACCATTACGGCGGGCGTGAATTGGGATTGATAACTCGCGCGGCCGCCGGTGATGATCTGTCCGCGCAGCGCATTACCGCGGATAACACGTGCGATCGCGTCGCGCAGCGCGGGCGCGTCATCAATCGGCACAAGCAACCCGTTTTCCCCGTCCTTCACATAAGCCGCCGGCCCCGCCGCCGCCGCCGCCACAAGCGGTTTGCCCGCCGCCCAAGCCTCAATCGTCACCGTGCCGAAAGGTTCATAACGCGAAGGAAAAACGCAGACATCGCAGGTGGCGAGCAACGCCGCCCGGTCGTTACGCCAGCCAAGGAAACGCACGCGATCCGCAACGCCCAATTCCCGCGCCAGCTTTGGCAATTCATCCTTCAACGGCCCATCGCCCGCGATCCAACAATAAGCACCCGGCAAATCCACCAAAGCGCGCAGCAAAATATCCAGTCCTTTTTTCGGATGCAGCCGCGCGAGCGCCAACAATAACGGCGCGCCGTCCGGCGTATCAAATTCCGCCCGCGCGATGGGTGCAGCGGCAGGCAGATCGGCGATGGTGTGAATGGTGAAAACCTTTTCCGGCGCCGCACCCGCCGCGCGGATATGCCGAGCGATATCATACGTGACGCCGACGTAAGCATCCATATACCGGTAACGTTTCAAATCATAATACCCGCCGAACCAGCCGATGTTCTTAAACCCCCTCTCCCCTATGGGGAGAGGGACAGGCGCGTAACTCGCCGCGCGGCCCATCCAGTATTGGATGATGTCGGGCTTGAAATCTTTGATCGCCTGCATGAGCGCGCGCCGCGTCGCGCCGCGAAATATTTTGCCAAACGGCGCCGTGCGGACTTCCACACCCGCTGTGCGCAAATCATCCAGCCGCTGCGTATGCGGGCGCGTAATGAGCATTTGCCGCACACCCGCGTTTTGCAATGCCAATAACGCATCCACGCAATAAGTCTCTGCCCCGCCTGTCGGCGCGCCCGCCATCAAATGCAAAACCTTCATCGCCGCTCCGCAAAAAAATCTTTTAACAACTGCCCGGCTTCCGCTTCGCCAACGCCGCCCAAAACTTCGGGACGGTGCAGGCATGTCGCCTGGCCGAACCATTTCGGCCCATGCTCCACCGCGCCGCCCTTGGGATCGTACGCGCCGAACACGACGCGCCGCAAGCGCGCATGCGAAATCGCCGCCGCGCACATGGCGCAGGGCTCCAGCGTCACATACAGATCACAATCCATCAGCCGTGCATCGCCCAGTTTTGCCGCCGCCGCGCGGATGGCGAGAATTTCCGCATGGGCGGTGGGATCGCCGTGCGTTTCCGTCAGGTTATGCGCCGCCGCGATGACTTCGCCCGCACGCAGCACCACCGCGCCCACGGGCACCTCGCCCGCCGCCGCCGCCGCGCGCGCCTGATCCAGCGCAATTGCCATTGGATTTTCCATCGTCTTTTGTGATAATCAATCAGACATGGCCTCGCAAGTCAAAGAAAACCCCCTTAAAGAACGCATCGCGAAATACTTGGCGCGCCTGGGCATCGCCTCGCGCCGCCAGGTGGAGGCGATGATCCCCTCGGGCCGCATCACCGTGAACGGCGAGCCCGTCGTGCACCCCGCGACTTTTGTCAATCACGACGATAATATCGCCGTGGACGGCGCGGCGGTGGGCGCGAAAGAATCTGCGCGCCTGTGGCTCTATAACAAACCCAAAAACGTGATGGTGAGCGAGCGCGATCCCGAAGGCCGCAAAACGATTTATGATACCTTCCCCGCCGCGATGCCGCGCGTGATACCGGTCGGGCGGCTGGATTACGCGACCGAGGGCTTATTACTCCTTACCAATTCCGGCGGATTGAAACGGCATCTGGAATTGCCTGCAACGGGCTGGCAGCGCCGTTACCGCACGCGCGTACAGGGCGAATGGAAAGACGACATCGCGAATACGCTCGCCAAAGGCATTAAAGTGGACGGCGAAGCCTTTGGCCCAATTCTGGCCGAGGTTGAACCGAACCAGCGTTACAACCCGCGCCAATTATGGCTGGAAGTTTCCCTGCGCGAAGGCAAAAACCGCGAAGTGCGCCGCGCCATGAGCCACGTGGGACTGGAAGTCACGAAACTCATCCGCGTGTCCTACGGCCCGTTTCAGCTCGGCGAACTCGAAGAAGGCCGCCTGCGCGAAGTCAGCGAAAAAGTGTTGCGCGAACAGATCGGCAATATTCTGGAATACCTATGATCACCATCCGCAGCGGCAAATTTAAAAACAAAAAATTATTGACGCCGGATGAGCCTGCCCCGGCGAATGCCGGGGTCCGCCCGACCAGCGACAAAATCCGCCAGGCCATTTTTAACGTCCTGATGCATAATGACATCGCGCCCGCGCTGTCCGGCGCGAATATCCTCGACGCCTTCGCCGGCACCGGCGCCATGGGACTTGAAGCCCTGTCGCGCGGTGCGGCGCATGCGTGGTTCATGGAGAAAAATCCGGCGGTGCGAAAGATATTGGCCGAGAATTTGAAAATGGCTGGCGACCAAGCCACGCTGCTTACCGCTGACGCCTGCGCCCCGCCAACGGCGCCGCAGCCGATGGATTTCATTTTCCTCGACCCGCCTTACGGCAAGGATTTACTGCCGCCCGCGATCACAGCCCTGCACGCAGCAGGCTGGATCGGCGCGGAGACTTTGCTGATCATCGAAAGCGATGCGACGGAAACAATTGCGTTGCCGGACGGTTTTGAAACTCTGGACGAGCGCAAATATGGGCGGACAAAAATCCTTTTCACCAAAAGAAATTAATGTCACCCCGGGCTTGTCCCGGGGTCTGCCGTGAGGCAATCACGCAACTTCAGAATAATAAACTGCGGAACCACAGACCCCGGGACAAGCCCGGGGTGACAGTTAGTTATGCGGCGAGTTTTCCCTGCTCATCCACCGCCGCGCTGCAACGTTTGCACAGCGTCGGATGCGACTTATCCTTGCCGACTTCATCCAGATATTGCCAGCAGCGTTCGCATTTCTCCGCGTCCTCGATTTTCCGCGCGGCGACGTCCGGCGAGCCGCCCAGATTAATTTCCATTTTTGAAACAATGCAGAGGTCGCGGAAATCAACATCCAGCAGCAATTTTTGCATTGCCGCATCGGCCACGGTGACAGCCGCCTTTGCTTCCAACGCGGAACCAATGATTTTATCCGCGCGCATTTTTTCCAGCTCTGTCGTGACGACGCTGCGCAATGCGCGGATTTTTTCCCATTCCGCGCCGCGCGTATCATCCCGCCACTCACTCGGCACCACGGGCAGCACGCGCAAATGCACGCTCGGCACATCGCGGTGCGCGTAGTGCTGCCACGCTTCTTCACAGGTAAAAGACAAAATCGGCGCGAGCCAGGCCGTCAGGTGCAAAAACACCTGGTTCAAAACCCACAGTGCCGCCTGGCGGCGCGGCGCGGACGGCGCATCGCAATACAAACTGTCCTTGCGCACGTCGAAATAAAAGGCGGATAAATCCGTGTTGCAGAAATCATGCAGCGCGATGAACAATTTATTGTAATCAAATTCCGCCAGCGCCGCGCGCACGACACCGTCCAATTCCGCAATGCGGTGCAACACCCATTTCTCCAGCGGCGGCATGGCGGCAACATCGACCTCCACCGCCGGATTATAATCCGTCAGCGCGCCCAGCAGGTAACGCAGCGTATTGCGCAAACGGCGATACAAATCCGATTGCTGTTTCAAAATTTCATTGCCGATGCGGATGTCCTCGGCATAATTTGTATTGCACACCCACAGGCGCAAAATATCCGCGCCGTATTGCTCAATCACTTTTTGCGGCGCGATGACATTGCCGATGGATTTCGACATCTTGCGGCCCTGTTCATCCAGCACGAAGCCATGCGTCAAAACCGTTTTAAACGGCGCACGGCCGCGCGTGCCGACAGATTCCAGCAGCGATGATTGAAACCAGCCGCGATGCTGATCCGAACCCTCCATATACAAATCAACAGGCGTGGGCAAACCGCGCGCTTCAATGACAAAAGCGTGCGTGGAGCCCGCTTCAAACCAGACATCAACGATATCAAATACCTGCTCGTAGTTGGCCGAATTGTAATCCTTGCCCAAAAATTCCTGCGCGTCGCACGTAAACCAGGCATCGCAGCCTTCAGCCGTAAAAATCTCCACAATGCGGTCGCACACCGCCTGATCGCGCAATGGCTGGCGCGTTTTTTTATCGATAAAAATCGCGATCGGCACGCCCCAGGCGCGCTGGCGCGAAATGCACCAGTCGGGGCGGCTTTCGACCATCGAGCGGATGCGCGTCTCACCCGCGCCGGGCACCCAGCGCGCATCCTTGATCGCCTGCAATGATTTCGCGCGGATCTGGTTACCGTCATCCATCGCGATAAACCACTGCGGCGTCGTGCGGAAAATCAGCGGCGCTTTGGAGCGCCAGGAATGCGGATAGCTATGCACGTATTGCCCATGCGCGAGCAGCGCGTGCGCGGCCTCAAGCGCCGCGATCACCTTTTTATTCGCATCGCCCTTTTTGCCTTGATCGTTATAAATCCGCGCGCCGCCGAACATGGGCAGCGATGCGGCGTAACGCCCGTCAGGCTCAACGGTATAAGGAATTTCCAGACCGTATTCTTTGCCCAAAGCAAAGTCATCCAAGCCATGCGTGGGCGCGATATGAACCAGCCCCGTTCCGGATTCCGTCGTAACAAAATCACCTGGCAAAACGCGCACGTCGAAATCGTAACCCTGACCGCGCAGGGGATGCGCGCATAATGTCCCGGCCAGTTCCGCGCCCTTGAACGTCGCAATGGGTTTCCATGCCTCAATCTTTGCTTTTCGCTGAACTTCTAGTTGCAGCGCGTCTGCAATCACAAATTTACTACCAGGCTGCACCAAGCTGCCTTCATGCACACTTTCAACTTCATAAACGCCGTAATCAAATTCCGCGCCATAGGCGATCGCGCGGTTGCCCGGCATCGACCATGGCGTGGTTGTCCAGATCACCAGGCGCGCATCCGCAACCGCGGGGAGCGCGGTTTTTATCACCGGAAAAGCGCACCAAATCACATCCGACGTATGATCGTGATATTCAATCTCCGCATCGGCCAGGGCGGTTTTTTCCACCGTCGACCACATGACGGAACGCTCACCCTGATACAATGAACCGTTCATCAGGAATTTATGAATCTCGCCCGCGATGATCGCCTCGGACGGAAAATGCATCGTGGCATAGGGATTTTCCCAATCGCCCATCACACCCAGGCGTTTGAATTCCTCGCGCTGAACCTCCAGCCAATGCTGAGCAAAGTCGCGGCATTCGGCGCGGAATTGCAGCACCGGCACGCGGTCTTTGTCCTGCCCCTTGGCGCGGTATTGTTCCTCAATTTTCCATTCAATCGGCAGGCCGTGGCAATCCCAGCCGGGCACGTAGGCAACGCGCTTGCCCTGCATCGCCTCGGCGCGGTTGGCGACGTCCTTTAAAATCTTGTTCATCGCGTGGCCGATGTGGATGTTGCCGTTCGCGTATGGCGGGCCGTCGTGCAAAATAAAACTGTTGGCCTTGTCGCGCGCGGCGAGTTTTTCGTAAACCTTTTGCTCCTCCCAAAATTTCAGAATTTCAGGTTCCTTTTGCGCCAAGCCGGCGCGCATGGGAAAATCGGTTTTGGGCAGGAAAACGGTGTTTTTGTAGTCGGTTGTCATGGCAAGGGCGGTCAAACTATCAAGATTTCCCGCCATCGGCAACAAAAATCCCTTGCCTTTGCGCGATCCTCTGCTTAACCTTCGCTATCCTCGCAATTATACGTTTTAACCATTGGAGAGAATGATGGAACTTAATATTTCCCAAGATAAATTTTTGAGCACCTTTGGTGACGATCACTACTCGCCCATCGCCGCTTTATCTAGCTCACTTTTGGAATGCAAGTTGCCTGTTTGCTCGGGCGACAGTCTTTGGGCCATTTTACCTGCCCTGTTTGAAGGCGCAGAACTCGATGCAATAAAAACAGCGGTCCTGGAGAAATTGAGCCTTTCTGATGCGCCTGCCGAAATGGAATTCGGAAACGATGAAACCGCCGGATATCCTGAAGCGTTTGGCGTGCTGGTGGATTTGAATGAAGTGCAGCTGATGGCATTCCGCAGAAGCTACAAAATCTGTGTTAAAGAGATGGATATGGCGACCAGCATTTCAAACCTGGAAGCCGCAGCGGAAGAAGATAATCAGGGTCACACCCATTATTATCGCAATCAATTAACCGGCATTAGCGGTCGATTGGACAAAGCGGTTGGCAGCATTCTTCACGCAGCTGCCGACTCCACGCATCGTTTCTCGGCTGATGAGCATAAACCAAACCTGAAAACAGCTGCGAACCTTGTTCGCCAGTTTGTGGGCGTAACACCTGCCATATAAATATGGCGCTATTCAACCGCCCAGCCGCGCCCGCGCATCCGCTGCGTCCTTGGTGATCTGCGCGCGCAGGGCTTCGGCTTTGCCGAATTTTTCCTCAGGCCGCAGGTAATGCCACAATTGCACGCGCAAACGGCGATCATACAGGTCGTCTTTGAAATCAAACAAATGTGTTTCAAAAACTTCGTTGCCGCCCCGGAACGTCGGGCGCACACCCAAATTCGCCACGCCGCCGAACCATTCCGGCACGGCGGCAGGACCAACCAACGCCGCGCGCACGGCGTAAACACCGTATTTCGGGCGGATGTAATTTCCCAGCGTCATATTCGCCGTCGGAAAACCCCAATCACGCGCCAGGCCCTGGCCGCGTTCCACGGTGCCTTCGATTTCAAACGGACGGCCCAGGATTTGGCGCGCGCCCGCAACGTCGCCCTGTTGCAAACATTCGCGCACGCGCGTTGACGAATAAACCTGCCCGTTCGTCATGCGCACCGGCGGCACGGGCGTGACGCCGAAGCCGAGGCGCGCGCTTTGATCAATCAGAAAATTCACATCGCCGTGGCGTTTATGGCCGAAATGAAAATTCTCACCGACGACGACGTGGCGCGCGCCTAACTGCTGCGCCAAAACTTTTTCGATAAAGGCCATGTCTTCGAGTTTTGAAAAAGTCAGATCAAATTTCTGGATATAAAGCTGTTGCACGCCCAACAGCGACAAATAACGCGCGCGCGTATGGAGCGGCGTCAGCTCGCTGGGCGGCGCGTCAGGCGCGAAAAACTGGCGCGGATTGGGCGCAAACATCAGCACCGCCAACCCCGTATTCAATTCCCGCGCCTGGCGCTGGGCCGCGGAAATGACGGCCTGGTGCCCCAAATGCACGCCGTCAAAATTGCCGATGGCGACGACCAGATTTTTCGCCTCGGGCGGCAGGGCGGACAAGTCCGGCCAGACCCGCATCACCGGCGGCATCAGGGCCATTTCCATATGTGCGTGAACCATGCGGTTAACTGCTGCGCAAACGCGCTTCTTCTTCAGGCGGCGGCACCCAGATCAGCGCCTCACCCACCACGACCTGTTTATCGCCGACCCAGCATTCGGTTCTCATCACGATCCGGCGTTTTTCGCGGTTGATTTCGGCGACGGTCACGCGCGCCTCCACCGTGTCGCCCATATAGACCGGCGCGACGAATTTCAGAGTTTGTGATTGATAAATCGCGCCCGGGCCGGGCAACTTGCTGCCCAACGCGGTGGAAATCAACGAAGCCGACAGCATGCCATGCGCAATCCGCCGCCCGAACCGCGTCCGGCGCGCGAATTCTTCGTTCACATGGATGGAATTGGTATCGCCCGATACGCCCGCGAATAACAAAACATCCGCCTCCGTAATCGTCTTGGCAAAGGCGGCAGACATGCCGACCTTAATATCTTCAAGGCGGTAACCTTCGATGTGGGATGTATTGGGGCGCTGGGCGTCTGGCATAGGATCCTTCTGGAATCATGGGATTTTATCCGTTTACGGCGTCTCTAGCAATTGCGTGAGGGTATGCTGCAACAACAATAATTCCGCCGGTTCGGACAGGCGGTGCCCCGCCGATTTAATCAAATTCACCTGCACATCATCGCAACCCCAACGCGCGGCGATGTCCAGTGATTGTTGCCATTTCACGTCCGCGTCTTGCTGGCCGTGCAGAATGTGCAGCGGGCATTTGATCTGTCCCAATTTATCCATGACGAAATGCTTTCGCCCATCATCAATTAATTTTTTCGTGATCAAATATTCCCCGCCATATTGCGACGGTATATTCACGCGGCCCTTCGCATCCAGTTCCGCGCGCTGTGCATCATTAAAATCATCAAAATAAATCTGATCCGTAAAATCCGGCGCGGGCGCGAGGCCGATAATCGCGCGCACCCGCTCCGGCCGCGTCAGCGCCAATAAAAACGCCAGCCATCCCCCCATCGAAGAGCCCACCAAAATCTGTGGCCCTTCTGTCAGGTGATCCAATACATACAGCGCATCTTCCAGCGCACCGCCAATCGTAAAATCCGCAAAATCCCCCGCCGACCGCCCATGCGCGCGGCAATCAAACCGTATAAAGGCCTGCTCACGTTCGCCGCAATATTCCGCCAGCGCCGTCGCCTTCCCGCCCTGCATATCGGAATTGAAACCGTGCAGGAACATGACGCCAGGCGCGCGGCCGGGCTGACGCATACTAACAACGCGAACCCTATCTGTCATAAAAAAACTTTGACATAAAAGATCCCAAAGTGGTAGCTATAGAGTGGAAATTAAGGACTTTTGTGAAAATTCGCGCATCAACAAAACAAAAGGCTATTATCGAAGAAGCCCTGTCTTATTGGAAAGGCGCGCCAAGCGCAGAGAAAATTCTGTACCAAGGACGAAATACTGATATCTCTTTAAAAAAAGTTGCAAATTCTGCTGGAGGAATAACACTGCGTGGAATATTCATTCATCCTTTACTTTTAGATCCTGATAACGGCATAAATTATCATTTACCATCAATTTTGCTGCATGAAATCCGGCACAAACGTCAAATGAGGTTTTTTGTAACGAATATGCTCTCTGCATGTAGCCTTATGGCAGGATTAGCTTATAGTCATAGTCAGTTCAAACATTCTATTCTGGCTAATGCATTGGCGAATGCGGCATGCGCCATATTGTTCACAGGCCTTTTATCGGCTCTTTCAAACATTGCGGAAGGCGATGCTAGAGCCGCTGTAGCCATATCCTTAATAGAAAAAAATGCCCCGCTTTTGGACACGAAGAATCAAACGTTGGCGGAATTTCAAGATCAATGGAAACAAATATTGCAACCTGACCAGTTGAAAACGTCTGTTACAGAAGAACAAATCGAAGCATCTTTTAAATCTATCGGAAAGAAAATTTATGATGGCGAGGACATCAAAGAATCCATAAAAGCAGGCGCGGCAGGAACACGGCAAGCCTGGACAAGTTCAGCAAATAGGGCAGTTTACAATAACCATATCATTAATATCATGATAAAATCCCTGATGATGTACCAAGTTCCTTTATTAATGCTCAGTTTATCTCCCACCTCATTCTTAGCAAACATCGCTGCCTTAACAATCAGCTGGGGCGTGATGAAAAAATTCGGCCTTATTAATTATGCGCCCTATATGGTGGATAAAGTGGCTGCGATAACCATTCCAGATTATAATCCCAAATAACCCCCTCGCCCCTCGCGGATTCATCTGCTAGCCATTTTATAATGACTAGCGAAGCCCCGGCCATCCTGCAATTGCTGCCCGCCTTGATTTCGGGCGGCGTCGAACGCGGCACGGTGGACGTGGCGGCGGCATTGGTGAAAAACGGCTGCCGCGCCTATGTCGCCAGTGCGGGCGGGCCGATGGTGCATGAATTGAACCGCGCCGGCGCCACGCATATCGAATTGCCGCTGGGCGGCAAGATGCCGTGGCAGATCGCCGCCAACGCGCGCGCGATTCAAAAAATCGTGCGCGAGCATAAGATCGACATCATTCACGCCCGTTCGCGCGCGCCGGCCTGGGCCGGGTATCACGCCTGGCAGAAATTGAAAAAAGAAAAATCGCCCGTGCGTTTTATCACGACGTTTCACGGCACTTATAATCTAGGCGATGGTGTGTGGGGCAAAATCAAACGCCGTTATAACCGCGTGATGACGATGGGCGAACAGATCATCGCCATTTCCAATTTCATTTCCGGCCACATGCAGCGCGAATATCACGTGCCGCCGGAAAAAATCTCCGTCATCCCGCGCGGCATCGATATGGTGAAATTCGATCCTTACCGCGTATCGGATGAACGATCCATCAAACTCCTGCGCACCTGGCATGTGCCTGAGCATGTGCCGCTGATCCTGCTGCCCGGACGTTTTACGCGCTGGAAAGGTCAATTGTTCTTGCTCGACGCGCTGGCGAAAATCCGCGAACAAAACTGGTTTTGCGTGATGATGGGCTCCGACCACGGCCATCACAGTTACCGCGAAGAAGTCTCCGCGCGCGTGAGCGCCCTGGAACTCGAAGGCCGCGTGCGCTTGCTGCCTGAATGCGATGACATGCCCGCCGCCTACCGCGTCGCGGATGTGGTCGTCTCGCCCTCCCAAGACCCCGAAGCCTTTGGCCGCGTCGCGGTGGAAGCACAGGCCATGGGACGCTTAATCGTCGCATCGGGTCACGGCGGTTCATCGGAAACGATTATCCCCCTGTCCGATCCGCATGGCACAGGCTGGCTGTTTTCGCCGCATAACGTTGAAATGTGCGCCGCCGCTTTGACAGAAGCTCTGGGCGTTTCCGACGAAGCCCGCCGCGTCATCGGCGCGCGCGCGATGGGACACGTGGCGCAGAATTTCACCAAAATGAATATGTGCGAACAGACGATCGGGCTGTATCATCAGCTACTATCGGAAAACGTGGAATGAATAGGACACGCGATAAAATCCTGGTGGTAAAGCTGTCTGCCCTCGGTGATTTTATCATGTGTTTCGCGGCGTTTGCGGCCATTAGGCATCACCATCCGTCTGCGCATATTACGTTGCTGACAACCAAACCGTTTGTTGAAATGGCGAAACGCTCCGGCTGGTTTGATAAAATCGTCATCGATGACAAACCGAAATTTTTTGATATCGGCGGCTGGATGAAATTGCGCGCCCGGCTGCGCGGCGGAAATTTCACGCGCGTTTATGATTTGCAAACCAACGACCGTACAGGTTTCTATTATCAACTGTTTTTCCCCGGCCCCTATCCGGAATGGCACGGCAAACCGTCTGATCCCGCCTGGGAAAAACTCCATGCCTGGGACATGCGCCGCGAGGAATTGCGCGCGGTTGGAATTTCTGAAACGCCTTTTCCGGATTTGACGTGGCTGGATGCAGATATTGCGCGTTACGGCCTGCCGGAAAAATTTGTTTTGATCTGTGCCGGCGCCGCGCCCACGCGGCCGCGCAAACGCTGGACTACGGCGGGTTACGGCGAAGTTTGCCGCCATCTGTTATCACAAAACATTACGCCCGTTTTGATCGGCGCGGATGCGGAAAAGGATATTAATGCGGAAATCACGGCGCTCGCGCCGGGCGCCCTAAACCTGACGGGCCAAACCAACCTGTTCGACATCGCCGCCCTGGCGCGCCGCGCGGCAGGAGCCATCGGCAACGATACCGGCCCGATGCATTTGATCGCCGCTTGCGCCGCGCCGTGTTTATCTTTGTTTTCGAACGATTCTTCGCCCGCGCGTTCCCGCCCGGTGGGTGAGCGCACCGCTTTCATTCAATGTGATGATTTAAACCATCTGCGCGCGGATGAAGTGATACAGGAAATCCTACTCCGCTGAAGATTTCACGGGGACTTTCTGCGCACCCGCGCGGAAATAATTAACCGCGCTGATAATCCCCAAAATGGCCGCAAGCCACAGCCCAAAAAGAGCGATCAACACAATATACATCTGCACGGACTGAAGCCATTGCGGATCAGGATCATCGGCAATCGGCGGACATAGCCAGCATGCAATCGCGACAAACTGCGTAATGGTTTTAATTTTACCAAGCTTATCAACCGGCACCGCGCGGCCCATTTGCGCCGCATATTCACGCCAGCCCGACACGGCGAATTCCCGCGCGATAATAAGGAATACCGGCGCCACCCGTATCATGGCCTTCCCAAACATTCCGGCCGCGACCATGGCAACCAATGTGCCGGTAATAAAAATCTTATCGCAAATCTGATCCAGCATCGCGCCGAATTTCGACGTTTGCCCCAGCCGCCGCGCCAGCCAGCCGTCCGCCCAATCGCTAATGCCAGCCGCGATAAAAATCCCCTCCACCGCCCAGGATTTCCCAGCCGTCACCAGCAACCACACCAGCGGCGCCAGCAAAATCACGCGTAATAAGGTAATCAAATTAATCATGCGGCAGTCTCCAATTTCTTATCCCGGTACATCCGCACCAGCGTCATAATCTGCGTGGCGATCAAGGTTGCTCCGGCCAGCGCGCCGCCGATGGAACCTGTGAAAAAATTATAGGCAAACCACAATGACACTGCCAGCAACGTCCCCCAGCGCAGCATAATTTTTTCCAAATAAACCATGGAAATGGTGCCAACAATGCATGCCGCCATCGTCAGAGTATCATACCATTGGCGATACGTTAGGACACCACCGATCAGAAACGCCGCCGTAAATATCACAGCGGTAAGATGTTGGTGTTTCTTCTCAGTAATATAAGCCGACAGGGTGGAGCGCATGGTGACCAAGGCTTCGGTCACCGCGCCAGCCCATGCGCCAAGCATGATATATTGTACCGTCCAAAATAACGCACCGAGCCCATTTAGCAGCAGCAATCGCCGATCCCGCTTTTGCCAGAATGCCGCGATGGTGACGGCATAAGCCACATAACCGATAATCTGCGTGATCGAAAAAACGCCCGGCGGCGCGGCGATGGTCATGCGCGCAAAATAACAGAAACCGCGCGCGGCGTCAGCCGATTATACCGGCTTGGCGAGCGGTTCTTGGTTGATGGTCAAGGTCAGATCAACATTGCCCCGCATCGCCTTGGAACAAGGGCAGATGTCATGCGCGGTCTGAACGATTTTTTCCGCCATAACGCGGTCCAGCCGCGGCAGCGCGACGTCCAATGTCACGCTCAGCGCATAATCCTTGTCGTCGCGCTGATCCTGATTCAAACCGACTTCAGCCATCACGGCGACGGGCGGCAGCGTCAGGCCCTCCCACTGCGCAGCCGTGCTGACGGCATTGCTGAAACAGGAGGCATAACTGCAAGCGAATAGTTCTTCGGGATTGGTGCCGAACTGCTGCGGCGTCAGCTCCTCCGGCGTCATGCGGAAAGACAGCGTGCCGGTGGGCGTCCGCACTGCCCCCGCGCGGCCGCCCACCGCCCGTGCCTTAGCGGTGTGGAGATTTTTCATGGGCCGCTCAAGATTCGCACGCATAGGTTGTATATTTAGGCGGATTCCGCCCTTTGGCAAGGGGGAAATAGGATTGTTTTCAACCGCTTTGCGCCTTTTTCTTTCCCGCCAGCGCGTCACGATAATACGGTTCTAACAGACCAATGGCATCCCATGACGTTTCCCCGGGATGATAAAGCGGCAAGCGGTAATATTCCCGCAAATCGGCCGCGAGCCGCCAGGCCAGATAACCGCATTTGCCAGATTGCATATCAACCGTATCGGGCATGGCCTCCCAATCCAGATCGTACCAGAAATCAATCTCCTGCTGCGCCATCATGATTTCGTTCCGCAGCATCAAGGCGCGCGCCACCCATGAAATCTCCAGCGCATTCCATCCAACATCATCGGGATAAGGCAACAGTGCGGGGATTTTCGTATCAACCTTTCCAGCCGCGCCGCCCGTGCTGTAATAAAGTTTACGGTTGCTGATGAGTTCCGCACAGTGAATGGCGAATTGTTCCAACACCACCGCGATGCGCACGGCGGAATAACGCGCGATGCGCGAGGTTTTGCGTTTGTCCGCCCCGGCCTCGCGCAGCCATTCAATGCACTGGCCGAGCAGCGTCGTCACAATCCCCGCACCGACCGCCATTTTCACGATATCCAGCCAGTTCACCTCATTTCCTCCTAGGCGGGACCATAATATATAAAATCTCAGAAACTATAAACGGCAAACGCCTGTCGTCATTGCATAGGGCGTGGTTTTCATAATTTTACCGCCAGCCAATTGCAAAACTTCCACGCCGGCTTGCCCGCCGCACCGCCGCGTGAAATGGAAAACCTGGCCGTTCGGTATTTCCTCGATTTGATCATCATATCCGCATAAAAACAATAACGCGCGCATACAACCGCCATGCCAGGAAATCGCGCAGCGTTTATTCGCGAATATTGTTTCATGCTTTTGAAGGCCTTGCAGGATTTGTTCAATATGCGCTTCCGCGCTTTGGCCGCCCGGCGGCGTGACGCCTGTCAGATAAAGTTGACCGCGCGTTTGATCCGAACCGGCCGGGCATTCTTTCTTTTTCTGCCCCTCCCATTCGCCTAATCCGCGTTCATTAAATTCCGGCGCCGTTAGAATTTCAATGCGATGCCCGCGTTCGGCAAGCATTTCTTTCACAGGTTCCGCGCTTTGACGCGTGCGTTCGCGTTTTGTTTTAAATAAGGCCTGCGGCCATTGTTCTTTGGGTAAATGACAGATCACTTCCGCAACTTGCGTCGCCTCCGCCCTCCCTTTTTCGGTCAAAGGCGTATCATTCGAGCCCGCAAAACGGCCATCCGCGCCCAAAACCGTCTGGCCATGGCGCCAGGTTAAAATGTCAAATTCATCAAGCACGGCGCCATTCAATAACAGTTCGGACTTTAAAATCAATAAAAACCCGTCCTGGAGCGGGTTGTTTAAAAACCGAAGTCAGGTTCGTATTGGCCGCTGCTATAATTGAAATTCATCCCCGGCCCTGCTGACATGACGGGACTACCATTAATCCCCATTCTCATTTCGCCAAAAGAGGCATCCTCTTGGATTTGTCACTTCTCAAGAGCTGGCAGATAAAATAGCAAATTCAAAATTTCATACTGGAACCGGATGGCCGCTTAATGGAAAAAAGTTGCCAGTCTATAGCTATGTCCAATTACCCGAGCTCATCCTCAAAGAAACACCGAGCCTTCCAGTCAATCAATCTGGACCAAAAACTATAGAGTTCAATCTATAATATCATCAGCGCTGAGCAGTCGCGCCAAGAGTTCGAGATGGGATCGGGTGTGACATGGTCGCTAAAATCCCCAACTTAAAAGATATCAACCTAAGGGATTATTCTATTGCTCTTAAAATATCCAATAACCCATCATTATATCCTTCAACAAAATTCGCATATTTTTTATTTTGCAAAAGAAGAGGAATTTCACATTCCTGAATTAAAGCTGTAATAACAGCATTTTTTCCTGAAGCAATTTCTTTATGGAACTTGGCCATCCACTCCGTCTCAACCCAGGATGACTTAACGGAATTTTTGGATAAGAAGACAATAACATGCTCACATTCCGTAATACCTTGCTGTATTTTAGACGGAATACTTTCACCTGCTTTAATTTCATATTCATCCAGCCAGACACCATAGCCTCTGTTTATTAAATCATTATAAACTCTTCGCACATAGCCTTTATCCGGCGAAGCATGGGAAAGAAAGATTTTCTTGGGCCGATCCGGAGATTGCTTAAAGGCTTCAAAAAAGTGCCTATCACTAGCTTTCGTAAAGATAAAATAAAGCTCATGCAGGAGATCGATTTGTTCTTCTTCATCAAGGAGTTCAGTTCTATACTTGTGACGCATCAATTTATTTTGAATATCTGATAATCTTTCCATAAGATCATTCATGCTAGCTATTCGAATGGATGTAAGAGGGATAGCAAAATAGCCAGTCAAAAAAAGATGGCCGAAGTGGATGATAGCTTTACGCCCTTCCAAACCATCACAATACCCGATATGCCCCTTGTGATGACCTTTCGTAATGAAAACAGCCTCGTCCGTATATTCATCGTATTCATCATCATTCATGGAGGAATTATAGGGGGATATGAAAATAAAAAAAGCCCAAAAGCGGGCTTTTTAGAGAATGCAGTTGTAAAGACCTGGCAGCGACTTACTTTCCCATGCCTTAAGACATAGTATCATCAGCGCTGAACGGTTTCACCATCGAGTTCGAGATGGGATCGGGTGTGGCACGTTCGCTATAACCACCAGGTCGTCACAACTGCATTCAAGAATGCATTGTGAATAAGTTTGTTGCTGTCTGTTTGTTTTCCCGCTCTGGCATAAAACCAGAGTTGTTATTCAATTTATGTACTGCCGAACAATTCGCGCAAATGTCATGCATTTGCGTCTGCATTCAGAACCCATTTGGTAAACCAAAAAAGCTCTGATGAAATCTGTTCAAGTCGATCGAGTGATTAGTAATGGTTAGCTTCATGCATTGCTGCACTTCCACACCCATCCTATCAACGTCCTAGTCTAGAACGTCTCTCAAGCGAGATCTGGTTTTGAGGTGAGTTTCCTGCTTAGATGCTTTCAGCAGTTATCTCGTCCGTATATAGCTACCCTGCGGTGCCGCTGGCGCGACAACAGGTACACCAGAGATACGTCCACCCCGGTCCTCTCGTACTAGGGGCAGGTCCTCTCAAATCTCGTACACCCACGGCAGATAGGGACCGAACTGTCTCACGACGTTCTGAACCCAGCTCACGTACCACTTTAAACGGCGAACAGCCGTACCCTTGGGACCTTCTACAGCCCCAGGAAGTGATGAGCCGACATCGAGGTGCCAAACCTCCCCGTCGATATGGACTCTTGGGGGAGATCAGCCTGTTATCCCTAGAGTACCTTTTATCCGTTGAGCGATGGCCGTTCCATGAAGGACCACCGGATCACTATAGCCGACTTTCGTCTCTGCTCGACTTGTCAGTCTCGCAGTCAGGCTAGCTTTTGCTATTGCACTCGACGGTTGGTTTCTGTCCAACCTGAGCTAACCTTCGCACGCCTCCGTTACAATTTAGGAGGCGACCGCCCCAGTCAAACTACCCACCATACAGGGTCCCACTGCCGGATTACGGCAGGTGGTTAGACATCAGCAAAGATCAGGGTGGTATTTCAAGGATGATTCCACACAAGCTAGCGCCCATGCTTCATAATCTCCCACCTATCCTACACAGATATTCGCTAATGCCACTGTAAAGTTATAGTAAAGGTTCATAGGGTCTTTCCGTCTGACCGCGGGAACCCCGCATCTTCACGGGGAATTCAATTTCGCTGAGTTGGTGTTGGAGACAGTGGGGAGATCGTTACGCCATTCGTGCAGGTCGGAACTTACCCGACAAGGAATTTCGCTACCTTAGGACCGTTATAGTTACGGCCGCCGTTTACTGGGGCTTCGATTCAATGCTTGCACATCTCCTCTTGACCTTCCAGCACCGGGCAGGCGTCAGACCCTATACGTCATCTTGCGATTTCGCAGAGTCCTGTGTTTTTGGTAAACAGTCGCCACCCCCTATTTTGTGCCCCCGGCTCGCGCCGGGCATGCTTATCCCGAAGTTACGCATGTAATTTGCAGAGTTCCTTCAACACCATTCTCTCAAGCGCCTTGGTATATTCTACCAGTCCACCTGTGTCGGTTTAGAGTACGGTCTATATGCGAGGATTATTTCCTGGATGTCCTTGGCGTACTATGAAATCCAATTATCACAGCACACGTACGGCCACCGTCATCTCTCGCAGGCTCACGAATATTAACGTGATTCCCATCGACTACGCCTTTCGGCCTCGCCTTAGGAGCCGGCTCACCCTGCGCTGATTAACATTGCGCAGGAACCCTTGGACTTACGGCGACAGAGTTTCTCACTCTGTTTATCGCTACTTATGTCAGCATTCTCGCTTCTGATACCTCCAGCCCCTCTCACGAGTGACCTTCGCAGGCTTACAGAACGCTCCGCTACCACTCACACTTACGTGTGAATCCTAAGCTTCGGTAAATGGCTTGAGCCCCGTTACATTTTCGCCGCAGGACGTCTATTAGACCAGTGAGCTATTACGCTTTCTTTAAATGATGGCTGCTTCTAAGCCAACATCCTGGTTGTTATGGACATCCCACATGCTTCAACACTTAGCCATTATTTGGGGACCTTAGCTGTAGATCTGGGTTGTTTCCCTTTTGACAATGGATGTTATCACCCACTGTCTGTCTGCCGTATATTACTCCTAGGTATTCGGAGTTTGGTTAGGTTTGGTAAGGCTCGCGCCCCCCTAGCCCATCCAGTGCTCTACCCCCCAGGGTATTCATACGACGCTCTACCTCAATAGATTTCGCGGAGAACCAGCTATTACCACGTTTGATTGGCCTTTCACCCCTAGCCACAACTCATCCCCGACTTTTGCAACAGGCGTGGGTTCGGTCCTCCAGTGCATGTTACTGCACCTTCAACCTGGTCATGGCTAGATCACGTGGTTTCGGGTCTAATACATCATACTAAAGCGCCCTATTCAGACTCGCTTTCGCTGCGCCTACACCTAACGGTTTAAGCTTGCATGATACACTAAGTCGCTGACCCATTATACAAGAGGTACGCTGTCACGGGACAAGCCCGCTCCAACTGTTTGTAGGCGTTCGGTTTCAGGTCTTTTTCACTCCCCTTGTCGGGGTGCTTTTCACCTTTCCCTCACAGTACTTGTTCACTATCGGTCAATCGGGAGTATTTAGGCTTGGAGGATGGTCCCCCCATGTTCAGACAGGATTTCACGTGTCCCGCCTTACTCGAGAACATAACTTTGCCTCTTTGCATACAGGGCTATCACCTACTATGGCGTTGATTTCCATCAACTTCTGCTCGACAAAATTATGTTACTGGCCTGGTCCGCGTTCGCTCGCCACTACTAACGGAATCTCTTTTGATGTCTTTTCCTCTGGGTACTAAGATGTTTCAATTCCCCAGGTTTGCTTTTTACGCCTATGTATTCAGCGTAAAATAATCTTGATAAGAAGACAGACACTAGGCCCCGCAAGCGGCACCTAATATCTGGCTTCTAAGATTGGGTTCCCCCATTCGGACATTCGCGGATCAAAGCTTATTCGCAGCTCCCCACGACTTATCGCAGCGTATCACGTCCTTCATCGCCTCCGATTGCCAAGGCATTCACCAAACGCCCTTATGCACTTGAACAGATTCATGCAGACGCAAAGGCATAAACTCTTATCGTTATTTGCGTCACATATAGTCCGTATTGCTACGGACAGATTTATTTTCCAACTAACTGAACTTGCATTCAGCTGGCCGAAAGAACTCTCAGCAGTATTTCGATCATGATCAGAGGGTTCCGATCACAATCGATATAAATTGAATTGATGCCATTTGCCCACGCCCGGCTAGGACGAAGACAAGGCATCTTTTGTGTCTTTGTGTTTTTAAAAGACGCGATACGACATCGCATCTCAGATCGATAGGAGAATGGAAAGATTCCACCTACCGCCGCAAAGACTTCAGACAGCAACAAACTTATTCACAATGTTCAGACGTTCAGTCAAAAGACTGAAGAGAAAAACCAGTTGGTTTTTCTCTTCAAGCTTCTGTTATTTTTGTGCAGGATGGCTGCGCCAAGCGTAGCTCGCGCGTCGTATAGTCCGTCTTCGTTCTTCGAACTACGCCGGACAATCTTCCCTTCGCTGCGCGAGCGAAGATTGGTGGGCCTGGCAAGACTTGAACTTGCGACCTCACGCTTATCAAGCGTGCGCTCTAACCAACTGAGCTACAAGCCCTCACCAGAGGTTACACCAAATCTGTTAAGCCACGATGGCTTTTTGTTCCATCAGGTGCCGCATCGGCAAACTCGCGCTATCGTCACGCATCATCGCTAAAATCTCATCCGGGCTTTGCGTCACGCGAAAGGCTTTATCAACACCCTTTGCGAAAACGATCGTTCCCTTTTTCCCTTCGTCATCGCACATCGCGGCGATTTCCGTCGCGCGGACGAAAAAGGTTTGCGGCTCAGCTTGATCCGAGGTCGGCAAAAGCGAGAGTTTCATAAAATCAGAGGACATCACGATGACATAGTTTCGTATGTCATAAAGAAACAATGATTGTCTCCAGTCCGCCTTCGCTAAAGCTACGGCGCGACAGCCTTCTTTGTTCTCGCAGAAACTTCCACACCTAGAACAAACGGCTTGCCGAGCCGAAGCGGTTGTTCGCAGAACAACCGCGAAGGCTGGTGGAGCCTAGGAGGTTCGAACTCCTGACCTCCTGAATGCAAATCAGGCGCTCTACCAGCTGAGCTAAGGCCCCTTGGTAGGAACTAGGAACTAGGAGTTTAGGAACTAGGAAAATAAATTCCTATAACTCCTAAAACTCCTAGTTCCTAAAATCCTTAGTCAACGAAAAGATACACAGACAGCAGTGTCATTGCCGAAGCAATGTTTG
This sequence comes from Alphaproteobacteria bacterium, assembly GCA_013289145.1. Lineage (GTDB taxonomy): Bacteria > Pseudomonadota > Alphaproteobacteria > UBA11073 > UBA11073 > UBA11073. Next base: position 14,620 of record JABDAM010000008.1, on the reverse strand, counting down.
GCATTTGTTTTCTTGAATTTGATGTCCGCCGAAGCGAACAAGATCAAATTCATTTAGAAAGGAGGTGATCCAGCCGCTCCTTCCGAAACGGCTACCTTGTTACGACTTCACCCCAGTCGCTGACCCTACTGTGGGCCGCTGCCCCCTTACGGTTAGCACGCGGACTTAAAGTAGAACCAACTCCCATGGTGTGACGGGCGGTGTGTACAAGGCCCGGGAACGTATTCACCGTGGCATGCTGATCCACGATTACTAGCGATTCCAACTTCATGCAGGCGAGTTGCAGCCTGCAATCTGAACTGAGATGGCTTTTGGAGATTTGCTCCCCCTCGCGGGTTCGCGTCCCATTGTCACCACCATTGTAGCACGTGTGTAGCCCAGTCCGTAAGTGCCATGAGGACTTGACGTCATCCTCGCCTTCCTCCGGCTTATCACCGGCAGTATCCCTAGAGTGCCCAACTAAATGGTAGCAACTAAGGAAGAGGGTTGCGCTCGTTGCGGGACTTAACCCAACATCTCACGACACGAGCTGACGACAGCCATGCAGCAACTGTGCACTGTCCGGCCGAACCGACGAAACCATCTCTGGTAACTATGACAGGCATGTCAAGGACTGGTAAGGTTCTGCGCGTTGCGTCGAATTAAACCACATGCTCCACCGCTTGTGCGGGCCCCCGTCAATTCCTTTGAGTTTTAATCTTGCGACCGTACTCCCCAGGCGGTGTGCTTCAAGCGTTAGCTGCGTCACTGAGTTTAACCCCAACGACTAGCACACATCGTTTACGGTGTGGACTACCAGGGTATCTAATCCTGTTTGCTCCCCACACTTTCGTGCCTCAGCGTCAATTGTTGGCCAGAACGTCGCCTACGCCACTGGTGTTCCTCTCAATATCTACGAATTTCACCTCTACACTGAGAATTCCACGTTCCTCTCCACAATTCTAGACTGGCAGTTTCAAATGCAATTCCAGGGTTAAGCCCTGGGCTTTCACATCTGACTATCCGATCCGCCTACGCACCCTTTACGCCCAGTAATTCCGAACAATGCTTGCCCCCTTCGTATTACCGCGGCTGCTGGCACGAAGTTAGCCGGGGCTTATTCTGCGGGTACCGTCATTATCGTCCCCGCCAAAAGAGCTTTACAACCCGAAGGCCTTCATCACTCACGCGGCATGGCTGCATCAGACTTTCGTCCATTGTGCAATATTCCCCACTGCTGCCTCCCGTAGGAGTCTGGACCGTGTCTCAGTTCCAGTGTGGCTGATCATCCTCTCAGACCAGCTACTGATCGTCGCCTTGGTGAGCCATTACCTCACCAACAAGCTAATCAGACGCGGGCTAATCCTTTGGCGATAAATCTTTCAGATTTCTCCATATACGGTATTAATCCCAGTTTCCCGAGGCTATTCCGTACCAAAGGGCATATTCCCACGTGTTACTCACCCGTGCGCCGCTATGTATTGCTACATCGCTCGACTTGCATGTGTTAAGCCTGCCGCCAGCATTCGTTCTGAGCCAGGATCAAACTCTCAAGTTTGATAGACTGAACGGATCAACAATGAGATCATCAATCCGTGTTATCTCTGAACTAAATTGGCATTGTTCTTACTGCGTAATAAAACACAGTACAGCTAATTTAGTGTTATTTTTCACCAAACCACCCAACAGGGGTTGGATGTCCTGCTGCCTGTGTATCTTTTCATTTTTCCAATAGCTCGCCTTGACAACGACTATTGGATCCAAAACGACTTGTACAAGAACCGCGGTGTTTTCCGAATCAACCCGAATCACACCAAACCGACAGCGCAGTAGCCACGAACTGAAATCAAAAATCTCAGTTGGACTAGCCGAATCTGCCAGAAGGACAAGCATTACAACACAAACACCCAACCGAAGTCAAGAAACATCTGAGCCGCATCACTTGCGAGAGCGTGCTTATAGCTATGAGTTTTTTACTTTGCAAGCACTTTTTTTAACTTTTCAGCAACTTTTTTTCGGCAGGCGGCAAAGCCACAGAAACCCTGTTTTTAAACCACTCCGAACGCAATCCGCAAACCCCGGGAATTATGGCTTCGGTGACGACGTCAAACCTTTTCCAAGACCTTCAGGAACAGGAAAAGCCTTGGCAATCCTGTCTATCAACGATCCACGTTCCATATCCAGTCTTGCTGTCGCCAGATTGGCGGCAATCCGCGTCTCCGGCGTGAATTCCTGCTGGCCGGGCTGCCAGATAAACACGTCGCAATAAGCCTGTTTATTTTTACCGGCTGCTGTCTGAACCGTTGTAAAACATGCTTTCAGCACATCCGGCGTCTGCGGCAATCCATAGGCCATGATAGCACCCGTCTGCTTAGCCTCCGTCAGGCCACCTTCCTGATTATGCACGATAAAAGATAAACAAGCCTTGCTTTCATCCGGGCCCCACGGACGCCCCATGCGGATGCCCGGCACGGGCGTTTCGGCCACAGCCGGAGCGGCGGCGTTATGAACGATATCATGCACGGAATCCGCGGCGGGCGCCTCAACAGCTTCAACCGCGGGCGTAATTTCCGGCTCCGGAGCAACTGGAACAACCGGCAAATCTTCCGCCACCGTTTCCTTGGCCCTAGACTGCGCGGCACGCCGGCTCCTTACTATACCCTTCGCCGAAATCTTGGCCCCGACATTTTGCAAGGTATTTTTTTCTCCTTCGGCATATTTTCCGAAAGCCTCTAGCAGTTCAGGCATGACGGCTTCAAACATCGACTGGGAGAAATTCCGCGCTTCATCAGGCTGAGGCTCGGCATCACTATTGGGTAAATGAGAAATGTGAATAAAGGGATACACGCCTTTCTTTGCGCCGTCCAAAGCCGCTTGCAATTTCTCGGCGGTATATTTTTCTCCAGGAACAATTCTCATATAGTAGCGTTGCGGCTTGCTCAAATCGGGAAGACCGTTTTTCTTATGCAAAACCACACGCACGCAGGCAGTGTGAAATACATCCGGTTCCGCAGGATTACCGGGCTTCGCATCTTTTCCAGCCTCCTGTTCTTTTCCAACCTCCTGTTTGGCCAGCACCTCAAGCGTCGGGAATTTTGGCAGCGCGGACCTCTGGATCTTGATAGACGACAATTCACGGAGGGCGGCATCGGCATAATCTTTGCTCAATTGATCGAGGCTGATAACATGATTGGACCAATCAATCTCGCCCTTAAACAATTTAGCTAGTTTTTGTTTTCCCGCCGGAACCGTAAGGGGCGGCAATATTTTTGCCGCAGGCAAAGTCACCCAAGTGTCCTTCACAAGACCGAAACCAGCAACAGCTTCGTGGGTAGGCTTAAACAAAATGAAATCCACATAACGGCCATCACGCGGCATGGTTGCCGTATACTCTTGCAGTTCAAAGCGAAAATCTATGCCCGTATCAGGCGCAAAAAATGTAACTTCACGCTCGGGCAGATTATCCGGAACCTGTTTGATCGCCTCCCGCAGACCGCCGGGGAAATCCGTTACGACCAAGGCCAAGCACACCTGGTCGAACAGCTCCTTGGGAACATAGCGCCCCAACAGGCGTTTACGCCTTTCCGCAATGATAATTTCTTTTTGACTTGGAGTATTAGGAGCTACGCTTGTCATTATAACCTCAAAGGATGATTAAGGCCATTTCTAGCAAGCCCTGCTTTTCAATGTCAATTTTTTTATACCCTGCTTTGCTTTCCTGGCGGAATCAAGCCATGCTCAGACATGCAATCCACCGCGGAACTCAACGATCTGGCGATGATCCTCGCCGCCGCCTTTTTGGGCGGCGCGCTGCTGCGCCAACTGCGGCAGCCGGTGCTGATCGGCTATATCCTGGTGGGTACGATTTTCGGTCCCGCGGGCCTGGGCCTGGTGGAAAATGCGGACGACATTCAATGGCTTGCTGAACTCGGCATCCTATTGCTGATGTTTTACATCGGCCTTGAAATGGATCTGTCGCAATTCCGGGCGGTGGCGCGGCCCGCCGTCGTTACCACCCTTATTCAAATCGCCGTCGGCGTGGGCGTGATGTACGGCGTCGGCTTTATTACCGGCTGGCCGTTTAAAACCGCCTTTTTGCTCGGCTGCTGTATCGCCGTCTCATCAACCGCCGTCGCGTTAAAAGTGCTGGAGGAAATGGATGCCAAACGCACCCATGGCGGCGCCGTCAGCATGGGGATTTTAATCGCCCAGGATATTTCCGTCGTGCCGATGATGCTGATCCTGGGCGCGATGCGCATGGGCGGCACGGTGAACCTGATGGGCTTGGTGAAACTCATCGCCGGTCTGCTGATCCTTGCCGCCGTGATGTGGCTGCTGTCCGAACAGCCGCAATGGTTCATGCACTGGGGCCGCAAATTCGCGCGCGTCAAGGCCAAAGCCATGAAGGGGCAAACCACCATCACCGCCCTGGCCGTCTGTTTCACCGGCGCGGCATTGGCGGGGGCGCTGGGGTTTTCCGCCGCTTATGGCGCCTTCCTTGCGGGCCTGATGCTCAGCCGCACGCGATCGCGTGAAAAGGTACAGAAAAACACGCGCCCTGTTTTCGATTTGCTCATCATGGTGTTTTTTCTCTCCGTCGGCCTTTTGATCGATCTGCATTTCATCATCGCGCATTGGCTGACGGTGGCGGGCCTTGTCATCGGCGCTTTGATGTTAAAAACTTTGCTGAACGTCGCGGTCTTGCGCCTGCAAAAAGTTCCCGCGCCAGACGCCTGGCTGGCCGGCGCCGTCACCGGACAGCTCGGCGAATTTTCCTTCCTCCTCGCCGGGATGGGTATCGCCGACGGCTCCCTGGATGACGGCGCGCATAAATATGTTCTGGCGGTGATCTCGCTCAGCCTGGTTTGCACGCCTTTATGGCTCGCGCTGCTCCACCGTTTGCGCCTTATTCCCAAAGTGACGATCACCCCCGGCGAAGCCCTGGAATCCGCCGCCCGCGGTGTGGTGAAAGCAAGATAAGAATATAATATTACTCGACAGCGCAACTTTCTTGCCAGATTTCCCCGAATTTCCCAGGTGCATGGGATTGTTCCGCACTTTTCTGATAAAGTGCCTTGCCCCTATCTTCCTACCCCCCTCCAGGGGGAGGAAAAATAATGCTTGACATTTATTCCTACTAGGACTATAGTCATAAGTAACATGGGGAGGCGTACGACTCCCCTCCGTTCGTTGCGGCAAGATGCGTCCGGCCAGGTCTGGTTCGGCGCCACTGTCCCCTCCCACCATTCGTGGCCTTTTGGGATCACAACCAATAGGTTCCCGTGGGCGGAAAAGTACAGCCGCAATGTATTGGCCGAAGTAACCCCGGGGATACTTTTTCCTTAGGAATTAGGATTTCAGGATGAATAGGACGTTAGAAAATAACCTCTAAAATCCTAATGTCCTGCCAACCTAACCCCATTGCTTATTTACTGCTTGACCCGCCCGGACTGTTGCCTTAAAAGCACAGCTGGTTTGCTGACAAGCGACGATTCGACAGAATCAGTGAACTTTTCATGGGGTAACCCCAAAGACATGCGTCCGATTTGCTGAATGATCGCGCGCAACGCCTAAAGGCCAACACTTGACGAGGGAACAGTAAACCGATGCGCTTAAATGTTTATGCCCTGCCCGCGCTGACTGCATTTTTATTTTCCCTGAACAATTTGGCTGCGCAAATGCCCTGGATGGATGGCGTCCTGGGTCACACGCCATTGCATGTCGCCGAACAGGCCATGCCCGCCGCCGCCCCGGTACAGGAAGAACGCACCCTCAAACTCGCCAACAACCAAACCATCACTGGCATGTTAAAGGCGCAAGGTATTGATGCCGACACCGCCGCCGATGCCGCCGACGCCCTGGCCGACGTCTATAACGCGAAACGTTTCAAGGCCGGGCAGGAAGTCCACCTGCAGCTCGAACACGACGCAGACGCGACGCGCCTCATTAAACTCACCTTCGCTCCCGACGCGACCCAGCGCATTGAACTGACCAAGGACGCCGAGGAAAACTTCAACGCCCAGCGCATCGCGCGGAATGTGGAAAAACGCATCGTCGCCATTCGCGGCACTGTGGACGGCGCCTTTGCCGCCTCCGTCCGCCGCGCGGGCGCGCCGCGCTCCGTCGCCAACCAGATGGCGAAATGGCTGGCCTATGACATGGACTTCCAGCGCGATGTGCATAAGGGCGACCAGTTCGCCGTGATGTTCCCCGCCGATTACGACGACAAGGGCGAATTGATCCAGGCGGGCGAGGTGCAATACCTGCGCGTTGAAAACGCCAAAACCAAAATCGGTTTGTATCGCATGAACAGCCACATGTACCACGCCGACGGCCGCGACGTGCATAAAGCATTATTGAAAACCCCCGTCGACGGCGCGCGCATCACCTCCGGCTTCGGCATGCGCGTTCACCCCATCCTGGGTTACTCCGCCATGCATAAAGGCATCGATTTCGGCGCTGCCTACGGCTCTGCTATTTTCGCGGCGGGCGACGGCGTGGTGGAAAAAGCGTCCGTTTTTTCCAGCTATGGCAATTACGTTTTAATCAAACACAACAGTACCTATGAAACCGCCTATGCCCACCTGTCGCGCTATGGCAAAGGCATCCACGCCGGCACGCGCGTGCACCAAGGCCAAGTCATCGGCTACGTCGGCGCCACCGGCCGCGCCACCGGCCCGCACCTGCATTTCGAAGTCCACATGCGCGGCACGCAGGTGAACCCGACCAAGGTTGCGTCACTGGGCAACGACAAACTCGAAGGCAAAGAATTAAACCAGCTCGCCTCTATCGTGCGCCAAGACGACAACCAGTTCGCACAACTGATCGCGAAAGCGCAGCCGAAAATGGCTGAGAATGACGTGAAGGTTATTCCGGCGAGCGCGACGGCAGTTCGGTAATTATTTATTCAAGCAGAACATTTAAAAAATTATACCACCGCTTAAATCGTGAATAATGATTAGCTCTTCATTTATTCTCCTCACAATCTCAACGTCACTAGCATTTTGCAATATCCATTGTTCTACGCCAAAGCATATATCCCTGCAGAATACATCAACCTGCAACTGAAGGGTTTCGTGAACATCATTTATTTTCGTGTTACAGTGGAAGTATATATTTTCTTTAGGGGCAACAAACATAAATTTATTAATTATATATCTGGCATTTTGATCAGTGATATCGTCACCGCCTTGGTGCAAATAAGCGCACCTAAGAGCATAAAAATCATTGCCATTTAAAAATACGGTTTCATCATAATTAGCGCCGACTTTACTCGTATATTTTGCAATTAAAAACTTATTCCACCATGCGATGCACCTTGCTCTGCTGCTCACCTTTGGATTTTCAAGCCACCCACAAATGTCTGGCAAGGCTAAAGCTAAAGTCAGTGCCCCATACCAGTTTCGGCTGTCTAATGCAGCCAAAATGGAATTCGTAAATCTTTGCATTATCATACCCTATGTTCGGACAAAGTTTGGATATAATAGCATCTAGTCAACACAACTGCCATTCAGTAAAAAATATAGATGACCGCCGAACCGCTCCCATCCCTCTCGCAATCCTATATTAACCGCGCGGCGATGTTGCTGCGCGAAGGCCGCGTGAGCGAAGCCGCCGCCGTGGCCGACATGGTGCGCGCATCGCATCCCGATCACATCCGCACCTGGCGCATTTTGAACGACGTTTATCTGGCCGAAGCCGAGCCGCAAAAAGCGATTGATTATTTCACCCCCAAACTCCCCGCCGCGCCGACGCGCGAGACGATGGAGCAATTCTGCCTCCTCGCCCGCGCGCATCGTTATGCAGGCAATAACGAACGCGCGCTGGAAATCACCGACGCCGTTTTAAAAATCGAACCCGACCTGCTTGAAGGCCGCTATGAATACGGCCTCGCCTATTACCATTTCATTCCGCAGCGCACGGACACCAACTGGAAATCCATTTCCGTCTGCCTGCCGTCGCGTTTCACCAAACATCCGGACGAAGGTTTTTACTGGCTCGAACGCGCGGCGGACAGCGTGCGCGCCCAAACCATCGCGGGAAAAATGCCGATCCAAATCTGCGTCGGCATCGATCACGGCGCGGTGGTGCCGGATGATTATAAAAACCGCACCGACATGGTCTTCGCCAACGTCGCCGCCGACGCGCCGAAAAACCAGGCCGCCGCCGTGAATGCCGCCGCCGCCGCCGCGACGGGTGATATCATCGCGTTTTTGGAAGACGATGATATCTATGCCCCCGAACGCCTGGAAAGCGCGCTGGAACTTTTGCACAAATACGATTTCGTCGGCGGCACCCAGCGCCTGATGACGCCAAAGGGCATCACCAATCAAATTCACGATTACGCCAATCCCACCACCTGGGTCATGCGCCATGACTTCTGGAAACAAGTCGGCCCGATGGATACCACGTTCCGCTGTCACCTGGACGCCGAATGGCTCGGCCGCCTGAACGCCTCCGGCGGTTTGCGCGTGCATCAAGTTGACGCGCCCGCGCCGCGCGAATGGCATGCGCTGGCGACCTCGCGGCAATTCTATATGTACTTTTACAGCGCCATCAAAAAACCCGGCAACGGCGTTTACTTTACGCAATTCAACCACCCCATCGCCGCCAAAACCGCGCACGACGCCAGCCAGACCGACACCATCAACGCCGACCCCGTGCTCAGCAAACTCAGCCACGACGAACACGTGCGGATGGAGACGATGTATAACGGCAGGCCGTTTTAATCCGGTATGACCGCGCAAACCCATTTCCACAACGGCCCCCAAGATTACCCGCAACCGGACTGGAATAATTACCGCGTCCGCGCCGTCACAACGGATGCCCGCCCATGGCCGCCTGCACCCGCCGATATCAAATCCATTCTGATCATCAAACTTGACGCGATGGGCGATTACCTGTTGCACACGCCGTTCTATGCTTCCTTACGCAAATTTTATCCGCAGGCGAAAATCACGCTGCTCTGCAACAAGAACAATTTAAACCTGGCCGAGCATAATCCCGCCTTTGATTATGTCATCACGCCGCCTTATGAACCCGGCTATGATCAGGCGCAAAGTTTTTTATACGCCATTGAATTGCAAGCCCACGCGGCGGCGCCCTTTGACCTCATCATCGTCCCGCGCTGGACGGAAGACTGGCATCACGCGGGCGTGATCACCCAAGTGCTGGATGCGCCTTATCGTCTCAGCTATTCAGGCAATACCAACGCCTATAAGGCGCAGCACTTTCCGCAGCATGAAGATTTTTTCACCCATGTCATCGACGACGCACGCCCGGCGCATGAAGTCTGGCGCGGCATGCAGATCTTGCACGCGCTGGGCATGAAGATACCCCCTGTCGCAGACATCAAACAGGAATTCCATTTCACGGCGGAAGACGAAAATAAAATCAAAACGCTCCTCGCGGTGAAACATTATCCGCGCCCGTGGTTTGTCTTTGGCGTCGGCGCGTCGGCGGATCACAAACGCTGGCCGGCGGAACATTTCGCGGAACTCGCGCACTTGCTGCAAGACCGGCACGGCGGCACGATTTTCATGCTGGGTCACGGCAAAAAGGATGAGCTTGCCGCGGAAACCATCCTGGCCGCCGTGCCGCAAGCGGTAAATTTTGTCGATCAGCTTACGCCGCGTGAAAGCGGCGTGTTCGCGCGCGCGTGCGATATCATGGTGTGCAACGACAGCTTCGCGCTCCACGCCGCCGCGACCGCCGGAACGCCCGCCGTTGAAATAACAGGCCACCCCGCCAACGGCGACAAGGATTCGGAATATCTGCCCTGGCGTTTCGGACCGTGGGGCATCCCTTTTGCCTGGCTGCAACCGGAAACATGCCATCATTCCGGCCGCATGTTGGCGGATTTCCGGCTTGACCCCAAATGCATCGGGGATATACCAGCAAGTGACGTTTGCAACGCCGTAACGCAAGGACTGCACCGATGGCCGAAATCGCATTAAAGCTTTCCACCTATGATGCCAAGGAGCGCAGCACCTACCGCTTTTGGGCGCGCGACCATGTGCGCTATGCGGACCTGGAAGTTCAGCGCCATGTGAATAACATGGTGATTGGCGTTTATTTCCAAACCGGACGCCTGGCGCTGCTCGGCAAACTCGGCGTGCTGTGGTCGACGCCGGAACACGTCATCGTCGTCGCGCGCACGATTAATGATTTTTACAAGGAAATCACCTTTCCGAATGATTTGGAAATCGGCTGCGTCATCACGCGCATGGGCAACACGTCATTCACCATGCAAACCGGCGTCTTCATCGGCGACGAATGCCACGCCAGCCAGGAAGCCGCGTGCGTTTACTGGAATCCTGTGAAGCATGAGAAGCGGGAATTGGATGCTGATGTGCGGGAGAAGTTGGGGCAGTACCTTTTAGGCTAATGTCACCCCGGCCTTGTGCCGGGGTCTGCCGCGAGGCAATCACTCAATTTCAAAATAATAAAATGTGGAAACACAGACCCCGGCACAAGGCCGGGGTGACAAGCTGTTTATGCGGCCGCAGATTTCTTTCCCGCCTCCGGCACGCCGCGGCTTGTCGAATATTCAAACCCGAAATCCTGATTAGGTTTCAAATACGCCCGCGCGCTATGCGCCGCGGCGGCGCCCTCGGCAAAACCTGTCAGGATCAGTTTGAGTTTATGGTCGTACGTCGCGATATCCCCCACCGCGAAAATCCCCGGCACATTCGTTGCCGCCGTCGCGGGATTGATCGCGATGTGATTGCGTTCAATGCCCAAGCCCCATTCCGCAATCGGTCCCAACGTCATCGCCAGACCGAAAAACGGCAGCAATACATCGGCCTCGATTTTACGGATTTGATTTTCCATATCCGCCACGACGACCGCCGCCAAAGTTTTCCGGTCGCCCTCCAGCGCATGCAATTGGTACGGCGTAACCATATCAATCTTCCCGGCGGCAGACAGTTCCGCCAATTGCCGCAAACTCTCCGGCGCGGCGCGGAATTTGTCGCGGCGGTGCACCACCGCGACGCTGGCCGCGATTTCAGATAATGAGATCGCCCAATCCACCGCGCTGTCGCCGCCGCCCGCGATGACGATGCGCTTGCCCGCGAAATCCGCGCGCTTTGGCACAAAATACTGCACCGCGCGAGAATTTTCATAATGTTCCAGATCATCAAGCGGCGGACGGTTCGGACCAAACGCCCCCGCGCCCGCCGCGATAATCACCGCGCCCGCATCGACATAATTCCCTGCAGATGTCATCAGACGGAAACGGCCATCGGCGGCCTTATTCAATTCAATTACTTGCTGACCCAGCATATATTCCGGCTTAAACGGCGCGGCCTGTGCGACCAGATTTTCCACCAGATCGCCCGCCATGATGTGTGGATAGGCGGGAATATCGTAAATCGGTTTTTCCGGATAAAGCGCCTGGCACTGCCCGCCCGGCGCATCCAGCGCATCAATGACGGCGGAGGACAAGCCCAGCATCCCGCATTCAAAGGCGGCAAACAGCCCCGTCGGTCCCGCGCCGATAATCGCTACGTCTATCGATGTTTCTTTCATACTGACTTGCATCCGATTTTCTGTTACCCCAAACCATACCCGAGATGCCCGCCCAAATGCAAACAAAAACCCATCAATACTTGCGCGAAACCGACCTGCCGCAACTGGCAAAAAGCCTTGCGGAGCAATGGCTTACGCCCGGAACGGTGGTGGCTTTGCACGGCGATTTGGGCGCGGGCAAGACGGCTTTTGTGCGCGCCTTTATCCGCGTGGTGGTGGGCGAAGACATCGCGGTGCCCTCGCCCACGTTTACCTTGGTGCAGCCCTATGAAACCGACAACGTCACTATTTATCATTACGATCTCTACCGCCTGTCCGATGTTTCCGAACTGGTGGAATTGAATTGGCAGGCCGCCTGCGCCGAAGGATTGGTCTTCGTCGAATGGCCGGAACGCGCGGGCCGCGCATTGCCGCCGCATTGGCGCGTGGAAATTTCGGACGGCGATAGCGACGACACCCGCGCGATTAAAATCACGCCGCCGAATGCGATTGACGCGGTGATGATATTGGCCGCCGGCCTGGGCACACGCATGCGGCCTTTGACTGACGCCACGCCGAAACCGCTACTCAAATTCGCAGGCCGCGCGATGCTGGATCACGTGCTGGACAGCTTCGCCGCGGGCGGCGTCACACGCGCCGTCGTGAATGCGCATTATTTAGGTGAGCAGATTATCGCACATGCGGGATCGCGCGCCGCACCTGTTATCACTATCTCCGATGAACGCGAAAAACTACTCGACTCCGGCGGCGCGATTAAAAAAGCATTGCCGTTGCTCGGCCGCGATACATTTTTCACCGCCAATGCCGACGCCGTTTGGCGTGACATGCCCGGCGCAATACCCGCACTGCACCGCATGATGCAATTTTGGAATCCGAACATTATGGACACCTTATTATTGCTCGCGCCCAAGGAACGCGCGGTGGGCTTCGACGGCCCAGGCGATTACTTCATCACGGATAATGGCAAACTATCCTTCCGCGCCGCGCGGCCCAGCGCGCCTTATGTTTTCGCCAGTGTCATGATTTCCAAAGCGGACGTTTACGCCAACCGCGCCGAAGAAATTTTCTCCTGCAAAACCATCTGGGACGAACAGGAATCCGCAGGCCGTCTGTACGGCATTGTACACGAAGGCATCTGGGTTCATTGCTCAACCCCCGCCGACATCGCGGCGGCGGACGCGGCGCTGTCATGAATTTATCCACCATTCCCGCCGGTGTCGACTTTTTGCAATCGCTGGCGGACCACATCCGCGCGGATGCCGCGCGGACGCAAACCGTGCTGTCGGATTACATGGTCATGCTGCCCACGCGCCGCGCGGTACGCACGCTCCAGCAACTCATCGCGCGCGACGCGCCGACATTGCTGCCGCGCATTCATGCCATCGGCGATTTGGACGACGATGTTTTGACGCTGCAATTGCCGGATTTGGATTTCCCGCCCGTGATCGATCCGCACGCGCGCCTCGGCCTGCTCATCAACCTGATCCAGGAACAACAGGACATGCCCTGGCCGCGCGCGCTGGGGCTGGCCAAGGCGCTCACGAAATTATGGGATGAAGCCAGCCTGCGCGAAGTTCCGCTGTCCAATCTGGAAAATATTGTGCCGGAAAATTTGTCTGCGCACTGGCAAGTTTCCCTCGGCTGGCTGCGCGTCATCACACAGCGCTGGCCGGAAATCCTGGTGCAGCGCGGCCAGGTCGATGCCGCCGCCGCGCGCCAAAACATTTTGCACGGCTATGCGAAATTATGGACGGCGCAACCGCCTGCGCATCCCGTTATCGCCGCCGGTTCCACGGGGTCTTTGCCCGCCACGCGCGCGTTGCTGCGCACCATTGCCAACCTGCCGCGCGGCCAAGTGATTTTGCCCGCGCTGGATCAGGATTTGCCGGAAGAAATTTGGAATAACCTGTCCGAAACCCATCCGCAGAAACCGCTGTATCATTTGTTAAGCGATTTTGAAATTCCGCGCGCGCAAGTTCAGTCATTGGTAAATATTAAATCAGATCGGGCGAAACTCTGGCAACAGGTTTTACTCCCCGCCGCAGCCGTGCAAACCTGGCGCGATCCGAAACAGCGTTTGATCAAATCCGCCGCCGATGCGCATATCCTGTCCGGCATCCACACCGTCACCGCGCCGAACGCGGAGACTGAGGCGCAAGCCATCGCCCTCATCCTCGCCCGCGCCGCACGGGAAAATCACAGCGCCGCACTCATCACGCCCGACCGCAACCTCGCCGCGCGCGTCACGGCGAAACTGGCGCGGTTCCATATCACGGTGAACGACAGCGCGGGACAAACCCTGGACCGCACCGCGCCCGGGCGCTGGCTGCATCTGTTGCTGCTGTGCCTGCAAAGCGCGAATACCGTCAATTTACTCAGCCTGCTCAAACATCCGATTTCCGCTTTCGGCACCACGCTGAGTGCCTGCCGCGCCGCCGCGCGCCAAGTGGAGCTGGAATTTTTCCGTCAGGATACGCCGCCGCATCATCTGTCCGATTTGCTGTCGCGCGCGGATGAAAATTTGCCGCTGCGCGATGCGCTGACGCAATTGCAAATCGAAGACGGCGTAAAATCTCTGGCCGATTGGATGAATTGTTTGCGCGCGCTTGGCGACAATCTCACCGCCGAACCGGACGCCGCGCCGCTGTTATGGCAGCATGAATCCGGCAAAGCGCTGTGGCAATTATTTGCGCAACTGGAATACAATAGCGCCTGTTTCGCGCCTATGCCGCTCGCGGCGTTGATGGAACTGCTCCAAGACCGCATGGCGGCGGTGATGATCCATACCGGCCACGCGCACCCGCAAATCCAAATCCTCGGATTACTCGAAGCGCGGCTGCATTGTTTCGACGTCATCATCCTCGGCGGTTTGAATGAAGGCGCCTGGCCCGCGCCGCCCGCGCCCGATCCGTGGCTGTCACGGCCGATGCGCGCGGATATGCTGCTCGGCCAACCCGACGAAATGCTCGCTCTCGCCGCGCATGATTTTTATCAATTCGTGTCGCATGCCAAAGTTTACCTGACGCGCGCCGCCGTCGCCGAAGGCGCGCCCACGCTGCCCAACCGCTGGCTTGAACGCCTGACGACTTATATTCAGGCGTGCCAGATG